>NZ_JABFOM010000013.1:0-80708 GCF_013116715.1 Arthrobacter sp. 147(2020)
CGACACGAACAAGCCGCCGCTTAACCCCCGACGAACTAACGAAGAGCACCACTAGTCGAGGCCGAAGTGAACCGTTCCCTGACCGTGTGAGGTCCTTGTTTTGGCGGACGCCTTCGCGGACCTCCATCGTCAGGAACACAAGGTTGGTAGGTAGGCTGTGGTCATGCGGTCCCAGACCCCGGCCGCTTACACGTTCGTCACTGCGTCTGAATCGTCCCCTCCGTACATGCCCATCACGGCGGGGACCATTGAGCCACATTTTCGGACCTGACCGAAGTTGAGACCCAATGACGGATCCTCATAGCTCTTCCCTCGGCGATTACATGCAGGACCTGGTCCTGAATACCGGCGACGTCGACGAATTCCTCAACGAACTTGTCCGGTTCTCGGTACAGGCCCTCTCGAATGATCAAGACATTCTGTGTGGGATCACCCTGTTACGTCATCGCAGGGCCGGCACCGTTGCCAGCAGCAGCGCCGAAGCGCAGAAAACCGACGAAATCCAGTACAAATATGGTGCCGGGCCATGCCTCCGAGCCTCTCGTGAACAGACCGTCATCTACGTCGCCGATATGCGCACGGAAAAGCGGTGGCCCGAGTACACGCCAGTCATGGTGAAAGAAGGGATACTCTCGTCGCTGGCCATCCCGTTCGATCTTGAAGGGGAAACGAAAGCAGCGATGAACCTGTACTCGAGAGAGCCGAACTATTTCGAAGGGTCCATGCGGGACATCGTGCAGGCGCATGTTCGTCAAACCTCTAAAGCGTTTCGGTTAGCCGTCCTGGTCGCGGAACGCACCGAGCGGGCCAACGATCTAGCGCATGCTTTAGAATCCCGCACCACCATTGATCTGGCGGTGGGCATCGTCATGGGACAGAACCGGTGCACCCAAGATGAGGCGTTCGAAATCCTGAAATCCGCTTCAAGCACACGGAACATCAAATTGCGGGATCTCGCCGCGCAACTCGTTACCTCTAGCGGAGGCGAAAGCGCCCGAACCCACTTCGAATGAGCTACTCGCCGCACCCCGCACGGTTAGAATTTGGCAGGACCGGCAGCAATGGGGTCAGGTCCGTGACAATTTTTCGTGGTTCAGGCGGGTGTCATCACAGAGGCTATGTCATCACTGAGGGTGCTGTCCCAATCGGTGGTTGAGCTCGTCGGAGAGGATTCCGTAGTCTTCGCGTGCACCGAAGCGGGGGAAGTCTTTATTCATCTCCCGAAACATCCGGTTACACAGGCTAACCAATTCTTCGACGGCGAGTTCGGAAAGATCTGCTGGAACCATGGGCAGCTCGTCGTCGCCCAGATCGAAAAGTGCGTAGAGGTCGCAATCTGAGAGGGCGGAAGTCTCCGGAGAGCTATTGGAAAGGCGATATTCTTCGAGAATTCGATCGGTGTCTGTGCCGAGAATGTTTGGGGATTTGAGGTCCATGAGGTGCTCCACAAGGTAAGCGTTTCCTGCAGGCTCTTTGCTAAACCGACATTTTCGAGCCTAGGGCACTCCGGCCTTTCCGTAAACCTTTAACCAGATTGACCACCATCTCGATGCTGAGAAACCCTCGGCTGATCAGCACTGCTGAAGCGCACAGCCTCACAGTAAGAAAGGGCACATGATGACGCTACACAACGCGTGGCTCATGCCCGGGACAGTCGGTGAACGGGGTTATCCTCGGGGTCTATGCCCTGGCATCTTCGAGAGCCCTCAGCACGATCCGTCTACTTCGCGATCGACGTCAGATACCGGATGATTGCCTGAAGGGGGCGGCGCAGTTCATAGCCCTGCGAGTCCGCGACGTTGGTGAGGTTCTTTTCGATGTCCTGCGCTTCTTCCAGTACTGTCCGGCCTTTGCTGCTGATGGCTACCATCCGCACCCTTCGGTCCGGGCCGCTGCGAGTTCTGGTCAGATGATCTGACGCTTCCAAACGCTCGATAGTTCTGCCGATTGTTTGAGGTTGAACGTGCATGAGTTCCGCGAGCTCGTTCTGGGCCATCGGGCCATGGGTGTTCAACGCCGTCAAAACGTTGATGCCAGCGGGGGTGACGCCAATTTCTAGTAGCGCCCTATTAAGTGCCCTCTCGGATAGCCGAGCGGCGGTGCTTAGGAGGCGCCCGGTTGACCAATTCTCTAGATCTGACATGGGACTCCTCTCACGTGCTATCGCTATCACTCGGGAAGGACAACGGCCGGTGTTCCCCGTCCCAGTCTCAGCAGCTACTGGTAGGCAAAGCTTCTTGGATGTGGGTTCCCTTAAATCGGCTTTGCGTCTGCTGGGGCTTCACGCCCACTGCCGGGCTTCTTCACCAGCAGACGCAAAGCCTACTTACTATTTCACATCACATAAGGCGTGATGGAAAGAGGTGCGCCTTGTACCCAGTCAGTCAAGAACCTCGAAGCGGAGGTAAGGCTTTAGGAGACAGCCATTAGTCGCTCGTCCTTTGGAGGCCCTACGCCTGGCGTGCAAAGATGCCTCTTCCGGCGTCGACAGTATGCTGCTCACACTCTTGTATGCCTGACTCGCGGCCTAGACTTAGTGAATGGCTCCTCCCCGCGCTTCTGCTCAAGATGGGTGCGGGCATGCCCCAGCACCGGACCAAGCGGATGGTGTTCAGGTTCTAAATATTTTGCGCTCTTACCATGCCGCCGAAAAGGCACAGCGGGACAGAATGCGAGGTTCTATGGAGATGAACGACGCTGATCTTTCAGCTCTTGCGCATCTCTTGCAGGCAGATCACGAAGGCCGGGCCCTACGACCGATAGACCTTTCACGGCTCCTGAACATTTCCACGGCGTCCACCACCACCTTGATCGACCGCCTGGAAACAAGTGGTCACCTGACCAGAGGGGCACACCCCACCGACAAACGCGCGCTGATCCTGATCCCCACAATGGGTGAGGACACTGATGTCTACCAAACCTTCAGTGTGATCTATCAGCGCATGCTTGCCGTCGCGCAATCCCTCACCCCCATCGAAGCCGCGACGGTCGGCAAATTTCTTGGGCAAATCACTGCGGCCCTCGACCCTGCAAGCGCCCCTCGCTCCCCCGCCTGAGCACCCTCCCTAGGTACGACATCAGTAACGCCGGGATCGCCCCTGCCTCGCGCAATCTGACACGAACGCATTTTCGCTAGTCTTCCTGTTAATAAGCAGGCTTTCTATTAACGCGTTTAGCACCTACTCTTAGGGACTACAGATCCCGGGGCTAAGACACCGTCGGACTGAAGTGCCCTTCGGATTGGCCCCTCGGGACGAAAACGCAAGGCAAATTGATCGGACTACTAGGAGATTTTCGTGCAAGAAACACTCATTGGCGGGTTGGCCGCGGTGGTGGCGTTTGTGCCATTGCTACTGCTCTTCCTCGTCATTCTCATTGTTGGCCTGTTAGTCGCTAAGGCGATCTCGAAAGCACTTTCGAAGGTGTTGGAAAAGGTTGGGTTCGACCGTTTGGTGGAGCGCGGCGGTGTGAAGAAGGCGTTGGATAAGTCCTCGATGGATGCCAGCGACATCATCGCGAAGATCCTGTACTACACCTTGGTGCTATTCGTGCTGCAATTCGCCTTTGGCGTTTTCGGGCCCAACCCGGTCAGTGACCTGTTGGCCGGCATCATCGCGTTCCTGCCCAAGGTCATCATTGCCATCATCATCATCATCATCGCCTCAGCAATCGCTGCAGCAGTCAAGGGACTAATCCAGAACACGTTAGGCGGCCTTTCCTACGGGAAGGCTCTGGCGAACATTGCCAGCATCTTCATCATCGGTATCGGCGTTATCGCCGCGCTGAACCAGGTGGACATCGCTGTCACCGTCACCACCCCAATCCTCATCGCGGTCCTCACAGCCATTGTCGGCGTGATCGTGGTTGGTGTTGGCGGCGGGCTGATCAAACCAATGTCACAGCGCTGGGAAACCTACCTCACCAAGGCTGAAGAAGAAGCCCCCAAGATCAAGGAACAAGCCCAGAGCGCGCCATCCGTCAAGGACCAGGCTCAGCAGGCCAAAACCAAGGCCCAGCAGGCAGCGAAGACGGAACCTCAGGCACCGGGCGCGCACCGCTACTAGACCCACCCGCACAATCGCACTGTCCAGCAGTACATCGAAGTTAGATAGCAAGGAGCAGACCATGATTACGCAGGAAAACATTGACCGTCTTCTGAGCAACGGCGGAAACGTCATCGACAGCGATGGCACCAAAGTCGGTTCAGTCGGACAGATCTACTTGGATGACCAGACCGGCAACCCCAGCTGGGTCACCGTGAAGACCGGCATGTTCGGCACCTCGGAATCCTTCGCACCCCTGGAAGGCGCCAGCACCGACGGTGACGACATCCAGGTCAGATACACCAAGGACCAGATCAAAGACGCCCCCCGGATGGACCCTGACGGTAGCCTGTCCATCGAAGAAGAAGGCCAGCTCTATCAGCACTATGGACTGAGCAGCCCCAGCGGTACCGGAACCTACGACGAGGCCGGCACGTATGACGAGTCGGCGGCGACGCGCGGCGACCAGGGCTTCCAGCGCACTGACGAACGCAATGACACTGTCGGCGAGTCCGGTGTTGTCGGCCATGACACGTCCGGTCCGACCACTGATGACGCGATGACTCGTTCTGAGGAACGCCTACACGTTGGTACCGAAAACCGGGAAACCGGTCGGGCCAGGTTGCGTAAGCACGTGGTGACCGAAATGGTCACCAAGACGGTGCCGGTCAGCCGTGAGGAAGTAACCATTGAGCGCGAGCCCATCACCGATGCCAACCGCGGTGACGCTACCTCGGGGCCGGACATTAGCGAAGAGGAACACGAAGTGATCCTTCACGCCGAAACCCCCGTCGTGGACAAGGAAACCGTTGCGGTAGAACGTGTGCGCCTGGGCAAGGAAACCGTCACCGATCAGGAAACCGTGACGGAGGAAGTTCGCAAGGAACAAATCGACACCGACACTGATGCCGACCTCACCGACGACAGCCGCCGGGACAACCGCTAAAACTCATTGCCAACTCCCCGCCCGGTCGGGTACCCCTCAGTAGGTACTCGACCGGGTGGTGACGGCCCTGATAGAGGAGTACACATGAGTACCAGTGCAGGTCCGGCCAAATCCTCGGACGATAATCGTCCAGATTCCGGCCATACCGGAAACAGTGCGGACTCAGGGCGCACCAACCGCGACCACGGTGATGCACTCCACCGCGATAATGATCCGGACACTAATCGTGATCTGAAGCATGATGTCGCCCGGGAGAAGGAAGAGTTCGGCGGGATCAAGATCGGCTCCGCATTCTTTGGGTGGCTCACCGCTACCGGTACCGCGATTCTCCTGAGTGCCCTGGCTGCCGCGCTCGGCGCGGCCGTGGGCTCGGCAACAAACACCGACATCGCCGGAGAAGCCACCGCCGATCCACAGACCGCCGGCATCGTCAGTAGCATCGTGCTGTTGGTGATCTTGTTGATCGCCTACTACTGCGGCGGATACGTTGCTGGCAGAATGGCACGATTTAACGGCATCAAGCAAGGCGTTGCCGTGTGGGTTTGGGCCATCGTCATCGCCATCTTCGTGGCAGTACTGGGCCTCATCGCGGGGGATCAGTTCAACATCCTTTCGCAGATCAACAGTTTCCCGCAGATCCCCGCCGGCGATGACCTCACAACGACAGGGATCATCGCCGCAATCATCGCGGCCGCGGTTGCGCTTCTTGGAGCGATTCTTGGAGGCCTCGCCGGGATGCGTTTCCACCGCAAAGTAGACAAAGCCGGGCTACGAACCTAAGCAACTTCCCTACAACATCGGTAATCGAACGTGGAGACTGCAACAGATGAATGGTCTCTTCGGTAGAACCGGGCAACCAACCGAAGGAGAGCACCATGAAAATCGACAAGCAACAGATCCTCGACCATCTCAAAGACCAGGGAGACAACGACAAAGCCGACCAAGCCAGTCAGGACCTGCCTGATCAGGTGGATACCGACAAGGACCAGGGTTTGCTCAGCAAGTTGGGCATTAACCCTCAAGACCTCATCGGCAAACTCCCGGGCGGCTTCGGAGGGTAACTAGGATTCACCGAGAACCGGCCCTGTAACGGTACAAACCCTCCCGTTGCAGGGCCTTCTCCGTTCCCGAACCAAAACCAAGAGCAATATTCTTGAAAGGAGAAAAATAGTGCAACATGTGCAAGTTCAGCTAATCGATGATCTCAACGGCCAGAAAGCTCAGGAAACCGTCTCTTTCGGAATCGACGGAACGAAGTACGAAATCGACCTGACAACGCAGAATGCCGCGCAGTTGCGTTCAATCCTCTCCGACTACGTGGACCAGGGCCGGAAAGCAGCCAGTGACAATAGGGGCCAGAACATGCAACAAGGGCTCTCCACGACTCACGGTAAGCCCCAAAGAATCCAGCAAGTGCGCCAATGGGCACAAACTAACGGTTTTAACCCCGGCACCCGGGGTCGGATCCCATACTCAATCCTGGAAGCCTACAACAACGCCCACAAATGAGCTGAGAGCAACCAAAGCGGCAAACAAATGCTGCCGACCAGCACAAGCGGTGCAGGAAGAACCCCGCGCAGATCCACGCCCCAATTGCGCCGATAACATCTGATACGTCAGTCCGGGCCCTGGCTCAGCCTGACGATTCGCGGCAATGTCGCTGCGCTCGGGACAATGAATCCATGACATCTGCTGACCTTGTTCTTCCCGATGGTTACGACCAGACTCTCGTTGCTCTGAAAGTGCGCGTTCGTGATGCCCGTCTCCGAGCCCAGCGCACAGTTAACACTGAGCTGATCGAGCTGTACTGGTCGATTGGCCGGGAAATATTGGTTAGGCAGGACCAGCAGGGCTGGGGAACCAAAGTTATTAGCCGGCTTGCTGAGGACCTCCGAGAGGAGTTCCCCGATATGAAAGGCTTCTCGCCGCGGAACCTGCAATATATGACGACGTTTGCCCGGGAATGGGGTGGGGATTCAATTGCGCCACAGCTTGTGGCGCAATTGCCTTGGGGGCACATCCGAACAATCCTCGACAAGTCCCTTCCCCCGGGAGCACGGGACTGGTACGCCGCAGCTGCGGTTGAGTACGGGTGGTCGCGGAACGTGTTGCTGAACATGATCATGAACAAGTCCATGGATCGCACCGGGGCGGCCCCGTCGAACTTCACCCGGAGCCTCTCCCCCACAGACTCCGAACTCGCGCAGCAGGTCGCTAAAGACCCCTACGCCTTCGAATTCCTGGGACTGAGCGGCGAGGTAGCCGAAAGAGACCTCGAGCGGGCTCTGACAGAGCGGATCGTTGACACGTTACGGGAACTCGGCGCGGGCTTCGCGTTCGTCGGCAGGCAGGTCCACTTCGACGTCGGCGGGGACGACTTTTACATCGATCTGCTGTTCTTCCACGTCGAACAGCTGCGGTACTTCGTGATCGAACTCAAAACCGGCAAATTCCAGCCCGAATACGCCGGGAAACTGAACTTCTACGTCGCCCTGGTCGATGACAAACTCAAACTCCCCACACACCGCGAAACCGTCGGGATCCTCATCTGCGGCAGCAAAAACGAGCACACCGTCCGATACGCCCTAGGACGAGCGGATTCACCCATGGCCGTGTCCACCTACACCTACGAATCCCTCCCCGCAGGAGAGAAGGAAGCCCTTCCTGGAGCTGACGAACTCAGCGCGGCATTCGACCAGCTCGAAGTCCCCATGGCCCGACAGATTAGGGCCGAATAGTCTTTCCGACACCGTAAGATAGCAATACTCTGTGGGTCGTGTTCATTCCAGCCATTACCGTGGAGAAAGACCCCGATGACTGGGGTCCGTGCTTTTCCAAAGCGGCATGAACGCTGACGTACCTGCACGTTTTTCAGGCCAGTAGGGACGCTAGCGAATAGGTCGGAGCGGCTCGCCGGCTCTCGCCCCGAGGAACCACTCCGACCTGTATCAGCGGACGGTTTACCGCTTGAACGGTTCCCGAACAGCGTGAGCGATGGACATGCGTGGACCTTCGTATGAAGGCTGGCAGGCACTTCCGATCAAAAACTCAGTCTGACGTTGAGACCGTGCAGGGGTTTCGCTCCCCTGTGGTTTACAGTACGACGCCGAGGCTCGATCTCATACGAGTAGTACTACTTGATTTCAGGCACTCATCTACTTGCTTTCGATGCAATTAAGAAAGCAATAGAAGGACAGTCGAAGTCTTCCCTAACCCTTCTCACTCTTCATGCGAATGCCGATAACGTTCTAATATGTCAACTAAACAATCTCTCGGAACACCCATACTGCTTCCAGAAGGCGCCGTATGCATCCCTTAGCCCGAGCACAACGTTTCGTAGTGCGTTGACGATGCGCGTTTCCCTCTGGTCGTCGCCCGCTTCCATCCAGTTCGTCACGAAGGCGATGCTCAGACCCAGTTCTGGTTCGGCAAACGAGACCTGCCCGCCTGCGCCGTCGTGACCGAAGCCGTCGGCAGAGACGTAGCGGCGTGCCTCGGTGGCCAGCTTGAGCACTGTCGGATCGAGCCACCGGGCGGTGGCGGTGTCATAGACGTCATCGCGTGGTTGGGCCAGTCAATGACCCCCGGTTCAGCTGCGGCAATCTGCATCTGGACCGACTCGCGGAGGCTCTCGCCAGCCACCAGATGGGCGATGGTCAACCACTTCCGCTTCCTGCAGGGCTAAAACTCAGAGATTGTGGTCCGACTCCGCTTTCGTCACGTGAGGGAAGTGACGTCGTAGGTATGGCCTGCGGCGCGCAGCCTCTCCACCAGGACGACACCGAAGGCAGTCGCCGGGGTAAGCGACCCTGTGCTGGGCGGCAGGCGGTCCCCGTCCGAGGTGAGTAAGATCGCGACTTCCCCTGCCATCACGGCGGTGGCAGCGTATCCCGGGTCGCCGGGTCCTGCCACGACGGCCCGGTACCGCCGGCCGCTCTCCGTGGAAGCAGTCACCTGAGAATGGAACCAGCCTGAGCGCCGCGCGGCCTCGCTCGGGCCCTCTCCGGGCGCCGGAAGGACGCGGTCCAGCAGTTTCCTCGTGGGAGGAAGGGCCAGTGCGGCTCCGAACACCCGTAGACCGAGCGCCGTCGCTCCGGCAATGACGGCGCCGACGGGCCCTCGACCCATGCACATCACCTCGCCATACCGCAGGGACCTGCCGTAGGCCCAACTCTGCAGGGCGTTACTGCGACGCACGATCCGCGTGTTCGCCGATGCCATGATGAAGGGAGCGGTCCGCATGCCGTCCTCCGACCGGCCGATCCACCCCAGATCCGACGGCTGCCTGGTCGAGGGCTCCAACGTCCGGTCCGGGCTGAGCGAGTAGGGATCGTCGGCGAGCGATCGCAGCACAGAGTCCGCCCGCATACCGTCCAACTGCCCACGCATTGACTCGATGGTGCCGCCGCTGAAACCGCCCTTCGCCCTGGCGACGAGCTGAACCTCGGTCAGGCCGCCCGCACCATCGGCCTCCGCAGCCTGGTGCAGGAGGAGCACCGCGAGGTCGGACGGGACGGAATCGTAGCCGCACGCATGAACGATCCGTGCACCTGTAGTCCTCGCCAGCGCGTCCCAACGGTCGATGGCTTCACGGACAAATGACACCTCGCCCGTCAGATCCCCGTAGTGGGTACCGGCGCGGGCACACGCCTCGACAACCGGCAGCCCATACTTTGCGTAAGGACCCACCGTGGTGAAGAGAACTCTGGTACTCGCTGCAAGCGCCGCGAGCGAGTCAGGACGCTCCGAATCGGCCTCGATGAGGGCCCAGTCCTGCGCGGCGACCGGCAGCCTGGAGCGTACGGCCTCAAGCTTCTCCTTCGACCTCCCCGCGAGTCCCACACGCAGGTGCGCAGGAGCGTGGTTTGCAAGGTATCCGGCGATCAGCTCACCAACGAAGCCGGTCGCACCGAAAAGAACCAGGTCGTAATCGCGCGCTAGAGCCTCCATGCCAGCAGTCTTCCACAGCCGAAACTATCCATTCCAACTGTCTCCTGAACCTTCAGCAGTCCTGCCCGTTGTCCGCTGCGGATTCTTCAACGCCGATCCTCGACCAGACACCGCCCGGAGCAGGCGCCGCATGCGTCATTTAGCTCACGAGGATCGTACGCAGCTCGTCGACGATGCTCGTGGCCCTCCGGTCATCGCCGGCTTCCATCCAGTTCGTCACGAACGCGATGCTCAGACCCAGTTCAGGTTCAGCGAACGAGACCTGCCCGCCTGCGCCGTCGTGACCGAAGCCGTCGGCAGAGACGTAGCGGCGTGCTTCGGAATCGAGCTGGAATCCCGCACCCCATCGCGGCCACGGGGCGGGCGCAGGGAACACCGGCGACCCTTCGCTTCGTGCCTCCGTGGCTAGCTTGAGCACAGTCGGATCGAGTCGTCGGGTGGTGGCAGTGTCGTGGATGGCCGAGGACCAGGCAGCCGACATCCCTCGGGCGGTGGCAATCCCGCCAGCTCCGGGGAAGGAACCAGCCCTGACATCAGACCGGTTGAAGCCGGAGTTGGGGCTCACCAGTTCTTGGGGGAAGGCCTCCCCCAGCGTCATGGCGTGGTTCGGCCAGTCAATGGCACCGGGGTCGGCTGCGGCAATCTGCATCTGGACCAGCTCACGGAGACTCTCGCCTGCTTCCAGGTGGGCAATGTTCAACTGGTCGTCGACAGGAACACCCACCCGCAGGTCGGCACCCAGCGGCCCCGCGAGGGTCTCAGCAAGGTACTCACCGGGCATCTTCCCGGTGACCCGGCGAATAATCTCGCCCGTAAGCCAGCCGTGAGTCAGCGCGTGGTATCCGTATCCGGAGCCTGGCTCCCATAGCGGTTCCTGACCGGCGAGCAGGCCGGTCATGGTGTCCCAGTCGAGGGCTTCCTCAAGGCTCACCGATCGCCGGGGCGCCGATACACCAGCGCGGTGCGCCAGCGCATCACCGATAGTGATCCCGCCCTTGCCGTGGGCGCCGAACTCCGGCCAGACATCGGTGATCGGTGTTTCGTAATCCAGCCGACCGGCTTCCACGAGCCGCGCGATGAGGATGGACATGATCCCCTTGGTGCAGGAGAAGACAACTGATGAAGTATCACGGGTCCAGGGTGTGGAGTCGCGGGCATCTGCAACCCCACCCCAGAGGTCGACCACGAGTTCACCCTGATGGTGGACCGCGAGCGCTGCGCCCATCCGGGGTCGCCCCTCGAAGGCAGCCTCAAAAGCGTCCCGCACCGAGACGAAGCGCTCATCGACTGACCCATGAATACCGTTGACGTCGCTCACGCGTTGACCTTTGCTCGTGCTGTTGAGAGTGAAAGTGATCCATCGCTCGCCCAGGACAAGGGCAAAGGATCCGAAATACCGCTAATAAAGGTGCCGTCCCGGTCAACGTTCTCGAACGCCAACAGCACCCACTGACCCGACCGGGTTTGCACCGCGCGTCCGGCGTAGAGGTCCTCGTCAGTCAGCCGAACCGCAGCAGCGGTGTCGAGCGGACCAGCCAGCGAGTCCGATGCCAGGGGTAGCGCCCAGATCCCGCCCTGCACGCCGCCCGCCTGACGCGCTCCGGCGAGATGCCCGGTATCGCAAGAGAAGAGCAGCACTGGTCGGCCATCAATGGTCACCAGCTGCACCACCTCGATGTGCGCGAACCCCGCACCCGGCTCACTCAACGGCGGCTGGGCGGTCCACTGCTCCAGATCCGGCGACGTTACATGCCCGACAACTCCGCCGTCCCGCCCGTCACCCGAGCGGGTGCGTGCGGTGACCAGCATGTGCCATAGCCCGGTGGAGTCCCGGTGGATCCACGGGTCGCGCCACGCCTCCTCATGCCAGGTGCCGTCGGAAAGGGTCTCGTACCAGCGGGGATCCGCCGAGATCTGGCCCGGTTTCTTGGTCCAGGAGGCGAGATCCGGCGACACAGCCCGGCCAATCGTCTCCACATTGGTGATGGCCTCCGGGGACAGGAACCGTGACCCGGTGTAGAACATGTTCCACACGCCGTCATCGCCACGGACCACGCTCCCGGTCCAGGTGGCGCTGCCGTCAAAGGAACCCGGCTCCCCGGGCTCAAGGACCACCCCGTGGTCGTCCCACGTCGTCAGGTCCGTTGAGGTTGCGTGCCCCACCCGGGCGTTGCGATGCCGGAGATTGGGATCCCCCAGCGACTTCGGAGCGTGGAGGTAGAAGAGGTGGTGAGTCTCGCCGTCGTCGGCGTGCCAGAAATCCCAGACCCACTGGTCGGCGAGAGTGAAGCTCATGGATGGTCCTTAGTGGAAGCCGGAGGTGAAGCGGCGTTAGCCCTTCACAGCACCCTGGAGCAGGGCGCGGACAAACTGGCGCTGGAAGATCAGGAACACGATGATGGCCGGGGTAATGATGAGCAGCGCCCCCGCGTTCAGGAGCGGAATACTCAGCGAGTACTGGCCCTGGAAGAAGGTCAGCGCGCCGGCCACCGTTCGATCGAGCGGGTTCGCGATCAGCACCACCGGCAGGAGGAACTGGTTCCAGGTCCAGAGGAACAGCAGGATCGCCAGCGCCGAAAGGGCGGGCACCGCGAGCGGAAGCTGGATCTGGCGGAACTCCTGCCAGATCGACGCGCCATCCACCCGGGACGCCTCGGACAGTTCCTTCGGTACGTTGATGAAGTGGGCACGCATCCAGAACACGCTGAACGGCATGAATAGCCCCAGCAGCGGGAAGATCACTGCCCACTGGGTGTTGAGGGTGCCCATCGCCTGGGACTGGTAGTACAGCGGGATGATCAGCGCTTCGAACGGGATGGTGAGCCCGGCGACGAAGAAGATCAGGATCGCCCGGCCGCCCTTGGGTGCCAACGCTCCGAGCGCGTAGCCGGCGAGGGTGGCGATCAACAGCGACGCTGGCACCACACCCAGCACGATGAACGCACTGGACTGCATGAGCCGCCAGACGTTGCCCACTTCGAACGCGGTGACGAAGTTGCCCCACTGGGGGTCGGTGGGCCAGACGAGTCCGGTGGGGTTCCGGTCCGCGGGCTGCAACGCCGCTGAGAGCATGCTGATCAGGGGCAGGAGGGTGAGGATGATGGCGACCGCCAGCAGCAGTCGGCCCAGGAATAGTTCGCTACGGCTGGTACGCATCAGTCGTTTACCTTCGAAAGTCGCTGGATGGGGAGCACCACTAGCAGGACGATGACCATCAGCACCATGCCGAAGGCTGACGCGAGTCCGACGTCGCTCTGGGTGAACCCGATCCGGAAGATGGAGATGCCGGGGACCAGGGTCGCGCGGCCCGGCCCACCCTGGGTGGAGGTGTAGACAATGTCGAAGCTACTTAGCGCGGCGATGATCGTGAGGGTCGCGAGGACGGCGATCTCCTGCTTGAGCCCGGGCAAAGTGACGGTGAAGAATTCGCGCCACCAGCCGGCGCCATCGAGGCGTACCGCTTCGTAGAGGGACGAGTCGATCTTGCCGATGCCGGTCAGCAGCAAAACGGTGCAGAGTCCGGTGAGGACCCAGGAGCCGATGAGCCCGACGGCGGGAAGTGCCGTGTTGTAGTCGGCCAGCCACGAGCGCGTGATGCCGCCGAGGCCAATGGCGTTGAGGAACTGGTTGACCGTTCCGGTCTGCGCGTACATCCACGCCCAGGCGATACCCGCCGCGGCCAGGGGAACGATCTGCGGGAGGAAGAGAATGGTTTGCGCTGCCGAGGCTGCGGGCCCCTGCCGCATGGACCGGATCAGGCTGGCCAGCATCAGGCCGGTGCCGATCGGGATCAGGGTGAAGAAGATGATCAGGGTGATGGCGTTCAGGATGGAGCCGAGGAGCACCGGGTTGGTGAGCACCTCGGTGTAGTTGGCGATCCCGACAAAGGTGGAGGCGCCCACGCCGTTCCAGTCGTAGAACGAGTACTGCAGGCCCATGAGCATCGGGAAGATGACAAACCCGATGTACACGGCGAGAGCGGGGAGCAGCATGAGCCAGGCCGCATAACCGGCTCGGCCTACTGACTTGCGTTTGCCCTGCTTGGGGATGGCCACTACCGGCCCTGTTGGCGCGGAACCGGTGGCTACTGGTTCGCCTTGCCCGGTATCGCGGACAGGGCCGGTGGTGGCCTCTTTCATTACTACTCGCCTACTTCATTTTCGTAGAACTCCTGCACACGAGTGACAAACTCTTCGCCAGTGATCATTGAAGTCACGAGCAGCTGCGACTCGGGGATGATGGCTCCAGCGTAGATGCCTGCGGTGGTGTTGGACATGAAGTCCACCTGGCCGTTTTCTTCACCGATCTGTGCTGCCATTTCGAGGGCGTTGGCGATCAGCGAGCCTTCTTCAACGGTGGGCTGTTCCAGGGCGGGGTCGCCACCGGGGGACGCGCCGGTCACATCGGTGATGATCTGGCGGGCGGCTGGGTCCGTGTGGATCCAGTCGAGGAAGTACGCGGTGGTGTCCAGGTCGTCCGAGCCGGCGGCTACGGAGAACGAGTTGGCTGCACCCATGGCAACGTGATCGCCGCCTTCTTCAACCGGTGGGACCAGGAAGAATTCGACGTCGTCGCCCAGTGCTTCCTGGTAGTTGGCTGCCTCCCAGTTGCCGTTGAAGGCGAAGAGGCCCTCGCCTTCGGAGAAGCGGGTCACGAAGGTGAAGTAGTCAACAGCGTTGATGTCCTCGGGGAAGTAGCCTGCGTCAGCCCAGTCACGGATGAGTTCGGCACCCTCGATGTTGCCTTCCGTGGCGTAGCTGCTGCCGGGCTCGTTGAACATCCAGGACAGGAACTCGTCCTTGTCGGCGTACTGGTTCATCGCGGCCTGGACAACGAAGTTCACGACGCCGTCCTGGTCGCCGGCCATGATGGGGACCTCCCCGGCTTCCTTGGCTGTTGCGAGGTCTTCCTCGAGCTCGGCCATGGTCTGGGGAGGTGCGTCGATGCCGAGTTCTTCGGCAATGGCGGTGTTCATGTAGATACCGGTCACACTGTAGCCAAGGCCCACCTGGTACAGCGGACCGGAGCCACGGGTGCCTTCGTCGTTCATCCGCAGTGGAGCCAGCTGCGTTTCGGGCCAGGCGTCCCAGCCGTAGGCCTCGGCGTAGGGGTCCAGGTTGGCGAGCAGTCCGTCATTGGCGGCTTCACCAATGGTTGGGAGGCGGATCAGGTCTGGTGGGTTGTCGCCGGCGAGGAGCCGGGGAGCGTTGGCGGTGAGGTTCTGGAACGTGTCGCGCGTGATTTCGAACGTGACGTTGGGGTGCTGCTTGGTGAACTCCTCAGCCAGTACGTCGGTCACCGGGAAGCCGGTTTCGTCAGCGATGGTCAGCGTGACCTCTTCGGTGGTGAGCTCGGTGTTGACCTCGACGGCGGCAGCTTCGGAAGCATCAGCATCCGACGGCGCGCTGCCCCCGGGTGCGCAACCGGCAAGGGCGAAGCCAGCGGCGGCCATGAAGGCTACTACGGCAACGGGTCGACGGCGGCCTGGGCGCCGTAGTGGTGAATTCATGGGTGACTCCTTCGTCGATGACTCTCTGCACGAGATCCACTGTGATGAATGCTAAATCCATTCAGCACCCAGCTTGCGGCCTAAATCCGGATTGCGCAAGTAGTTTGCCAAGTCGTTATCAAGAGTTAGCATCAAGCAGGAGGAAAACGATGACCACCAAGCGTGTGACCCTTGCCGACGTCGCACGTCGGGCAGGTTTGTCGTCCTCCGCTGCCTCGATGATTCTCAACGGCCGCCCGGACACCCGGCTGTCCCAGGACGCCCACGATCGGGTCAACCGCGCCGCCGCCGAATTGGGGTACCGACCCAACGTCGCGGCCCGCAGCCTCCGGGTCGACAAGACCCAGACCATCGGTTTCATTTCGGACACCGTTGCCACGACCCGTTTCGCCAGTGGCCTGATCAAGGGTGCCCTCGCGGCCGCCGAACAGGCGGAGCACGTCATCCTGCTGGCCGAGACCGGCGGTGATCCCGTCCGGGAGGCCGAAGCCATTGCTGCCCTGCTGGACCGGCAGGTAGACGGCATTGTTTTCGCGACCATGCGGTCTCGCGAGGTGGAGGTTCCCACCCTCCCCGGAAACACCCGGGTGGTGTTGCTGAACGCGATCAGCGATAGCCCCTCAATATCGGTGCTGCCGGACGAGGAACGTGGCGGCAGGGCGGCTGTGTCACTCCTTGCCGACGCCGGTCACCGGGAAGGGATTGTCCTGCTCGGACATAACGAGGTGACCGAGCGAGATCTCTTCCGATCGACCACTGTCGCGCGTCGCCTCGCAGGCATTCGCGCGGAGATGCAGGACCGCGGTTTGACCTTCATGAGCGAGCAATCCGTCTGGGACTGGGTGCCCAACAATGGGTATGCACTCGTGGATGCGCTCCTCGCTGATGGGACTGTGCCACGCGCACTGCTGTGCCTGAACGACCCGCTCGCCTTCGGCGCTTATCAAGCGCTCACCGAGCATGGGCTGCGCGTGCCCGACGACGTCTCGATCGTCTCGTTCGACAACGACGAGATCGCCTCGTACCTGCGCCCCGGCCTGACGACGATCGCCCTTCCCCATGAGGAGATGGGCGCCCGCGCCGTTGAGCTACTCCTGGACGGGTCGGCACGCGGCGAGCATCTCGTCGAGATGCCCGTCGTCGTGCGCGACTCCATCCGCCAGGCCTAGCAACCGCTCCCTCCGCTGTTGGCACGAGCCCCTCGCTACCGAGGGGCTCCCGGCACGCCTAAACCTCGCCACCTATGTGACACGCCTCTCATCTTCCTGTTGACATGTGACCTGGGGCACGTCATGCTTATTACCAGCAGGTGGCAGGACTTACCATAGAATGGTAAGTCGCAGATTCCACTCTCGCAATGAAGCAGAAAGGAAACACATGCACTGCGCAATTATTGGATTGGGTGAAGCGGGATCCCGCTACGCCACCGCTCTAGCAGCCGCCGGTCACACCGTGACCGCCTACGACCCCCGGAATGTGCCCACACCTGCCGGGGTTGACTTGGCCACCTCGGAGTCCGCCGCCGTCTCGCCCGCCGACCTGGTCCTCGTCCTGACTTCGGCCGCCGTCGCTCGGAAGGTCGCCGAGGCTTGCGCACCACACCTGAAGTGCGGATCGATCTACGCGGACATGACATCCTCGGCCCCCGCGGAGATGGAAAGCCTGGCCAAAGACATCGAGGCAGCGGGGTCCCGCTTTGCCGACGTCGCCATCCTCGGACCGGTGACCATCGCCGGCGCCGCAACGCCGCTGATGATCAGCGGGCCAGGCGCCCTGGAGTCCGCTGAGGTCTTCCGCGCCCTGGGCGCAACCGTTGACACGCTCGACGCTCCGGCCGGTGCCGCGATGGCCCACAAGCTCCTCCGCAGCGTCTTCATGAAGGGCCTAGCCTGCCTTGTGGTCGAGGCTGTCGCCGCGGGTGAGGCGGCGGGCGCCACCGACTGGATTCGCAACGAAGTGGCCAAGCAGCTCGCCAATGACGGCCAGACGGTCATCGACCGGCTGCTCACCGGCACCCGCCTCCACGCTGAACGTCGCGGATTCGAGATGATCTCCGCCCGCGATTATCTTTCCTCCTTGGACGTCGGCACCGAAATGACGACAGCGACAGTAGCGTCGCTGGAACGTCTCGCCCGGGAGGGCGCGCCAGACACCGCTAGCCCCGGGAATACCGACGATGAGCCCACCCTGGCGCAGAACACTGCGAAGGCCTGATGAGGTGATGACCGTGTCCCACTCAGCTCCCCCCACACAGACCACCGAACCAGCGGGCTCCACCAGAATTCTGATGATCGCCACCCCCGCTGCGCTGATGGTGCTTGCCCTCGCCGTGATCTTCACGAGCAATGGACTAGGTTACTGGACCACGCTCGGCCCAGGCCCCGGGTTCTTCCCCTTCTGGATCGGTATCCTGTTGGGGACCTCCTCCTTGGTCTGGCTCGTTCAGGCGCTCCGGGGAAACCCCAATGTTGTCCCCCAGCCCGAAGAAGCGGTCATTCCCGACACCGCCGTCCTCAGCACCGCGCCCACGGCGAAGAAACGGCCCATCTGGATTGTCCTCCTGAGCCTGGTGGCCGTAGCTAGCTTGCTGGAAATCCTGGGCTTCCAATTGAGCATGTTCGCGTTCCTGCTTTTCCAGCTCAAGTTCCAGGGCGGACGCAAGTGGGTGAGCTCGCTGATCATTGCTGTCGCGGGAAGCTTCGGCGTCTACCACCTCTTTACGGATCTACTTCAGGTGACCCTGCCGACGTCGTCCATTGGTCTCCTCGACAGTCTGGGGCTCTGAGACTCTTATGGACGCCATAAACAACCTCATGTTGGGCTTCGGTGAAGCCCTCACCCTGCAGAACCTGATGTTCGCCTTGATCGGCTGCCTCGTCGGCACAATGCTCGGCATCCTGCCGGGTATCGGTGCCACCGCCGGCATCGCCATCCTCATTCCGCTCACCCTGAACATGGAACCGGTGTCGGCGATCATTATGCTTGCCGCCATCTTCTATGGCACCGCCTACGGCGGAACCATCACCTCGGTGCTGCTCAACATCCCCGGTGAAAGCGAATCGGCGATCACCTGTATCGACGGTTATGCGATGACCAAGAAGGGCAAAGCCGGTGTTGCCCTCACCATGGCAGGCATCGGATCATTCTTCGGTGGGATCGTTGCCACTATCGGTTTGGCGCTCGGAGCTCAGGCCCTCGCCGGAGTGGGTCTGATGATCGGGCCGCCCGAGTTCTTCGCCCTCGTGATCGTGGGTCTCTCCTTGCTGGTGGGACTCGTGGGCAAATCAATCGCTGCGGGCCTCATCTCTGCTTCGATCGGGTTGCTCATCGCGATGGTGGGCATCGACCCAGTAGCCGGTCTACCGCGCTTCACCTTCGGCTCCGCCCATCTCTTCGACGGTTTGAACTTCGTCCCGGTGATCATCGGCATCTTCGGGTTGGGCGAACTCCTCGACAACCTCGTGGCACCCACCCTTCGCCCGAGGGCTCCACGGCTCCGCGAGCTGATCCCCGGCAGGACTGATCTGCGCCGCGGCGGGGTCGCGATGCTCCGTGGGACTGCTATTGGTGTGCCGGTGGGCCTGGTCCCGGGCATCACCAACGCCATCTCATCACTGTTGTCCTACAGCGTCGAAAAGAAGGTGGGCCGCTACCGTCATGAGCTGGGAACCGGCGCCATCGAGGGCGTCGTCGGGCCGGAGACCGCCAACAATGCGCACTCCAGCGCATCGCTCGTTCCCCTCTTCGCCCTCGGCATCCCGGCAACCCCGGCGATTGCCGTTCTGATGGGCGCGTTCCTGCAGAACGGCCTCACCCCTGGCCCGTTGCTGTTCGATCAGGAGCCTCTGCTGGTGTGGACGATCATTGCCAGTTTCTTTATCGGCAACATCATCCTGCTGATCCTGAATGTCCCACTGGTCGGCTTGTGGACCCGGGTGCTCTCCATCCCGCACGAGGTCCTGGTGGCCCTGATCTTCGCTTTCCTGATCATCGGCTCCTACTCGGTGAACAACAGCGTGATCGACGTCTTCATCATGATCGCGTTCGGCATCGTTGGCCTGATCTTCCGCCGTCTGAACATCCCGCTGGCTCCCCTGGTGCTGGCCGTGGTGTTGGGCCCGTTCCTCGAATCGGCGCTTCGCCAGTCGCTTCAGCTGTCCCAGGGAAGCTTCGATATCTTCTTCACCCGTCCAATCACGCTGACCCTGCTGATCATTGCCGCCCTGATTTTCATCGGTTCGATCGCAGCAAGCGGCTTCAAGCGGAAGTCGCTGATGCCTAGCGACGCCGAAAGCTAAGTCCCATACCCTCCCGTTCCACCCTCAAGAACCAATCCTTTAGGAGTTCGACAATGCGTAAGTCAATCACTTCACTATCAGGTGCAGCGCTGCTCCTGATCTCCGTTGCAGCCTGTGGCGATGCGTCGGGATCATCCGATGGCGAAGCCAGCGCAAACTACCCCGAGGAGAACCTCACCATGATCGTCGGGTACGGTCCCGGCGGGAGCACCGACGTCGGCGCACGCCTGATGGCCGATGCCCTGGAGGACGAACTCGGCGTCAACGTGGTCGTCGAAAACAAGGAAGGTGCCGGCGGCCAGGTGGGTCTCACCGCGGTGGCCAACGCAGACTGCGATGCCTACACATTCGGCACCGCGAACTTCCCCTCCGCGATCGTGTCCGTGCTCGACGAAAGCCGCGGCGCAACCTATGACCGGGAGAGCTTCGCCCCAATCGCTTTGCAGGTCGTTGACCCGACGGCGATCGTTGTCGCTCCGGACAGCCCGTACGACACGATCGACGACCTCCTCGCAGCCGCCGAGGAAACCCCCGGCGAGCTCCTGTACACGACCACGGGCGTCGCCAGTAACGAGCACTTCGCCATGGTCGCTGTGCAGGAAGCCACCGGCACCGAGTTCGCCCCAGTGCATTTCCCTGACGGCGGTGGGGCACCGAAGACCGCCTTCCTGGGCGGGGAGGTCGATGTGTATGTCGCCAACGTGAGCGACGTCGTCGACATGCCAGAAGCTGATCAGGGCAAGATCATCGGCATCATGGACGAAGAGCGCAGCCCCTTCCTGCCAGACGTGCCTACGTTCACCGAAAGCGGGCACGACGTCGAAATCTCCTCCTCACGCGGCTTCGCCTTCCCCTCCTGCGCACCAGAAGAAGCCGTAACCACGGTGTCCGATGCCATTGGCACGATCATGGAAAGCGAAGACTTCCAGACGAAGATGACCGATCTTGGCCTAGCCCCGACCTACCGTGACGCTGAGGAGTATTCCGAGTACTGGACCGAAACCCAGGAAACTTTCGAGACCCTGTTCCCACTGGTTCGTGAGGAAGGCTAGATGAACGCGTTTGCGACCGTCCCCGTGTACGTCCACGAACCGCTCTCCCCAGAGTTGAGGGAACGCCTGTGGGCCCTGCCGACGGCGAACATCGGCGATGCGATGGAACGCCTCGGAGTCATGGACCCCGCCATTCACCCCGTGTGGAACGGTGCCCGGTGCGTGGGGACCGCCCACACCGTCTGGACGCGCGCCGGCGACAACATGTACATCCACGAAGCGCTGACGACCGTCCAACCGGGCGACGTCTTCGTCGTCAGCGGGCAGGCAGATGAGACCCGGGCACTGATCGGGGAACTCATCGGCGGGAAAGCGAAGATCCGCGGAGCTGTGGGCTTTGTGATCGACGGCGCCGTCCGTGACGCACCCGGGCTCGAGGAATACCAGATGCCCGTCTTCGCGCGCTCCGTCACGGCTGCAGGACCCTACAAAAATGGGCCAGGCGTGGTCGGGTCGACCGTCGCAGTGGGTGGTGTCCCGGTAAACCCTGGAGACATCATCGTTGGCGACGCGGATGGCGTCGTCGTCATTCCAAGGGTGAACGTCGACCGTGTGGTCGCCGCGGCCGAAGCTAAACGTGACGCGGAGCAGGCCACCCGGGACGGGATCGATGCCGAGCTAGGTGCCCAGGGCGCCAGCACCAAAGTTGATGCGCCGGGCTAGAGTGAATGATTCCCGGCTGGCCTCTGGCCAGCCGGGAGCACCCGGCCTCTGATAATCAGCTGAAAGAGACACTGTGGCACCGAACGATCAGTCACCCATGCGTTCATTGGAACGCGCTTTCGATGTACTGGCCGTGCTTGAGCAGAACATCCGCCCTCTCCGACTTACCGACGTCGCTCAACGGGCCGGACTAGCCGTAAGCACAACCCAGCGCATCCTTAACGTCCTGGAATCGCGCGGCCTCGTCGAGCGGGACGAGTCAACTTACCAACTAGGTGTCGGAACCGTTCCCATGGCGCACGCCTTCCTGCGTGGTAACCGGCTGAGCGCCGCCGCTACTCCTGTCCTGCAGGAACTTGCCGCCGCGACCGGGCTAACAGCCTCGCTCTTCGTTCGCTCCGGCCTAAGCCGTATTGTGGTTGCTCGTGTCGAGGGCGAACAGCCCCTCCGCTATGCCCTCCCCATCGGCGAACGCCTGCCCCTGCACCTGGGTGCTGGCCGGATGCTGGCAGCGGGAATGTCCGATGCGGAGGTGGATGACCTGCTGGACACGGTCGGCGACATTCACATGCAATCCGGCATAAGACTGACTGCCGACGAATTTAGGGCTTCACTCGGGGCGATTCGCTCAGACGGGTACCTCGTTGCGCACAGCGAGCGGGCCATTGGCGTGACCTCGGTGTCCGCCCCCGTGTTCAGTGCGGCTGGCCGAATGGTGGGAGTGGTCATCGTCAGTGGACCGGATGCGCAGATGACCGATACCAAGGTGGGCGAGGTGGTCTGGGAAGTTCGTCAGGCAGCCAGCTCCATCGGGCAGCGGCACCTCAGCGCCCCGGAACCGTCAGCCACACGTACCCCGGGTCGCTAATGGGCGTGGGCGGATGACCGGGCGGGGGTCTTCTGCCGCGTTGTGGCTGATCTTCGCCCAGGCAATCATTACCCAAGGCATGGCCTTCACGGTACGCCCTACGATTTCGTACCAGGGACTCGAGATAGGAATCGCTCCGGCGTGGCTGGGAGCACTTGCGGCGACCTACGCTGCCGCCCCACTGCTGTGTGCCCTTCTGGTCGGTCAGGCAACAGACCGCTTTGGGCCCAAGAAGATCATGGTGGTCGGTACCCTTCTCATGGTGCTGTCCGGCGGTGTGCTGACCTTCTTGGGCGGCACGGTGACCATCCTCATTGTGGGCAGTGTCTTGCTGGGGGTCGGTCATCTCATGGCCGTAATCGGGCAGCAAGCCGCGGTCGCCGGGCTTGCGAGGCCGGGCAGGCTGCAGGACGCGTTCGGCCACTACACTCTTGCCGGATCGCTTGGACAAGCGCTCGGCCCAGGCCTGATCGCCATTTTCGGCGTAGGTGCCACCATTCCCGACACAGGAGCGATCTTCGCCGTCGCGACTGCTCTCATGGCCATTTCGTTGGTCCTGGCGATAGTCCTTCCCACACCTCGCGTGCCGGTGGGGCCCAAGGACCTGCGGCCGGCGAGCTGGTCCGAACTGCTGCGGATAAAGGGCCTGGTTCCCGCGATCACCATCACTGCGATTGTGCTCGCGGCCGTTGACATTACCCTCATCTATCTTCCTGTTCTTGGCGCCGAACTGGGCATCAGTGCAGGAACGGTCGGCCTTCTCCTATCCATTCGCGCCGCATCCTCGATGATCTCCCGGCTCTTCCTGGGAAAGCTGGTCCGGCTGCTCGGCTCGAATCGGCTTCTTTTCTTCAGCCTGATCATGGCTGCACTATCGATGGCGCTGATTCCATTAGGGATGCCTGTTTGGGGATTGACCGTGCTGCTCGTCCTCCTGGGATTTGGCCTGGGCATTGGCCAGCCCGTGACGATGGCGTGGTTGGCAGCAGCGGCACCTCCCGGCAGCCAAGGACGAGCCATGTCCCTCCGAATCGGCGGTAGCCGGCTGGGCCAGATCATCTTTCCGACAGCTGCTGGCGCAGTGGCCGCGGGATTCGGAGCTTCGGGCGCACTGTGGGGTATTGCGGCAGCCCTTGGAGCGGCGGGATACATCTCGGCCAGACATCCACTGAAGACTTGACCCCCAAGCAGATAGGCACCGTCATGAACCTGTATCAAGCCGAAACCGTTGAGGACCAAATTCTTGCCGTATTGAAGATGTGGGGGATGGGTGACGAGGTCGCTCACACGACGGCGAGCGTCATGGTCGAAACCGACCTGTGCGGCATCGATTCCCACGGCATCTCCATGCTTCCTGGATACCAGCGACTCATCGATCTGAAGCAGTTGTCTGTCGACGGTGCCATCTCAGTGATCCGTGAGAATCGCGGCACGGCGGTGATCGATGGCGGCAACAATCTGGGCCATTCAACGATGGTGGCTGCCATGAATCTGGCAGGCTCAAAAGCCGCCGAGTATGGGGTGGGAGTGGTCACCGTGCGACGATCCCACCACTTCGGTGCGGCCGGCTACTACGCGAAGCTTGCAGCCGACAAAGGTCAGATCGGTCTGGTTACCTCCACCACCCGAACCAAAGCCGTGGTCCCCACGCGAGGCGCTCGGCCCCTCCTGGGTACCAATCCCCTAGCTTTCGCAGCGCCGAGCAGTGATCCGGATGCCCCCTTCGTGCTCGACATGTCGACGAGCACCGTCGCCGTCAACAAGGTCAAGGTGTATGACTATCTCGACAAGGATCTGCCCGCAGGGTGGGTTCTAGACGAGAACGGAGAGCCGGTCACGGATTCCCGCGATGCGTACCGGCGACTCCGCAACCAGGAGTCCGGCGGGTTGAGCCCCCTGGGTGGTTCCGAGGCACTGTCGAGTCACAAGGGGTACGGGTTGGCCGTGATGGTGCAGATCCTCGCCGGGGCCTTAGCCGGTGCAACCTTCGCACCGCTAAAAAGCCCCGGCGAGAGTGACGACATTGGACACTTCTGCCTTGTCATCGATCCCGGGGCCTTCGGCCACCCCGATGACTTCACAAGGTCCGTCTCACAAATCCTGGACACCCTGCGGGAGGAACCTTCGGCGATACCAGAACGTCCAATCCTCGTGGCCGGTGACCTGGAACGACAGGTGCGCGCCGAGCGGCTGAGCACCGGTATCCCCCTCAGCCCTGCGTTGGTGGATCAGATCAAACAGATCTGTGCGCAGGGCGGAATCCCGTTCCTGCTTTAGGGTCAGGGAGATCTGATCCATTGCAGCGCCAGGCCTAGCGACCGTTACCCGAAGTCGGCCTTCCTGATCAGCCCGTGGACGCCGACCGTGCGGTCAACGACCTGCGATACCGCGAAGTCCGCAGCCGCGGAGAGGTAGGCGTACGCGACGGCCCGGTCCATGCCCCGATCGTTCTGCAGGAAATCCAGGGCATTGACGATGGCCCGGCGCATCGCGACGTTCAGATCCCCGCTGACCCCTCCACCATCCAGACCATCAGGATCCGACAGTCCGATCGGGATCCAGGACTCGCTGGTTTCCCCGAAGGGATACGAGTAGGCAACTGAGGGAGCATCCCCGGATCCGGGCTTGCATACGGTCAACCGGAAGGTGCCGCGCAGCGACCCTTCCATCGCGGTCAGGGCCACCTCGCCGTCGCCCATTCCCATGTGCGGATCGCCGACATAGAACAGCGCCCCATCGGCCTTGACCGGCAAGTAGAAGGTCGACCCGGCACCCAGGTGTCGGATATCGATGTTGCCGCCACCAAGCGTGGGTGGCACCGAATTCGCCTCCGGTGAGGTCAGCCCATCGGTTTCGGCGAAGGCCACACCCATCATGCCCATGAAGGGACGCAGCGGGAACCGGACGGACATGTCGCCGCTTCTCATGACCCCCTTGCCGTCTTCGATGGCCGTGAAGACTGAGACGTTGCCGTAATCCGAGGGGACGCCGGAGGACCTGTTGTCGGTGTCCACGGGAGGCATGACTTCCTCAAGGCTGATGCCGGCCGGCGGCTGGACCTCCGGCTGCACCGCAAGCCCGCCCTTGCCGTGCCTGCTGGAGACTACCCCGTACGGAACTCGCGGCACAGCTTCGAGCGTTTCGATCTTCAGCACGTCACCCGGCCGCGCCCCTTCGACAGCCACCGGGCCGGTCACGATGTGTGGCCCGTCGACGTCGAAGTCCCGCGGCGTGCGGTTGTACTCGGCGGCGATACTCACAGCGTCCTGCAGGATGCTGCTTTCGGGGACCCCCAGTCCACCGAAGTACTCCAGCGGGTTCCGGCCCTGGTCCTCGAGAATCCCTTCGTGGGACATGGCGTCGATGGTGACCGTCTGGCCGGAGCGGATGGTCATCACCGGCGTGGCATGGACCGTCGGCACGTACCCCCACAGGACATCCTCGGGGGTGGAGGCCAGGTAGGCGTCGCCCATGATCGTGCCACTGTTGGGTTGCAGGATCTGCCCAAACCCACTCACCGATCCTGCCTTTCCGCCACCGCCGGAAGACCCGGCCGCTGCCGGCACCGCCGCCAGTGTGGAACCACTCGACCCTGCTCCCACCGCCTGCGACGAGCACGCAGTGACCGCTGTCAGCGTTCCGAACGCCGCAACCACTCCCATGAACTTTCGCCGGCCCAGCCCCTTGACCAGGGTTTCGGCTGCTTCCCTATTGAAACTGTCACTCATGATCATTTCCCTCCGCAGGTCGTTTTGCCGACCGTACTGAGGGTTTGTTTCAGGCGAATTTCTGGTAGATGTCTCCCAGTCGTTGGAGAGATGCTGCTGATGACGGTGCGGTCACGGGTGATCGGGGACTGTGACCCCGCAGAAGTTCGCGAAGGTGCTTACCCGGCCGTATTCCATTGGAAACACCGAGGTGCCACGATCTTCTCAAGTGGCCTGGAAAGCCGGGCCTGCGGTGGAAGGTCTTACCCATGCATCTGCCGGATCACTTCCTCAGCCCCGTAGTCAGTGCATCCGCCGCCGTGGTGGCAGCGGGCGGCGTGACTTACTCCCTGCACCGGGCCCGCGCAGCAGCCTCGCGGGAACGTTTGGTGTTGGCGTCCGTCACGACGGGCTTCGTTTTCGCGGCACAGATGGTCAATTTTTCAGTTCTCCCAGGTACCAGCGGGCACTTCATGGGCGGGGCTCTTGCTGCCGCACTGCTGGGCCCCTGGCTGGGGATTGTTGTGGTGTCGGCCGTGCTGACCGTTCAGGCGCTGGTCTTCGCCGACGGAGGCCTGAGTGCCCTGGGCGCGAACGTGCTGCTGATGGCGGTGGTGGGGGTCGCCGTCGCCACCGGTCTGACGGCGCTGGTCCGAAAAGTGTCAGGACACCCCCTGCCGCTGCTGGCAGCTGGCCTGGGTGCTGCGCTGTCCGTGCCAGCGTCGGCTCTCGTCTTCTGCGCCCTGTATGCAATGGGAGGTGCTGTGCCAGTAACGCTAAATGAGCTGGTGGCCTCAATGGTGGGGGTGCACGCCTTCATTGGTCTGGGCGAAGCCGCCATTACCGTGGCGGTGCTGGCTCTCGTGATGGCCCTGGCACCGGGTCTGGCCTTCGCGGATGCCCGCGCCTACTCCCCGTCCTCGTTGCTGCCCGGGGTGGCCGGGCTCGGGGCGGCCGCCGTGCTGTGCGGGGCAGTGCTGTCAGTCGCGGCGTCGTCGAATCCTGATGGACTGGAATCGGTGGCAGCCGCCTACAACTTCGCCGATGCGGCGGGATCGCACGCCTTCGCGTCGGCCTGGTTCGCCGACTATGGTGCGGTCTCGGGTATTCCGGTGAGCGTCGTCGGCGTTGTGGGGACCGTGCTCGCCGCACTGGTGGCCGCCGCCGTCATGCTTCCGCTGAAGCGATCGTCGTCGGTGTCCCCGGCCAGTTAGGTTCTGTTGCCGCACCTGTGTCCAAAACTCGCGCTCAGCCTGAACAGGCGGTCAGCCGCGAGAGGTGTTAGACCACGCCCGTAGTGCCAAGCAACGATCCGATCAGGAACGTCGCCGCCAACGCCAGTGCCCCGCCCACGACAATCCGCAGGGTCGGGCGGGTAGCCGAGTTCCCGCCGATCCGCGCACTTCCATACCCCGTTGCGGCGAGGGCAATCAGCACTGCGACGAACGTTGCGGGAACACGCGTACTTTCAGGGAAAAAGAGGATCGTGAGAAGCGGAAGAATGGCTCCGAGAGTGAAGGCCAGGGCAGATGCACCGGCAGCGGCGAGCGGACTCGCCACCGCATCCTCACTCAGCCCAAGTTCTGCCTCAAGGTGGGCCCCCAGGGCATCGTGTCTGGTGAGTTCAACTGCAACCTGATGGGCTGTATCCGGGCTGAGCCCCTTGGACTCGTAGATCCCCGCAAGTTCGATCAGCTCCGCTTCGGGTTCCGTTTCGAGCTCGAGGCGCTCTTTGGCAATCAGGGCCTCCTGGCTGTCTTTCTGGCTGCTCACCGAAACGTATTCCCCCAGCGCCATCGAAATCGCACCACCAACCAGACCGGCGATACCCGCGGTGAGAATGACCGGCGTCGCGGTGGTTGCCCCTGCAACGCCGACGACGAGCGCCGCGACCGAAACGATGCCGTCGTTCGCTCCAAGAACTCCCGCTCGCAACCAATTGAGCCGACCATGAATGGAACTGTCATGGGGCTCTTCATCATGTGCGCCATTGATCTGCGAACTAGTCATGCCCGTAATGTAAGCCCAGCCGTGTTGACGCACCAGCAAGGTTAGCCTGCGGTTAGTTAGCGAACCGCCTTCTTCACCAGCGCGGTGACGGCCTTCTCGGCGTCCTCGCTAAGGTCGCCCACCGCGTACGAGGTGGGCCACAGGCCGGTGTCGTCGTCGAGGTTCGCCTCAGCCGTGAAGCCGAACGTCGAGTACCGTTCCTTGTCCTGGTGTCCGCTCCGGAAGAAGCACACCACCTTCCCCTTCCGGGCGTAGGCGGGCTGGCCGTACCAGAGCTTCGGCGCCAGATCAGGGGCGTTGCTGGTGACGATGGCGTGGATGCGTTCAGCTGCCTCCCGGTCGGGTGATTCCATCTCGGCGATCTTTGCCAGTACGTCGAGTTCCTCTGCAGCCGCCTTGTTGCCGCGGCCCCGGCCGGACTCCTTCTTCAGTTCGGCTGCGCGCTCCTTCATGGCGGCGCGTTCCTCTTCCGAGAAGCCCCCGCCTGGCCCGCTGCGCTGCCCGCTGGTGTCCGTGCTCATAGTGGTCCTCTTCCAGTGATCTTCGGTGGTTCTTCCGACGGTAGCTGCTCCCGACGTCGTCCGCTTCTCCATTCTTGACCGATGAATCTTCGCGGACCGCCACCGGCCCATGGGAGCATCCGTCGTGGCAGGATGACCACATGGCTGTCGATGAAACGAGGCGGTTGCAGGATATCGTGGCGATGCGTCGGGTCCGTGACCGGATCGACCGCGAGTTCGCCCAGCCGCTCAACCTCGAGGAACTGGCCCGGGGGGCTCACATGTCGGCGGGCCACCTGAGCCGCGAGTTCCGGCGGATCTACGGAGAATCCCCCTACTCCTACTTGATGACACGGCGCATCGAACGCGCCATGACCCTGTTGCGCCGCGGCGATCTCAGCGTCACCGAGGTGTGTTTCGCCGTCGGCTCCTCCTCGCTGGGCACGTTCAGCACCCGGTTCACTGAGCTGGTCGGAGTGCCGCCCAGTGTGTACCGCCGTGATCATTCACAGGCCGGAGCGGGGATCCCGCCATGCCTGGCCCGGCAGGTCATGAGACCGGTCAGGAATCGAGAAGCGCCGCTCCTCACACCGGGTCTAGGGTGATCGCATGAACATCACCATTCACTACACCTTCCTTCCCCACACCAATGCCGAGGCGGCCCTGAACTTCTACCGCGACGTCCTCGGGTTCGAGGTCCGCAACGACGTCGGCTACGAAGACATGCGCTGGATCACGGTGGGCCCCGCAGGCCAACCGGGCACGTCGATTGTGCTGCATCCGCCCGCCGTCGACCCGGGCATCACCGACGACGAACGGCGCACCATCCTGGAGCTGATCGCCAAGGGCGCCTACACCGCGATCACGTTCGGCACTGACGACCTTGACGGGCTGTTCGAACGCCTCGCCGCCGCCGGTGCCGACGTCATCCAGGAACCCACCGACCAGGACTACGGCGTGCGCGACTGCGCCTTCCGTGACCCGGCCGGCAACCTGCTCCGCTTCAACCAGCTCGTTTAGGGAAACGGTTCCTGCTGCCTGGACGCTCGGAATGCGGACCGACGCAGACCCTCGTGGCTAGATGGCAGTGGTAGGCGCGGCGTCCTCGGTCCCGGATTCGCGGAGCGCTTTGCGTTTTCGCGCTCTGTCCAGAGCGTTGATGATGGGTGCGGCGGTCACGCCGTGGAGGAGGATGGACATCACAATCACGAGGCCCACAATGCGCCATAGCGCTTCGTCCTCGCTGGCGAACTCCCCTTTGGAGAGTGCGTAGCTGAGGTAGTAGATGGATCCGATGCCTCGGACCCCGAAGAAAGAGATGACGCCGCGTTCCCAGGGACCGGTGGTTCCTCGGGCGAGACTGATCCAGGCGGCGATGGGCCGCACCAGGAGCAGGAAAGCGAGTGCCAGCAGGATTTCGTTGATGGTGACCCCTGCCAACAGGCCTCGAGCAACTGCGCCGCCCAGGAGAACGAGGACCACCACGGTGAGGAGGCGCTCGAGCTGCTCGATGTAGCTGTGCAGGACTCCGTGGAACCCATGGGTCTGCTCCGCCGAACGGATGGTCACCGCGCACACGAAGACCGCGACGAATCCGTACCCCTCGATCATCTCTGTGGCGCCGTAGGTCAGGAACGTTGCTGCGAGCGCAACGAACCCCTCCGAGTGACTCGCCATCCGCGCGCTTTCGATACTGGACCGGAAGAAGATCCGGCCCAGGAGCTTCCCCATCCCAAACCCGAGCAGGCATCCGATGCCGATCCGCCAGAGGACATCCAGGGCGAAAAACTCGGGGAACCAGGCCGAGGGTGCAGCACCGACCAGGCTTATGGCAATGGCGAGGTAGACGAAGGGAAAAGCCAGGCCATCGTTCAGCCCCGCCTCGGAGGTCAGACCAAACCGCACCTCGTCCTCGGATTCGAGGTCTTCCTGCGTTTCGGAGGGCTCCCCGACCTGCACTTCCGATGCCAGCACCGGGTCGGTCGGTGACAGAGCAGCAGCGACCAGGATCGCCCCGGCCAGTCCCAGGCCGAGCATCCACATCCCCAGCACGGTGAAAACGATCAGGCACAGCGGCATGGCGATACCCAGCAACCGCCAGGTGGTGGCCCACCTCTTGCGTCCCACTTTCCTGTCCAGGGCCAGTCCTGCACCCATGAGTGAGACGATCACACAGATTTCACTGAGATGGATGGTGATATCGCTGTACGCGATAGGGTCCGGATCCGGGAGGTCCGTGGCGAAGGTGAACGTCAGGAAGCCGGCGGCCAGGAACATCATCGGCATTGACACCGGAGCACGCATCAGCAGGCGGGGCAACAAGGCAGCGGCGAATACCGCAATCCCAGCGGCAACAAACATCAGACTTGGCGCTTCGAACACCGGTGCCTCTTTCCGTATGTGGATCGGTGCACCCTTTACGAACCATGTCAGTGTGGTTCCGCCAGATCCTCGAATCAGATCTTACTGCCATCCGACGCTGTGGGGATCAGGCGTTGGCAGACCTGGGCGCCCCCATCCCCGGGTCGATCTGGTGTGGGCCGGCGGCCGATGGACGGATGTCGAACTCGAAGATCGACGTCGGGATGTAGACGGTCGAGCAGGAGTTGGGAATGTCGACGACGCCGGACAACCGGCCTTCGATTGGCGCCGACCCGAGCAGCAGGTAGGCCTGTTCCGGGCTGTACCCGAACTTGGTCAGGTAGTCGATCGCGTGCAGGCACGCCCGCTGATAGGACAGGTGCGAGTCGAGGTAGTGCTGTTTGCCGTCCAGCGTCACCGAGGTGCCGGAGAAGGCGATCCATTCGCTGTACCGGGGGTCGACGATGCCGGGCATGAAGATGGCGTTCTCGCTCACCCCGTAGGTTTCCATCCCGCCCTTGATGACGTCGACCCGCAGGTCGATGAACCCGCCCATCTCGATGGCACCGCAGAAGGTGATTTCGCCGTCGCCCTGGGAGAAGTGCAGGTCCCCGAGCGACAGGTTCCCGCCGTCCACGAACACCGGGTAAAAGATGCGGGACCCCTTGGACAGGTTCTTGATGTCCTGGTTGCCGCCGTTCTCCCGCGGCGGTGCGGTACGGGCCGCTTCGCCCGCCACCCGGTCAAAGTCCGACGCCGGCACTCCCCCGAGCACCGCGAACTGCGGTTCCGGTGGCAGCGCCAAGGGCGGGACCCGGGTGGGATCGGTGGCGATCAGGTCGCCCTCCCGCTTGTTCCATCTGGCCAGCAGTTCGGCGGACGGGGCAGTCCCCATCAGCCCCGGGTGGATCAGCCCCACATAGGACACCCCGGGGACGTGTCTTGAGGTTGCCACCTGGCCGGTGAAGTCCCAGATGGCCTTGTACGCGTCGGGGAACTGCTCGGTCAGGAAGCCGCCGCCGTTGTTCCGCGAGAAGATCCCGGTGTACCCCCACCCCTGCCCGGCGAGCGGGCCGGAGTCCTCCTGCGGGATCGGGCCGACGTCGAGAATATCGACGACCAGCAGGTCCCCCGGCTTGACGCCGTCGACGGCGAACGGACCGCTGAGCTTGTGCACGGTCAGCAGGGGTGCGTTGAGGATGTCGTCAGCGGAGTCGTCGTTCACGATCGCCCCGTCGAACCATTCCCGGCAGTGGACCCTGAAGGAATCCCCCGGTTTGACCGTGGCGACCGGTGGGATTTCCGGGTGCCACCGGTTGTGGCCGAGCTTCTCCTGGTCCTCGAACTTCCTGGTGGAATCGAGCGGGAATATCACATCGGGCATCTGATCTCCTCTGATCTGGCCGCGGCTGGGTTCAGGGGCGCGGCAACTTATGGTGCAGTGGGTTGGAGGTGTAGGGCTGGCTTCGACGCGGTGCTCCCCCGGGCAGCGAGCCGGAGACCACCTGGGGTTCCGAGGCGCTGCGATGGGTTGAGTCGATGAGTTGGAAGGCCGCCGATGAGGTTTTGGAGAGGTTGGGTACGCTGATCTTCCGTTGGGACGCCTGCCCACAGGTGGGGCAGGGCTGCAGCTCGGACGCCGCCCCCATCGGGCTGATGACCTCGAAGATGCTGCAGGCGGGGCAACGGTATTCATAGATCGGCATCGGCCGGACCGTCCTCTCTGGGGTGACGGCGACGGTAGTAGCGCGCGAATTTGCTGTCAATGGGTGCCAACTCGGCGGCCGCTGGCCCTCGCGGCTACACTCACACAGCGAGCTTCCACCACCAGCTGACCGAGCAAGGAAACGACCGATGAACAAGACCGTCAAGGGATGGCTGCTTTTGGCCACCGCGATACTGGCCGAGGTGACCGGGTCTCTGTCCCTCAAGGGGGCGCTTGACCAGCCCGCGCTGTACGCCGTGGTCGCGGCCGGCTATGTGGGCGCGTTCATCCTGCTCGCCATCGTGCTTCGCACCGGGATGGCGTTGGGAGTCGCCTACGGCATCTGGGCTGCGGCCGGCGTCGCACTGACCGCTATCGGATCGCTCCTTGTGTTCGGAGAGCCGATCACCCCGCTGATGGGCCTTGGCATCGTCGTCATTATCGCCGGGGTGCTCTGCGTCGAGCTGGGCGCCCAGGCCGCACACGACAAGCCGGGGGTGGCGTAGTGGCCTACCTGTTCCTCCTCGGAGCAATTCTCTTTGAGGTCGGCGGCACCGTCTCCCTCCGCCTCGCGGTTGATGACAAGCGCTGGTACGGCGCCGTCGTCGTCGGCTATCTTGTTGCCTTCACCATGCTCACTCTCACCCTCGCCGCTGGCGTCCCCCTCGGGGTGGCCTACGGGATTTGGGCGGCGTCCGGCGTCGCGCTGACGGCGGTGATTGGCAGATTCCTGTTCAAGGAACCCTTCACCTGGCTCATGGGACTCGGGATTATCCTGATTGTCGGCGGCGTCCTGCTGATCGAGCTCGGCGCAGCCCACTGACCTGAGTTCCAGCTGTTCGGCGGCATGGTCGCCTGAGCTTGAGTGCCGCTCAGGCTTCCTCACGAGGATGAACCAGTTGTTCGCGCTGCCAGTCGTCGACGTCGCGCAGCCATTCCAGCGGCGCGTCGGGCCCCACCCGGGGATCGTGGGGGTCGACGCCACGTTGGTGGCCGGGGATGACGGCGTGGACGCCGTCGGCCACGCCGTCGAACTGCCGCAGCGCGGTCAGGTAATCTTCCAGCGGGTCAGCCGGCTCCAGCCTTCAGCGACCTGCTTCAGCATGGGAATGCCTTCCCCTCGTGACGTGCACCCACCTGTGGAGCGACGGTAGTACCGGCCACCTTTGTTGGCAAGACCTCTTGACTGTGTGGTGACCACATGGTGTTCCCTTGGAGGGAACGAACAACGGGAAGCGGAACTTCAGACATGTCATGGAGCACACGGGAGGTCGCGGATCTCGCGGGCACCACGGTGAACGCCGTGCGGCACTACCATCAGATCGGCCTCCTGGAGCAGCCGGACCGGCTGTCGAACGGCTACAAGAAGTATCAGGTGCGTCACCTGGTCCGGATTCTCCAGATCCGGCGCCTTCGCGAGCTGGGCGTCCCGCTGGATCAGATCGAGAAGGTGGGGGTGGGCGGCGACACCTCGGTGGAGGCGCTCCAAACCATCGAGGCTGACCTCACCACGACAATCGAGCAGCTGGAGCGCGCACGCGCCGAGATCAGGTCGATCCTGCAGGGGTCGGCTGCCGCGGACCTGCCGGCAGGGTTTGAGAACGTCGGAGCCCGGCTCACCACCGGCGAACGGTCACTGATGCTGATCTATTCGCAGCTGTACGACGACGAGGCGATGGCCGATGTGCGGGACATGGTGGCCGCCGAGGTGGATGACGCCAGCGTCGCCCTTGACGCGTTGACCCCGGACGCCGATGAGCGTACCCGCCAGCAGTTGGCCGAGGATTATGCGATACCGATGGTGCGTGACCTGACGAAGTACGCGTGGCTGACCGACCCGGGAGCGCATCAGTCCAAGGGGCCGCACGTGACCCGGGAGACGCTGATGGAGTCTGTCGCTGCCCTCTTCAATCCGGCGCAGCTGGATGTGCTGGGCCGCGCAAGCCTGCTGGCGATGGAGCGGTTGGCCGCGGACCGGGCCGCAGCTGCGCACACCAACCACGACGACGGCGAGGAGCCAGCATGACCACCAACGACGACGTACCTGCCACCGAGACAGACCAACCGGAGTCCGGCCAGCCCGACACGATCCCCGCCGACCGCACCCTGGTGGAGGACGTCCTGCTGCTGCTTTTCCAGCCGGACTCGGGAACGATCGCGGGCGAGAACATCCTGTTCTACGTCCTGGGCGGGGCTGCCGTCGCGGAACTGGCCCTGTCCGGCCGCGCCGAGCCCCGCCCCACCGGGCTCTTTTCGAAACCGATCCATCCGATCGGCACGGTCCCGCCCACGGACAATCTCCTAACCCTTGCGTGGGACTATCTCACCGAGAAACCGAGGGGCGCGCAAACCGTCCTCGCTGCGATCGGGCCGCAGCTGCGAGCGCCGGTACTGGATCGTCTGGTGGCACGCGGCGACCTCCGGAGGGAGCGCTACAAGTCTCTTGGCTTCATCCCGTCGACGAGGTACGTCCTGAACAGCGGACGACGGGAGGACCTCCTAGGCCGTGTGCAGGGGGTCCTGCTCCGCGGCGAGAATCCCGACCCGCGAACCGCGGCCACCACTGCCCTGCTCTCCGCGAGCGGCACCCTCCCCCAGTTCCACCGCGAGATCCCCTGGAGCGGTGCGGTCTACACCCGCGGCAAGGAACTGGAGAAGGGCGACTGGGGTGCGGCTGCCGCATCGTCGGCGGTTACCCGGACCATGACGGCAGTTATCACCGGTGCGCTGAGTGCGGTGGCCGTGCAGGTGCCTCGCCCCTGATGGGTCTTGACCCTGTGGTAACCACACGGTCTTGACTGGATTGGTACGACCCCGATGGGCGCGAAAAGCCTGTCGGTAAACCACCAATCACCGAAGGAAGACCACGATGTCCAACCCGTACGAAGGGTTCCAAAACTTCATTGACCAGCTGCCCGACGTCGTCCAGCCCCTAATCGTCGCCGCACTGGGAATGATCCCTTACGTCGAAGGCGAGGGCTCGGCGGCACTCGGCATTATCGCTGGGATCAACCCGATCGTCGCCGCCGTCGCGGGGGCGGCCGGCAATATCCTTAGTGTCATCGCCGTCGTGCTCGTGAGCTCACGGATCCGCCAGTCGGTCGTGGCCCGGCGAGCCGCGAGCGCCGACGCCTCATCGGCTCAGGGCACCACCCTGACGCTCGACCACCCACACCGGTCAACGGCCGAGAGTAGCCGGGACGACCTTCAGGACGACGGCGGTAAACCGACGCGTCGAACGAAGGGTCGGAAGCGGCTCAACGACTGGATGCATCGCTTCGGCGTTCCCGGGGCAAGTTTGCTCGCTCCGCTCGCCCTGCCGACACAACTCACGGCGGCGTTCTTCGTCGCCTCAGGGGTCAAGAAGAGCTGGGTCATTCTCTGGCAGGTCGTGGCCATCGTGCTGTGGACCGGGCTGGTTGCAGCAGCCGCGTTGGGCTTCATCAGCCTCCTGGGCTGGTGACTTCACCTTGACCCCGCTGGCGTCCGGCCGGCGGGTCAGCATTGATCAGTACTCTTAGGTCTTATGACCACTGAAATCCTCGTTGCTGGTGCGACCGGCGACCTCGGGCAACGCATCGTCAGAGAGCTCCTGCTTCACGACGTCGACGTCCGGGTCCTCACCCGGCCGGGCAGCGGACTGGCCGAGGAGCTGTACGGTTCCCATCATCCCCGGATCAACATTGTGCGGGCCGCCTACACGGACCCAGTCGCGCTGGGCACCGCAATGAGCGGCGTGGAGGCGGTCATCTCCGCAGTCAGCGGTACCCGCCCGGTGATTGTCGATGCCCAACGCGCACTCCTCGGTGCCGCCGTCGACGCCGGCGTGGCACGATTCATCCCCTCCGACTATTCATCTGATTACCGTCGGATCTCGGTTGGGAGCAACCGCAATTTCGAGCTCCGGAGAGAGTTTGCTGCCGACCTCGACACGGCACCGATCCGCGTGACCTCGGTCCTCAACGGGGCGTTCATGGATATGCTCACCGGCCAGATGCCGATGATCTCGTTCACCCGCCGCCGGGTGATGTACTGGTCGTCACCGGATCAGATCCTCGATTTCACCACCAAGGACGACGTCGCAGCAGTGACCGCCCTCGTCGCCCTCGACCGGGACGCGCCGCGCGTCGTCGAGATCGCCGGAGACCGGGTGAGCGCCCGGGATGTGGCAGCGGTCCTGACGGAGCTCACCGGCACCCCGTTCAAACTGCAGTGGGCGGGGACCGCCGGTTCCCTCTCGGTGATGAGCAAGGCGATGCGCCGCTTCTCGAAGGACGGCGCCGAGCCGTTCCCTGCCTGGCAGGGTATGCAGTATTTCGTCAGCATGTTCAGCGGGGAGGCGCAGCTGCACCATGTCGACAATCTCCGCTACGGTCAGCGCGAGTGGACCACCGTGCGGGACCTCTTGGGCGCCCACCTCGCCACCACTGACCAACCGGTCACGGCGTAGTTGTGGGGTCCGCCGTCGGCGGAGTAGGCCCCGCCGTCTGGCATGCGGCCCGGCCTGGAATCAGCGCCCACAGCGCTGGCAGCAGGATGCACGCACCGACGGTATAGGCGAAGTCCTCGATCGGGGCCAACCCCAGCCGGACACCCAGGATGAGGTCGGGGTTGTAATCGACGATACCGATCGCGATCAGCACATTGTCGAACACAGCCGTGGCGACCAGCAGCACGAGCAGGGTGATACCGACTGACCGTCGGGTGGGGAGCTGACGACGTCGTGTCCGGCACGCCCACGCGCCGATGGCCAGGATCGGGACGAAGAAGATGACGTTGAGGACCAGATACGTCATGCAGCCACCCTCCGCTCACGCTTATGGTCCCGTTTTTCGTCCCACACGGCGACCGCACCCAGCACATTGAGGGTGGTGTAGCAGAGCAGCGCGAGGAAGAACACTTCCTCGAGGGGCAGTTCGGGGGCGAGCAGGATTCCCGTCATCAGGTCAGTCACGCCACGGAAGAAGATCCCGAGCTCAATGCCGAACAGGTCCCAGACAATGAAGAAGCTGATCCCCAGAAGCATGGTCCAGGTCGCCTTGCGGGCGTCCCGCCAGAAGGTGAGGCGGAACCTCCAGTCCAGGAGCATCGAACCCCCGAGCGAGAAGAGCAGCGCCCCCAGATAGATCAGGCCCATTCCCTACCGCCTACTGCGGGCTGTCCGGCGCCGGGCTCCATACGTTTTCTGCACATACCCCTCATTCTTCCCCACCTGCTGACGGCGTTTGCTCGCAACCATCCGCTCCGCCGGTTCAAGCTATATCGAGGGACGCGTTGACCGCCTCCAGAACCTGTGGCATAGTTTGGAATCGATTCCATGGAAACGATTCCATGGCGGCCGAGGAGCAACAGGGTGCGATCACTGACGATCAAAGACGTCGCCGACAAGGCGGGTGTCTCAGTAGCAACTGCATCCCGCGTGCTCTCAGGACATCCCTCCACCTCCGCCGAGGCCCGCACCGCCGTCACCGAGGCAGCCCAGGAACTCGGCTTCCGGCCCAACGCGCAGGCCCGCTCCCTCCGCAAGACCACCACCGAAACCATCGGCCTGGTCCTCCCTGATGTCCGCAACCCCTTCTTCGCCGACCTCGCGCACGCCATCGAACAGCGCGCCCGCGATTTCAAGTACCTCACCCTGTTCGGCAACGCCAATGAAAGCGCTGAGCAGCAGGATCGCTACTTCGACGTGATGCTCTCCCAGCGCGTCGACGGACTCATCGCCGCACCGCTGGGCGACCTCGCGAGCCTGCGTAGCATCCTCGACAGCGGCATTCCCACCGTCTTCGTTGACCGCGTCATCGCTGACACCGACGTCCCGAGCGTCACCCCCGACAACGTCACCGGGGTCCAGGAAGCCGTCCGCCACCTGACCGACCAGGGCCACCGCCGCATCGGCTACATCGCCGGACCGCAGTCCACCTCCACCGGCCGCGAGCGGCTCGCCGCCTACCAGGACGCGCTTGCCAGCACCGAGGCCGACGACGACGCCGACCTCATCTTCTTCGGCGACTTCCAGGCAGCCAGCGGCGCGGCTGGAGCACGGCACCTTCTCGAACTTGCCGAGCCGCCGACCGCACTCCTCGCCGCTGACAGCCTCATGAGTATCGGTGCCATCGGGGTCTGCAACGAGCGGGGTATCGGAATCGGAGCTGACCTTGCCTTTGTGGCGTACGACGACATCGAAGCCTTCGCCCTCCTGAACCCAGCGCTGACCGTCATCGCTCACGACGTCGACGCCATGGGCCGTCAGGCCGTCGAAATGCTGACCCAGGTCATCGCCGGGGAAACCCCCGCATCAGTCATCCTTCCCAGCAGGCTCATCATCCGTGGCTCCACCCCGCCCCTCCCAGGAGGCACAGCACTGTGAACACCCAACCCATCCTCACCCTGGACAGCGTCACCAAGTCCTTCGGACCCGTCACCGTCATCAAGGGGGTGACGGTCAACGTCTACCCCGGCAAGGTCCAGGTGCTGCTCGGCGAGAACGGTGCCGGCAAATCCACCCTGATCAAGATGATGGCGGGAGTACACCAGCCCGACGGCGGCCGCATCCTGGTCGACGGCAAGGAAGTGAAGATCACCGACACCAAGGACTCCGAAGCCCTTGGCATCGCCACCATCCACCAGGAACTCAACCTCGTGGGCTCCATGACCGTTGCCGAGAACATTTCGATGGGTCGCTTCCCCCGGCGCTTCGGCCTGGTGGACAAGCGCAAGATGCGCGAGACCGCCCGGGAGGCCCTGGCGATGATCGGCCTCGACATCGACGTGGACCTCAGGGTCGACGACCTCGGCATCGCCCGCCAGCAACTCGTCGAAATCGCCAAGGCACTCAGCCTCAACGCGCGGATGCTGGTTCTCGACGAACCAACAGCGGCCCTCACCAAGCGGGAGATCGCCGCACTGTTCGCCGTCGTCGAGGATCTCCGCAAGCGCGACGTCGGAATGGTCTTCATCTCCCACCACCTGGACGAAATCGCCTCGATCGGCGACTCGGTTTCAGTGCTGCGCGACGGCGAATTCATCGCTGAGGTGCCCGCGGACACCCACGAGGACGAGCTGGTCCGCCTGATGGTGGGCCGCTCCATCGAAGCGCAGTTCCCCCGCCGCCGCGAATGGGACGGTCCCGCCGACACCCTCCTTGAGGTGAAGGGGCTCTCCACCAAGGGAGTCATCAACGACGTCACGTTCTCGGTGCGTGCGGGTGAGATCGTGGGTCTGGCCGGCCTGGTCGGCGCAGGCCGCACCGAAGTCATCCGAGCCATCGCCGGAGCCGACCCGTATGTGGGCGGCAGCGTCAAGGTCCGCGGCAAGGACCTCCCCAAGTCCAACATCGGCGCGGCCATCAGGGCCGGCGTCGGGCACGTGCCTGAGGACCGGAAGGGCCAGGGCCTCGTACTCGGCGCGACGGTCAACGAGAACGTGGGCTATGCGACGCTCGCCTCGACCTCGAAGTCCGGTCTGGTGGACCGGTCCGGTCAGCGCAGCCGGGCGCAGGACATCGCTGACAAGCTCAGGATCCGGATGCACACCCTTGACCAGCCGGTCGGTTCGCTCTCGGGCGGAAACCAGCAGAAGGCAGTGTTTGCCCGGTGGATCGTGGCGAACTCGTCGGTGCTGCTGCTCGATGAGCCGACCCGCGGCGTCGACGTCGGCGCGAAGGTAGAGATTTACGAACTGATGAACGCGATCACCGCAGCCGGTGGCGCCGTCGTCATGGTTTCAAGTGAACTCCCCGAGGTTCTCGGGATGAGCGACCGGATCCTGGTGATGAGCGGTGGACATATTTCAGGTGAACTGGCGGCCGAGCATGCCACACAGGACGCCATCATGACGCTCGCCGTCCGCGACGTGCAGCGCGATCTCGAAGACAAGTCAATGGAGGACGGGCATGAATAAGGTAGCAACCACCACCGCGCGGAAGCAGGTGTCCAGCGGTGCGAAGGCGAAGAAGTTCCTCGCCGACAACGGGGCGCTCGTGGGCCTGGTGGTGCTGGGCCTCGCCCTGTTCATCGCCACCCCCGACTTCCTGACCGGGCCCAACCTGCTGAACATCGGCATCCAGGCGTCGGTCATCGCGGTTCTGGCATTCGGGCTGACCTTCGTCATCGTCGCGGCGGGCATTGACCTGTCGGTCGGCTCCGTGGCGGCGCTGTCAGCGATGGGCTCCGCATGGATCTTCTCGACGGGCTCGATGCCGGGCTGGGTTGCCGTCGTCGGCGGTCTCGCGATCGGCACCCTGAGCGGTGCGGTGAGCGGGTACGCGGTGGCGTTCGGCAGGCTGCCGTCGTTCATCGCCACGCTGGCCATGCTGAGCATCGCCCGCGGCCTGACCCTGGTCATCTCCGATGGCCGCCCCATCGCCACCGCGCCCGAGGTGTCCTTCCTCGGCGGGAACCTGGGGATCATCCCGATGCCGATCGTGGTTCTGGTGGTCGCTGGCCTGGTGGCCGCGTTCATCCTGAACTTCACGGTGATGGGCCGCTACATGTACGCGGTGGGCGGCAACCGGGAAGCCGCACGGCTCTCGGGCGTCCCGGTCCGCAAGGTCCTGGTGACAGTCTTCGCCCTGTCCGGGTTGTTCGCCGCCGTCGCGGGTCTCCTGCTGTCCGGACGGTTGGATTCCGCGCAGCCACAGGCAGCGTCCGGGTATGAACTGGACGCGATTGCCGCCGTCGTCATCGGTGGCGCGTCGCTGGCCGGCGGCGTGGGTCGCATCACCGGCACCCTGGTTGGTGCGCTGGTGCTGGTGGTCATCCGCAACGGCCTGAACCTGCTGAACGTCTCCTCGTTCTGGCAGCAGGTGGTGATCGGCGTGGTAATCGCCGTTGCCGTCGGCATCGACTCCCTGCGCCGCAAGAACTCACCGCACTAAAACTTCCCTCCCCCGTAATCGACCGATCAATCACTGAGTAAGTTCATTCACCGAGTAAGGAATCAACAATGAAGTTCACTTCCCGCAAGACCGCCGCACTGACCGTGTCACTGGCACTTGCCCTGAGCGTGACCGCCTGCAACCGCGACAGCGGCGAAAGCGCCGAGGGTTCGGCGTCGGCCACGCTCGCCGTATCCACCCTGAACAACCCGTTCTTCGTGGAACTGCGCGATGGTGCCGAAGAAGCAGCCGAGGCTGCCGGCATGGAGCTCGACGTCGTCGACGCGCAGAACGACTCCGCCACGCAGACCAACCAGCTGGCCACCGCCGCCACCAGCGGCACCGACGCCGTTCTGATCAACCCAGTGGATTCCGACGCAGCTGCCGCCTCGGTGGCACCGCTGATCGAGGCGGACATCCCGGTAGTGGCAGTTGACCGCACCGTCAACGGCGCCGAGGTCCAGTCCCTCGTCTCCAGCGACAACGTAGCGGGCGGCCGCCAGGCAGCCGATGAGCTGGCAGCAGCCATGGGCGAAGAGGGCGAAGTGATTGTCCTCCAGGGCGTCGCCGGCACCTCAGCCAGCCGCGACCGCGGTGCAGGCTTCGAGGAGGGCATGGCTGCCTACCCCAACATCACCGTTGTGGCGATGCAGACCGCCAACTTCGACCGTGCCGAGGCACTGAACGTTGCCACCAACCTGCTGCAGGCCAACCCTGATGTCACCGGCATCTTCGCCGAGAACGACGAAATGGCGCTCGGAGCCATCCAGGCCCTGGGCGACCGCGCGGGCGACGACGTCAGCGTTGTTGGCTTCGACGGCACCGAGGATGGTCTTGCTGCGATCGAGGCAGGCACCCTGACCGCGACCATCGCACAGCAGCCAGCCGAGCTGGGCCGCCAGGCAGTTGAAGTTCTGGAACAGATCCTCGCCGGCGAAACCGTCGAAGAGACCATCCCCGTTCCCGTCACCACCGTGAACGCTGACAATGTCGGAGAATTCACCGAATGAGCACTGAGCCGTCGGGCGTCGTCGTCGTAGGGTCCATCAACGCCGACCTCGTAGTCACCCTGGAACGCCACCCCCAGCCGGGCGAAACCCTGCTGGGGCGGACCATGGCAGTGATGCCCGGCGGCAAGGGCGCCAACCAAGCCGTTGCTGCGGCGAAGCTTGGCGCCCGTACCGTCATGATCGGCGCAGTCGGTCAGGACACGTATACAGAGGTTGCCCTGTCCGGGCTGCACGACGCCGGGGTTGATACCGGGGCCGTGGAGCGCGTCGCTGGTGTCAGCACAGGCGTCGCCATTGTGGAGGTCGACGACTCAGGCGAGAACACCATTGTGGTGATCCCCGGCGCGAATGCCGAGGTGACCCCCGAGCTGGTCGACGCTTCATCGCAGGTTATTGCCGACGCCGCCGTGCTGGTGCTACAGGGTGAGATCCCTGCGGGGTCGGTCACGGCGGCAGCCGGGGTGGCTAGCGGCCGGGTGGTCATAAACCTGGCGCCGGTCATCGTGTTGGACCGTTCGACGCTGCTCCGGGCCGATCCGCTGGTGGTCAACGAGCACGAGGGCGCGCTGGTGCTGGCTCAGCTCACCGGGTCTGCTTCTGGTGGGGCTTTGCCTTCCGAGGCTGCTGATTCTACTGAGCCTGCTGTTCCTTCTTCGCAGGCTGCGCCTTCCAACCACGCTGTTCCTTCCCAGCACGCCGCGACGGCGCGGGCACTGGTTGAGTGTGGGTTTGCTTCGGTTGTTATGACTCTTGGTGGGAGTGGCGCTCTGCTGGCTACTGCCTCTGACCTGCTGGAGATCCCTGCGCCGAAGGTGCCCGTCGTGGACACCACCGGCGCCGGTGATGCTTTCACGGGCGCGTTGGCTGCCCGGTTGAGTGCCGGGGATTCGCTGCCCGACGCTGTTCGGGTTGCCGTGCTGGTCGGAGCGTACGCCGTCGGGACCGAGGGCGCCCAGCCGTCCTACCCGTCGCTTGAGGATCCGTTGCCTGCTGCACCGGGAACCACCGCACACTCGCTTGCGGGTGCGCAATCATCTGCTGAACAGGACACTGACGCGTGAAGAAGACCGGAATCCTCAACGGACCCCTGAATGGGATCCTCGGCACTTTGGGTCACGGACATTTAGTGGTGATTGCCGACGTCGGGATGCCACTGCCCGACGCGGACACGGTTGTTGATCTGGCGCTGGTGAAGGGCATCCCGTCTTTCACCGAGGTGCTGCAGGCTGTGCTGGCTGATGTTCAGGTCGAGTCGTCGCTGCTGGCCTCCGAAGCGACCGGATCTTCCGTTGAGACGATCGTCCGCGCCGAAGGGCTGAATCCGGACTTTGTGAGCCACGAAGACCTGAAGGCTTTGTTGCCCTCGGCACGGTTGATCATTCGGACCGGCGAGGCGACTCCATACGCCAACGTGGTGTTGCGCTGCGGGGTCACCTTCTAACAGCTGTCAGGCGGACCTGGTGGGTCGCTGGTTGTGCTGTCTCACTGGTTCGGTGCGTCCCGGAGACGTTCTTGCTCACTGGCTAGATTTGCCCCTTAGCTCGTCCTTCGCCCTAAGCATCGTGGACAGCAGACTTCGGGGCATCGTGGGCATTGAGCCTCGGGACTTCGGGACCACAGAAACTCGGAACCTCGGAACCGTAGGGCCCGCACCTCGCGGACAGGAGGTGCCCGCACCTCCCGGACAGACTGGCTGATCCCTGAGGTCTTGAAAACTGCGCAGTTGTGGAAGAGGTGCCGCTTAGAAGGGTGGTGGGTCTTCCTTTGGTGCCGGTGGTGGGTCTGGTCGGGTGAGGTAGGTTTCGCCGGCGGGTGAGATGGCGATGATCAGTCCGGGTTCGGGTTGGCGGTAGTGCCAGTAGCCTTCGGATTTGAGTTTGTGGTGCCGTTTACACAGGGCCGCGAGGTTTCAGTAGCTGGTTTTCCCGCCCTGTGACCAGGGTTTGGTGTGGTCGAGTTCGCAGAACACCGCCAACCGGTTACACCCAGGGTGCCGGCAGGTCCGGTCCCTGACCCGGACCGCGTCTTGGAGGTCTTTGGGGACCCGGTAGGTGGTGGCGTCGGCCCCGAGCCTCGCCCCCGTGAACGGGTGGGTAAGGATCCTCGTGAAGGAGGGTGCGTGTCCGGCGAGCTTCCTCGCCGTTTCAGGGTCAATCGGCCCGTACCCTTCGAGTTCGCCCGGGGCATCCCCGCCGAGGAGAGTCATCACGGGGACCGTGACGAACACTTTCGCCTGCACACCCCAGAAGGCACCTGCACCACCACGGCTAGCTGGCTCGCCCACGACAGTCGATCCGCTGTTCCCCGGCGTCCCGCCCAGTCCGCTGATACTGTCCGGCGTCGTCGTTCTGAAGGTCTGATCCGGCTCGCTGGCACCATCGGCGACTTGTTGCCCGGAACTCATCTCGCCGGTGGTGGTGCCCCCGGCGGTGGTGCTTCCGGTGGTGGGGTGCCCTTCGTGGTCCGTCATGTGCCCGGTGGCGCCGGCGCTGGTGAGGACGTCTGCGAGGACGTCGGCTCGTAGTTGGGTGAGGGTGCGGGGTTCGTCGGGGCCTTGCAACGCACGGGCGGCGGTGTCGACGCGGTGGAAGATCCCGGCAGCCTGATCGACGGGTAGGTAGGCTTCGAGCCAGGCCATGCCGTCGTAGCTCGGGGTGAGGAACACCCCGCGTTCCTTCACCGCCCTCTTACGCCGGATGGTGATGGTTTCGGGGTGGAGTTCTTCGCGGAGCCGGTTCGCTTGCTGCCGGAACTTCGCCACGGTCGTCAACGACGCCATGCCGATCAGCCGGGCCTCAAAATCAGCCGTCACGGTGGGATCAGTGTCGGGGATGCTGGTGGCTTCTTCGACCACAGCCCACGCGTGCCGTTTGCTGAGCTTCCCGGCCTCCAACGCTTGAAGGGTGGCCGGGCAGTACCGGGTGAGCAGGGTGCTGTGCTCGACGAGGAACCCAGCCGTCCGTTCGGGTATGTGCAGGGCTGCGCTGATCTCGGACGCGGTGACGGTTTTCTCGTACCCCGAGTCCCTGGGGTCGTGGCGGGTGTGTTCGGTTTGCAGGTCAAGGGCCCGGGTCACGACTTTGGCTTCCTGGGCGTCTAGCCAGGACCGTGCCTCGTCGATGTCTTTCAACGTGTCCAACACCTGAGCCGCGTCCAAACCACCGACAGCAGCCATCTGCAACTGCCCCGTCAGTGCGGGAGGTTCGCTACTGGAGCGCACCCGGGCATCCGGGTCATCCCCGAAGTAATAGGAAGCCCACGCTTCAGAGAACAACCACCCCGAACCCTGCCCAGCCGAATCTGGCTCCGTTGATTCAGGGTCAGTCGAATCCTGCTCCGTCGATTCTGGCCCTGTTGCATCAGAATCGGCCGAGCCGGATTTTGCCGGGTCCGCATCGTTCGGATCGGCGTTATCCTCAGCCGGATCCGTTTCGGCGGTCGGCTCCGGAGGCTCCACGACCGGGGCCATCCATACCGACTCAACACCCAATGGACCAGCCGACCCATACCCGGAAGAAGACCCGGTGCGCGCTTCCGTAGATGTATCGGCGGAGGTCTCCGCGGACGCGTTCGCGGTCCCGCTATCAGAAGCGGGATCCGCGCCAGATCCGGAAGGAATCTCCGGTCCAGTAGAAGAAGCCTCACTGCTTTCCATACCTCTATTCGATCACCCGCCACCCCCAAAATAAGGTCCCAGCTGGGGGCTGCGCAAAAAGAATTTCCATGAATTTTCAGGGTTGGCAAAGGACACTGAACGGGGCGTTAACAGGCTCCAGTCCAAAGCTTCACCACTGTCGAGTGCCGAAAATTAGCGAGTCTGGTCATCGGGAAACCGCTGAATTTCCCCAAGTGTTCATGCAAGCTTGCCGCCTTGTCCGGTGCAAACCTTCTCACATCCACTCGAACCCACCTCGGATGGATACCCATACTTCAACTGGCCGAGCACCCGCGCTTCCCATCCGCCTCAGGTGGTAAGCCGATCAACACAAGTTGCGTCGCTCCATCAGGCCAAGAAGCCCGGCCCAGTTGCCACCTGACTCAGGCAGCCCAGCCACGGGCAATGGCATCGAGTGCCGAACGGTAAACCGCAGCCCAATCGGCGTCGGGACGACCCATCTGCGCCAGCTCCAGACTGACAATCCCGTGCACCTGACCCCAGATCGCGACGGCAACCAACTCCACCGGTGCCTGCACCAGCACGCCGGCTGACTGCGCTGCCGCGACCGCTTCCATCAGCGGCTGCATCGCATCGCTCGCGGCGTCCGGGCTGGGCTGACAATCGGCATACGCAGCCAGGGCGCCCCCAAACATCAGCCGGTACAGGGCCCGATGCTCCAGCGCCCAGGTCCGGTACGCGACCCCTAAAGCATCCAACCCGCCGTCAGCGGCTGCCAGCTGCGAATCGTGGAACGAGCGGAACCCGTCGTCGACGACGGCCGTCAACAGTTGGGATTTCCCACCGAACAGCGAATAGACAGCCGACGTGGACGTCCCCGCCGCAGAGGCAACATCGCGCAGTGTCACCCGCGCGGGCCCATCTCGGTCAAGCAGGTCGGCAGCCACGGACAGTAGGTCCTGCCGCAGGGAATCGTTATGCACTACAGGTCTTGCCATGAGATCCATTGTTTCATAACATTGTTCTGTAACAACGTTACAGAAGTTCGAGCCGAGGGAGTTCCGATGGCACAACAGATCTACGCGGGCCGGCACACCGCTGACCCGGCAAGTGAAACCGTCACGGTATTCCTCATCGGCATGCGGGCCAACCGCTGGTGGAAGATCAGGAAAGTCAGCAGGGTCGCCGCCGCCATGCCGCGGATGCTCCAGCATCTAGCTTCCGACCCGGCCGCCGGAATGCTGGGCTACGAGCAGTGGTTCGGCCGCACCACCATGCTGCTCAGCTACTGGGAGAGTCCTGAACACCTGCGAAAATTCGCGGCGGATAAGGAATCGCCCCACCTGGAACCCTGGCGACGGTTTATGAAAGAACTCTCGGGCACCGGCGATGTAGGCATCTGGCACGAAACGTACCAGGTCCCCACCACCGGAATCGAGACCGTCTACAACGGAATGCCACTGTTCGGCCTGGCAAGAGCGACTGCGCACGTTCCCATCGGGGTGCGCAACAATACGGCGAAGCAACGGATGGGCCGGGCACCCGGGCCGAAGGTCCCTTGACAGAATCCGCCACTCGTCTCATATTCAAAGGGCATCCGTAACCGAGGGGGCTGCCGTGATCAACACTTCTTCATCGCGAGAGTATCTTTCCGTTCGGCTTCGAGACCTCTTCGCCTCCTACCCGGACGTGCGGGAGATCCGAATGTTCGGCGGAATCTCCTTCATGGTGAATGACCGCATGGCAGTTGCCGCCGATCGTGCTGGCGACCTGCTGGTGCGAACCAACCCAACCGACTACGACGACCTCCTCCGACGCGGCGCGGTTCCAGCGCTCATGGGCCAGGACAAACCGATGGGACGCGGATGGCTGACCGTGCCACGCCACCAGCTCGACGACGACGCCGAGCTCGCGTACTGGGTGAAGGTCGGCATCAACTCCGGGGAACCAGCCAAATGTAAACCCGTCAGCGCTCACGATCACTGATCTGCTGGATGGTCCAGCGGTTGCCATCCGGGTCAGCAAACGTGCAGAAACCGACGTTGTTCAGATCATCCTCGGGGAGCCGGGGGCGGAGACCATCACGGGCATAGACCCGGATCTCGGACAGTTCAACCCCGCGCCCGGTGAGACTCCAGATGCGCTGCTGCTGCGCGAATTGGGGGTAAAGGAGCGAAGCTGCCCACCCTGTGCAGCGATCGACGGTTTCCCTATGCTGGCCCCATGACTGAACGAGAGCCAGGCGTGCAGTGGCAGTCGGTGATGGTCGAGGTGACCGGCGGAGTGATCGCTGCCCAGGCGACCGGAAGCCCAACCGACCCTGTCATCCTGTTGATCGGCGGAGCCACCTGGTCGCGGGATTGGTGGGCTGAGGACTTCTGCGGCACACTCGCTGACCAGGGTCTACGGGTGATCCGCTATGACACCCGGGATACCGGGGAATCCATCTGGTCTCCCCCGGGTGAACCCGCCTACACCGGGGAAGACCTGACCCGCGACGCCGCCGCGATCCTTGACGCTTTCGACGCCCGGACGGCGACAATTGCCGGCCTGTCCATGGGCGGCCGTATCGCACAGGAGATCGCCGCGCTTCACCCCGATCGGGTGGCCGCGCTGGTGTTGATGTCGACCAGCCCGGTGAGCCACACCGGCGTCGACCTCCCCGGACCGTCCCCTGAGGTCGCGGCCCTCTTCGCCAATGCGCCACCGGAGCCGGATTGGTCGGACCGCGAAACTACCGTTAGCTGGGTGGTCGACGGCGAACGGCCCTACGCGGGTCCTGGCTATTTCGACGAGGCAGCCGTCCGCGATCTGGTGGCACGGGTGTGGGATCGCACCCCGTCAATGGCGAGTGCCTTCACAAACCACTTCATGATTGCGTCGTCGGGACCGTCAGTGGACCTGAACGCTCTGCGGGGCATCCCGACGCTGGTGGTCCACGGATCGGCGGACCCACTCTTCCCTCCCGCACATGGCCGCGCGCTGGCAACCGCACTGGACGCCCCGCTCCTGATGCTCGACGGCGTAGGCCACCAGACACCGCCCCGCACGTTCTGGCCGGAGCTTGTCACGGCGATCGCTAGACTCACGGAAAGACCACCGGGCAGCCACAAGGGGACACCATGACAATCAGCAGACGCGCCGGCGGAGCAGCAGCCACCCTGTCGATGCTGCTCCTCGTACTCACCGGATGCGGCACCAGCGAACCGGCGACGGCGCCGGATCGCCCCGCCGAGGGCAACGTGCTCGACAGTGCCGATGTCCTGACCACGGCGGAGGAACAGAGCCTCAACACGCTGATCGAGGAACGGAACACGAGCAGCGACGGCGCCCGCGTCGCGGTGCTCACCGTCGAGAACGTCGGCGGTTCCCTAGAGGACTATGCCCGCAGCGTCGCCACCGAGTGGGAAGTGGGCGACGCGGGGACGGACAACGGTGTGCTCGTGGTCGCCGACACTGCTGAGCGGGAGTTGCGGATTGAAACCGCTGACGGCGTCCGCCAGCAGTTCTCCGACGATGAGGCGGCAGTGGTGATCGAGGAGGTTCTTGAACCGGCGTTCGCCGATGAACAGTATGCCGAAGGCCTCACCGAGGCGGTCGAACAGATCTACCTGTACGCCGACGGGCAGGAGCCGGTGCAGGAACCATTCAACTGGGCACTCCTCGCGTGGGTCGTCGGAGGGATCACCGCCCTGCTGGGCATCATCATCTCCGCTATCACCGTCGACTCCCGCCGCCATCGTCGGGTGGCCGACGCCGAGATCCGGGAGGCCGAAGAGAAGGATCCGACCTTCCGCCTCACCGAAGAACAACGCAAGGCGTACCGCAAGTACCGCTACAGCAATCGCGGCGACGACGCCGTGAACTACCCGCCGACCTGGCTCCCCCTGTATATCGCCAACCCGGCACTGTATTCGGGGGCCAGTACCGGCACTCAGGCGGGCTCGTCGTTCGGCGGGGGCGGCGGCTTCACCGGCGGCGGAGCATCCGGCAAGTACTGACGCCTGGATGACTTCGAACTGTTGACTCCTGACGGCCGAGGCACGGGGGTTCGTCGAGGCGTTCTACGAAACGGGCGGAATTGGCGGGGAAGACTTTCCCGACCACGGGCCAGCGAACGGGGACCCTAGCGTCCGGCGCCAAACCCAGGTGTCATGCCGGCTGGTTGACGGCGGCGTCGATCGCGAGGTGCGAGGTTTTCAGTCCCAGCGCGACGGCGTCAACGGTCGCCATCCCGCGGAGAATCATCCCCAGCACCCCCGTATAGATGAGGAGTAATTGCTCCGCCAAAGCATCAGCACCCGCTGGCCCCACCACCGGGACGGCCAGTTCGCGCAGACGGGTACTGAGGAGGTGCGTGTCACTGGCCAGCGTCTCCTGCAGGGCGTCGCCCGGCTGGGGCGACTCGGCAGCGACACCGAGAAATGCGCACCACCGAGCGGGAGTGACGCTCTCCCGGTAGTTCTGCAGGGCGGGCAGCAGCGCCACGAGGCGGTCCCGAGGCGTCGATGCTTCGTCCACCGCCAGCCGCCAGGCCTCATCCCAGCGGCCCAGACGGCGCTGCAGCGCCTGGATGATGAGCCCCTCCTTGTTGCCGAAGTGGGCATACAGCGTGGCCGGAGCAACGTTCGCCTGCTTCAGGATCACGTCCACCGGAGTGGCTGCGACACCCTGGGTGAAGGCCAGATCTTCGGCGGCTTCCAGGAGGCGTTCCCGTGCGCTGGGTTGTGCAGTCATGCCTCCATCCTATAACGTTCGTTTCAATGAAACGCACGTTACAGTCCTCACTGCCGACAGCTAGCCCTCGCTTTTCGGTGATGGCGCTGGCGCTAATCGCCGCCACCTACGGCCTGGCCCGCCTGGGCTACGGACTGTTTCTCCCTCGTTCTCCGCAGCGTTCGCCTTGACGCCGACGGTCGGTGGCCTGCTGGTCTCCGGTGCGTCGGTGATCTACTGCGTGTCGGCTCTGATCGGGTTCCGATTCGCGCCAACCCGGCCACGCCTCGTGACGATCCTCGCCGGCGCCACTGCGGCGTCGGGCAGCGCAGGAATTGCCGCCGCGCAGAACACCGTCTTTCTCGCCGCGGCAGTGCTGATTGCGGGGATGGGCGCCGGCTTTGCCTCGCCGGCACTGGTGGAACTGGTGCGCCGCAATATCCCGCTCGCCCAGCAGAACAAAGTGCAGTCGGTGGTGAACTCGGGGACCGGCTTCGGCGTGGTGATCGCTGGCGTGCTGGCCCTGGTGGTCGCCTCCTCCTGGCGACTGGCGTGGGCGCTGATCGCCGTCGTCGCGCTCGGCGCCCTGATCGGCGTGCTCAGGACCGACCGGTCGCGGGATACTCCAGTGCCTGCACAAGCAACGGACGACCAGCGGGCCAGCCCCGCAAGGACGGGCGCCGAACTGCGCGCCCTGTGGCACCCGATCGTGGCGGCGTTCAGCTTCGGAGTGGGCGCGTCAGCCATCTGGGTGCACGGCCGCACCCTCCTCGAGGATCAGGGCATGGCGGTGACCCTGTCGGCCGGAGCGTGGATTGCGCTCGGCGTCGGCGGAGCGGGCGCTGTGCTGACGGCACCGTGGCTGGCCCGGCACACCCTCCGGACCACATGGCTGGCCACCGTCGTCGCCGTGGCCGCCGCAACGGGCGTGTTCGCCCTGGCACCCCAGAACCTGCCCCTCAGTTTCGCAGCCGCAGCGCTGTTTGGCCTGGCCTACACCGCCGCCACCTCGGTACTGATTATCTGGGCCACCCACTCGGCCACGCACAGCGCCGCCGGAACGTCGATCCTCTTCACCGGCCTGGTGCTCGGACAGGCGGTCGGGGCAACCCTGACCGGCTCGTTGATCGAGAGGCTCGGATTTCCCGCGGCCTTCGCCATCGCTGCGGTGATCTGCCTGCTCGGGGTGCTGAAACCGGCGCCCCGGCCACGGGCGGAGGCCAAGGTGTCGACGTCGAAAGCTACCGTCTGAGCGCCTTCCGGGCGAGCACGTTCCCCAGGAACTGGACCGCCTGCACCAGCAGGATAATCACAATCACCGCAGCCCAGGTGACCCAGGGGTTGAACTGCCGGTAACCGTACTGGATGGCGAAGTTACCCAAGCCGCCACCGCCCACATACCCGGCGACCGCCGACATATCGACCAGGGCCACGAAGATGAAGGTGTAGCCAAGGATCAGCGGACCCAGGGCTTCCGGGATCAGGATGGTCAGGATGATCCGGAGCCGGCCGGCGCCGACCGAGCGCGCTGCCTCGATCACGCCGGGCTGCACGGTCAACAGGTTCTGCTCCACGATGCGGCTGATCCCGAATGCGGCCGCCAGCGACAGCGTGAAGATGATGGCACTGTTGCCGATACCGGTCCCGGTGACCGCCCGGGCCAGGGGTTGCGCCGCGGCCAGGAAGATGATGAACGGGATGGGCCTGAAGATGTTGACGATGATATTCAGGGTGCCGAACACGGCACTGTTCCCCAGGATGCTGCCCGCTCGGGTGGTGTACAGGCCGATCCCGAGGAGCAGCCCACCGAGGCCACCGAAGAACAGGCTGAACCCAACGATGTAGAGGGTCTCGTAGGTGGCAACCCACAGTTCCGGGGAGAGGTCGATGACGGAATCCATCAGCTGAGCTCCTTCACAGTGGTGCGGGCGGCGAGACTGGCGAGTGCTGCGTCGATCGAGGCTCCCGGTCCGGTGAGGGCGAGGGTGAGATGCCCGAACGCGCGGCCCCTGATGTCGTTGATCCCGCCGTAGATCAGCTCGAACTCGACCCCTGCGGCGGCGAGTTCAAGGAACACCGATGCCTGGGATGAGTCGCCGTCGCGGAAGGAGAAGGTGACGATCCGCCCGGCATGCCGTTCGCGCAGTGCGGCAAGCTCGTCGGGTGCCGGGATGCCCCGGACCACTGTGGAGACGAACCGCTGGGATGAGGCCTGGCGCGGGTTGGAGAAGACGTCGAACACGTCGCCCTGCTCGACGATCCGCCCGCCGTCCATCACCGCCACCTTGGTGGCGAGGGTCTGGATGACGTCCATCTCGTGGGTGATCACCACGATGGTGATGCCGAGTTCCTCGTTGACCCGGCGCAGCAGCCGCAACACCTCATGGGTGGTCTCGGGGTCCAGCGCCGAGGTGGCCTCATCGGCCAGGAGGATCTTCGGTGAGGTGGCCAGCGCCCGGGCAATCCCGACGCGCTGCTTCTGGCCCCCGGAAAGCTGTTCAGGGTAGTTCGACGCCTTGTCGGCCAACCCCACAAAGTCGAGGAGCTCAGTGACGCGGGCCTGGATTTCCTCCCGGCTTTTCCCGGCGACGCGGAGCGGGTAGGCCACGTTGTTCCAGACCGTTTTGGCGTTGAACAGGTTGAACTGCTGGAAGATCATGCCAATGTCGAGGCGCAGCTTGCGTAGCTGGCGGTCCGGCACGTTGGTGACCTGGTGTCCGTCGACGATGATCGTGCCACTGGTCGCCTTTTCCAGCGCGTTGATCAGCCGGACCAGGGTGCTTTTGCCGGCACCCGAGTATCCGATGATCCCGTAGATCTCGCCAGCCTCGATGTCGAGGCTGACGTTGTCGATAGCGCGCACGGGATCGCCACCGCGCCGCCCCGGAGGGAAGCTTTTGGTGACGTCCTGCAAAGAGATGAGGGGCATGGTGTTCCTTGTCGGAAGAGCCCTGCGGCCAGCCGGGATCGCCGGCCGGCCGCAGGAGTTGGCGGGCCTGGTCAGCCCTGGGCTGCGGTGTCTTCCTCAACGGTGTCGAGGGTCGACTGCAGTTCCTCGGGAGTGACCACCAGGAACTCGGCCGTCCCACCTGAGGTCTCCTGGACGGCGTCCTGCACCTCCTGGTTCTCCTGGTAGATGCTCACCAGCTTCTGGTAGGTCTCGTTGTTCTCCTCACCGGCGCGGGCGGCGAACACGTTCACGTACGCCACGGCGGCGGGATCCGTCGGGTCGTCCTGCGCGATGGCGTCCTCGAAGTTCAGCCCCGCGTCCTGCACGAAGTCGTTGTTGATGATCGCAGCGGCGACGTCGGGAAGCGACGTAGGGGTCAGCGAGGCTTCGAGGGTGGTGACGGTGACCTTGGAGGCCTCCTCGTCGATGTCGTCGATGGTCGAGAAGGCGCTGCCACCGCCGTCGAGCACCACCAGTCCAGCGGACTGGAGCACGAGCAGACCCCGGGCGAGGTTGCTCTCGTCATTGGGGACGGCGACAGTGGAGCCTTCGGGGATCTCGTCGACCGACCCGTACTGGGTGGAGTACAGACCGAGGGGGTAGATCGCCGTGGACCCGATCGGGGTGAGCTCCTCACCGCTGGAGACGTTGTAGCGGGCCAGGTACACCAGGTGCTGGAACTGGTTGAGGTCAAGTTCCTCCTCGCTCAGGGCGGGGTTGGGCTGGGTGTACTCGGCGAAGTCGATGACCTCGAGGTCAATGCCCTCCTCCGCCGCGGCTTCGGTCAGCAGCCCCCATTCCGGGTCACTGGCTCCGACGACGCCGAGGCTGATGCTTTCAGTGCCGGAGTCGGAGCCTTCCGACGAACCGCAGGCGACGGTGAGGGCCAGAAAGGGGACCACGGCAAGGGACAGGAGTTTGCGGGAATTCATTGATTTTCCTTTGAACGGGATATTGGAAAAAGTCCAGCGGGCAGGCGAAATCGGCCGGAGGCTCCTGCTGGATCGGCTTAAAGAAAAGGGAGGCGAATGCGCTGCGGAAACTGCAGCGACAATCGGGTGGGGATTCCTCGGGTGTTACATACTGGCTCGCTTCGAGATTGCGGGCGGTATCGCCGAGACCTTTGTGGGTACTCCTGGATACGCCGTACTTGCCATCCGGGGACTTGTTCCGGCGGCCGAATCTTCACCTGAAGCACCCCACTACGGGAGAGGGTTGCTGTTCAACCGGCCAGGGAGCCATTGGTTGAACTCTTGATTCTGAGTTCAACCTAAAGCAGATAATTCACCGGGTCAAAAATTTAGCGAAAAGGATCGTCATAAATGACCTTCCGGAGACCTTCAGGAATTCATGCCCGCCGACCTGTATCGGTAGTTCCTATAGGATTTATCTATGTCCGCCGCCGCTCCCCGCCGCACCCTGAACCGTCAGGTGCTCGCCGATCATGTCCACGAGGAGCTCATGTCCTGGCTGATCGACGGCCGGCTGGAAGCAGGGGCGAACCTCAGCATTGACGGCATCGCCCGTGACCTGGATGTCTCCCCCACCCCGGTCCGCGAGGCGCTGGCCCGTCTGGAACATACCGGCATGGTGCGCCGCGTTGCGCTCAAGGGCTACAAGGTGGCGCCGCTCTTCACCGCGCCCGAGCTGGCACAGCTGGTCGATGCCCGGCTGATGATCGAACCCGTGAACGCCGAGCTCGCCTGCGCCCGGAGCACTCCGCAGCTGGTCGACGACTTGAAGCAGACCATCGAGGATCTACGTCATGCCCCCACCGGTGCCTCCTACGCTGAGTTCCGCGAATACTGGAAGGCTGATGAGGACTTCCACCGTCTGATCGCCGAGCACACCGGCAACCCCTTCATCCTCAACGCCTACCGCACCCTCGGCGGCCAGGTGCAGCGCTTCAGGTTCTTCGCCGGCCTGGGCGTCACCGACGCCGACAACGCCATCGCTGAGCACACCGCCATCCTCGATGCTTTCGCGGCGGGGGACGCTGCCGCGGCCCGCGCAGCGATGGTTGCCCACCTCAATGGCGTCAAGCAGCGGTCCATCCTGGACAGCGCAGAGCACCCCTAGAACTTCCCGTCCTGATGCGGAACCCTTGACTCTCGGCGTGTGATCGACAATCCTATAGGAAATACGATTACACAATGGAGTGACTAATGGTTTATACAGCTGACACCTGGCCCATCACGGCCGCCCTGCTTCAGTTCCCGCACGAGACTTCTTCCGGGTCCATGCAGGACGCGGACCCAGAGGTCTGGAAGAGCGTCTTCACCGAAGTGCGCGACGCCGGCTTCGACAACGTCGATTTCTTCGACACCTGGATCAAGCCCGGGGACCTGTCCACCGAACGCCTCGACGAGCTGAAGCTCGCTGCCACCGAAGTGGGAGTGGGTGCACCCGCCATCTCCGCCATCCGCCGCAGCGTCATCGACGAGCAGAATTGGGAAGACAACCTCGCCTACAGCCACCGCACCCTCGAGGCCGGCGCGCAGCTGGGCTGCGAAGTGGTCTCTTTCGGACTGCACCAGGCGCTGACCGCCGAGCAGAAGAAGCAGCTGTGGTTCTGGACCGTCGAAGGTCACAAGGACCCGGTCAACGATCCCGAGGTCTGGCAGAAGGCTGTCACCCGCCTCCGTGAACTCGGCAACCACGCCGCCGACCTGGGCCTGCTGCTCTCCCTCGAACTCTACGAAGACACCTATCTGGGCACCGGCGACTCCGCCGCCCAGCTGGTGCAGGACATCGATCTGCCCAACGTTGGCCTGAACCCGGACCTGGGCAACCTGGTACGCCTGCACCGCCCGATCGAGTCCATCCAGGAAATGATCGCCAAGACCGTTCCCTACGCCAACTACTGGCACGTCAAGAACTACACACGGGACGAGAACCTGGCCCGCAACCAGTTCGTGGCCATCCCCGCTCCTCTCGAATCCGGCGTGATCAGCTACCGCGAGGCTTTCCGCACCGCGCTGGCACACGGGTTCCAGGGCATCATCTGCGCCGAGCACTACGGCGGAGACGGCCTCAGCGTGTCAGCGTCCAACCAGGACTACCTGCGCAACCGCATCCTCCCCAAGACCGTGGACTACGCGCTCGGGCAGCCGCTCGTGGCGCAGGGCCGGCAGCAGCCACGCGGCGCCTCGGTCTAACGCATCCCATTAGTCCGCCCGGCCCAGCCGGGACACATCGATTCAACGAGGAATGATGACACGCATCTTTGATGACCCCGCCACCTTCGCCGATGATGCCCTTGACGGCTTCACTGCGGCCAACCGCCGGTACGTTGCCCGCGTAGACGGCGGCGTGGTCCGCTCCACCGAAATGGACGAGGGCCAGGTTGCCCTGGTTATTGGCGGCGGCTCCGGACACTACCCTGCCTTCGCCGGGTTGGTGGGCCAAGGCCTTGCCGCCGGGTCAGCCTGCGGCAACATGTTCGCGTCCCCCGCCGCGGGACAGGTCTACCGGGTGGCCCGTGCCGCGAACAACGGCGGCGGGGTGCTGCTCAGCTACGGCAACTACGCCGGCGACGTTCTACACTTCGACCAGGCCCAGCTGCGCCTCAACGCCGAAGGCATTGAGACGCGCACCGTGGTGGTCACCGATGACATTGCCAGCGCCCCCATCGACCAGTTGGAGAAGCGCCGCGGCATCGCCGGGGACCTGACCGTGTTCAAGGTCGCCGGCGCCGCCGCCGAAGCCGGGCTGAGCCTGGACGAGGTGGAGCGATTGGCGCAGAAGACCAACTACCGCACCCGCTCGCTCGGCGTCGCCTTCGACGGCTGCACCCTTCCGGGAGCGAAGGAACCACTGTTCACCGTTGAGCCCGGCCACATGTCCCTGGGCCTGGGGATCCACGGCGAACCGGGGATATCCGACCACCCCATGCCCACCGCCACCGAGCTCGCCGAACTGCTGGTCAGCACTTTGCTCAAGGACAAGCCCGACGACGCCGGCACCCGCGTGGTGCCCATCGTCAACGGGCTCGGGACGGTCAAATACGACGAGCTCTTCCTACTGTACGGCCGGATCGAGTCGCTGCTGACCGCCGAAGGGCTCGAGATCGTTGAACCCGAGTGCGGTGAACTGGTGACCAGCCTGGACATGGCGGGGGTCTCCCTGACCCTGCTGTGGCTGGATGAGGAAATCGGAACCCACTGGGCCGCACCCGCCGACACCCCTGCCTACCGCAAGGGCAACGTCGCGGCCCGTGCCCACCGCGACGTCGAACAGCTCGCCGCGGCGGCCGAAGCCCCCGTGGAACCTCCGACCGCCGGAGCAGCAGCACTCAGCAGCGCCGCCGTCACCCTCCTGGAGTCGGTGCGCGCCGTCGTCATCGAGCATGAGGAAGAACTCGGCCGGCTGGACGCGGTCGCCGGCGACGGCGACCACGGTATCGGGATGCGCCGCGGGGTCGACGCCGCGGCGGATGCGGCCGCCGAGGCTGCTGCCGCCGACGCCGGCGTGGACCGCGTGCTGGTCGTTGCCGGTGAAGCCTGGGCCGAGAAGGCGGGCGGCACCTCCGGTGCCTTGTGGGGATCGGGGATCATCGCCGTCGGGCATGCCCTCGGCAACCGTGACGCCTACACCGCCGCCGAAGCCCACGCCGCGGCCGTTGCATTCCAGAGAGCGATCGTGGGGCTGGGCAAGGCCGAGGCCGGGGACAAGACCATGGTCGACGCCCTCCTCCCCTACGTCGAGGCATACACCTCCAGCCACACGGGCGGCGCGTCAGTCGCGGAGAACCTCAGCAGCGCCGCCGCGGCCGCCACCACTGCCGCCGACGAGACGGCGGCGCTCAGCCCCCGCAAGGGCCGCGCCCGGCCCTTGGCCGAGAAGAGCGTGGGCCACGCCGATCCGGGAGCCATTTCGTTTGCGCTCATCGCCGAAGCGGTGGCCCGCACCTATCAGGAATTGATCACCACAAAGGAGAACAGCCATGAGTGAAAAGCTGCGCATCGTCATCGGAAATGACGAAGCAGGAGTCGAATTCAAGACGGCGCTGAAAGCGCTGCTGGAAGCGGACAGCCGGGTGGAGTCAGTGCTCGACGTCGGCGTCGGTTCCGACGACACGACCGCGTACCCCCACGTGGCCGTCGCTGCGGCCCGCAAGGTTGCCGCCGGCGAGGCCGACCGTGCCCTGCTGATCTGCGGGACCGGACTGGGTGTCGCGATCTCCGCCAACAAGGTGCCGGGCATCCGTGCCGTCACCGCCCACGACAGCTACTCGGTGGAGCGGTCGGTGCTCAGCAACAACGCGCAGGTCCTCACCCTCGGGCAGCGCGTCATCGGCCTGGAGCTCGCCAAGAAGCTGGTGAAGGAGTGGCTGGAGCACCGTTTCGACGAGACCAGCTCCTCCGCCGCCAAGGTGGACGCCATCAGCTCCTACGAACCGAAAGAGGACTAAGCGCATGACACGCACAGTTGCAATTGTTGGATCCGGCTACATGGGCGGCGGCATCGCCCAGGTCCTGGCCCTGTCCGGCGCCCGGGTGGCCCTCTCGGACATCTCCGAGGAGGTCGCGCAGAAGAGCTACCAGCGTCTGATCACAGAGTCCCGCGACTTCGTCTCGGCCGGACTGTTCCCTGACGGCGCCACCGAGACCATTGAGAAGAACATCTTTGCCGCCGCCTCGGTGGAAGCCGCCGTCGCCGACGCCGACTTCATCGTCGAAGCCGTCCCCGAGGTCCTGGAGATCAAGAACGACATCCTCACCCGGATCAGCACCGCGGCGCCGGCCGACGCCATCATCGGCTCCAACACCTCGACAATTTCCATCGGCGAGATGGCCAAGTCGGTCACCAACCCGGAGCGTTTCCTCGGGGTGCACTTCTCCAACCCGTCACCGTTCATCCCGGGCGTCGAGATCATCCCCCACACCGGCACTTCCGACGCCGTCGTGGCCACCGCACAGGAAATTGTCCACGAGACCGGCAAGGAAACCGCAGTCGTCAAGGATGTCACCGGGTTTGTGTTGAACCGGCTCCAGTACGCGCTGTTCCACGAAGCCACCCAGCTGGTGGAAGAGGGAGTCGCCACGCCCGAGGACATCGACACCCTGGTCCGCACCACTTTCGGCTTCCGGCTGCCGTTCTTCGGGCCGTTCGCGATCGCCGACATGGCCGGTCTGGACGTCTACAACTTCTGCTACAAGTCGCTGCAGACTGACTTCCCGGAGCGGTTCGCCACCCCGAAGGTGCTGTCCGACCTGGTGGACGCCGGCAAGCTCGGCACCAAGACCGGCGCCGGCTTCCTCAACGTGCCCGCCGACCGGACCCCCGAGCTGATCGCGTACCGCAACAAGGCGTACGTCGCGATGCAGCAGCTGATGAAGGACCTCGGTCCTGCACCACTGAACTGAGCCGGCACCCATGACCGCTCCACGCCCCCAGTACATCGGGGTCAGCACCAAAATGTACCTCGGCTACCAGCAGAGCCTTGACTGGATGGACGGGATCCGCGCCGAGGTACTGGCGCGCCCCGCGCTGGCGGGATCGGTCCACACGTTCGTGGCGCCGTCGTTCCCGGTTCTGGAGAGTGCCCAGCGCATCTTCTCCGGGACCGGGGTGCGTGTCGGTGCACAGAACTGCAGCACCGCCGACGGCGCGCTGACCGGTGAGGTCAGTGCGGGACTCCTGGCCGAGCTCGGCGTGAGCCTGGTGGAGCTGGGACACGCGGAACGCCGTCGGCTGTTCGGCGAGGACGATGCGGTGACCAGGCTGAAAGTGGCCGCCGCCGTCGACGCCGGACTCACACCCCTGCTGTGCATCGGCGAAGCGGAGCGGACCAGCGCGTCGGACGCAGCTGACTTCTGCCGGGCCCAAGTGGACGCAGTGCTCGGGAACGCGGCGATTGACGACGTCGTGCTCGCGTACGAGCCCGTGTGGGCGATCGGCGCCGCTGAACCCGCCCCGGCGGACTACGTGAACGACGTCGTCACCGGGCTGCGCGCCCAGCTGGGCTCCGGCCGCGACGGCCAGGGCGCGACGATCATCTACGGCGGCAGTGCCGGTCCCGGCCTGCTGCCCCGGCTCGACGCCGTGGACGGCCTGTTCCTGGGCCGGTTCGCACACGAGCCACGAAACTTTGGTCTGGTGCTCGATGAAGCACTGGCCAGAACGGACGCCCGGACCTCCTAACCAGGCACCACCATCTAACGACCGGCAGCTCCCGCATCGTGCGGAAGCCGTCTACCCAAGCACCAACGTAGTTGCGAAGAGGAGTTTTGACATGCCCTTAATACCCATGACAACCCAGGCGGTGACCAGCGGGTTACCGATCCCCGCCCTCCTGGGCATCGCGGTGGCATCCATCGTGGTGCTCCTGTTCCTGATCATCAAGGTGCGGATGCACGCCTTCTTCGCGCTGATCATCGTCAGCCTCATCACCGCGGTGGTGGCGGGCGTGTCCGCCGACGAGCTCCTGGCCACTCTGGTGGGGCCGTTCGGCACCACTCTGGGCAACATTGCGCTCCTCGTGGGCTTCGGCGCCGTCCTGGGCCGCATCGTTGAAACCTCAGGTGGCGCCAAGGTCCTCGCGGACAGCCTGCTGAAGCGATTCGGCGAAAAGCGCGCTCCCTTGGCCCTCTCGGTCGCGTCGCTGCTCTTCGGCTTCCCCATCTTCCTTGATGCCGGTTTCATTGTGATGCTGCCGATCATCTACACCGTTGCACGGCGCCTGGGCGGCGGACTGCTGCTGTACGCGCTGCCCGCAACCGGCGCGTTCCTGATGATGCACGCCCTGGTTCCGCCCCACCCGGGCCCCGTTGCCGCCTCCGGAATTCTGGGCGCCGACGTCGGCCTGGTCCTGATGGTAGCCCTGCTCGTGGGTCTTCCCACCTGGTATGTGGCCGGCTACCGTCTGGCCCTGGTTCTCGCCCGGCAGCACCCCGATATGCCGGTACCCAATCTCCTGGGCGAGCCTCCCAAGGACAACCCCAACCCGCCGAAGTTCGGCACCGTCCTGTTGGTGCTGCTGCTTCCGCTGGTCCTGATCTTCATGAACACGGGACTGAACACCCTGGGCACCGCTGGCGCCCTGCCGGAAGACGCGCTGTGGGTGAACGTCCTGGTGTTCATCGGAAACACGCCGATTGCCCTGCTGATCTCCACCCTGCTGGCCATGTACCTGCTGGTGATCCGCCGCCGTACCGAGAAGCTGGGCGGCGCGCTGGAGAATCTGGTCGATGACGCGCTGGCACCCGTCTGCTCGATCATCCTCATCACCGGTGCGGGCGGCATGTTCGGCGGCGTCCTGACCGCTACCGGCATCGGCGGCGCGATGGCTGACGGGCTCGACGCGATCGGGCTGCCGCTCATCCTCGCCGGGTTCCTGATTGCCGTCATCATGCGGGTCGCCCAGGGTTCGGCGACCGTTGCCGGCACCACCGCCGCCGGCCTGATGGCACCTGCCGTCGCCGCCTCGGGCGAAACCAGCCCGCTGGCCCTCGCTTGCCTGGTCGTGGCGATTGTTGCCGGAGCCATCACGTTCTCCCACGTCAACGACTCCGGGTTCTGGCTGGTGAGCCGGTTCCTCGGCATGACCACCAAGCAGGCCCTGATGACCTGGTCGGTCATCGCGACAGCCATCGGATTCATGGCCTTCGGCCTGGTCTGGATCCTGTACCTGTTCGTCTGACCCGACCGGGTGTGCGCGGGGCGTCCACCGAAACACCACGCCAGGAGCGGCCTCCCAGTGGGGGCCGCTCCTGGAGGTTAACCTGTGCTTTCCGTTCCGCTCCTGCTGCGGATGTGCCACACTCGCTCCCATGAATTCACTGACGGTTGATCAATTCACGGAGCGCTACGCAGCGGCGGTATTCGCCAAGGATGTCGATGCACTGCTCGGCCTGTACGACGACGGCGTACGGCTGTTCGACCTGTGGGGCGTGTGGAGTTACGAGGGTGCTCCCGCGTGGCGGCAGGCGGTCGCTGACTGGTTCGCGTCTCTGGGCGCCCAGCGGGTGGGCGTCGGCTTCGACGATGTCAGCATCATCGGGGGTGACGACCTCGCGATGGTGAACGCCATCATCACCTACCGGGACCTCAGCCCCGACGGCGCTGAGGAAGGGTCAATGCAGAACCGGCTCACGTGGGTGCTCAAGAACACCGACGATAGGTGGAAGATCATCCACGAACACACGTCGGCTCCGGTGGACTTCGACACCTCGACGGTGATGCTGCACCGCGGGTAATGCTGCGGCGTAACTAGCCGGTGAGCTGCTGCCGGGACAGGATCTGGTTGTCGGGACGCGGAACGAACCAGGGCTCCAGATCAACTGCAGTCATGGGCCGGGTGTAGAAGTAACCCTGAGCCAGGTCGCAGCCGAGCTCCAGCAGGGCTTCCAACTGGTCGGCCGTTTCGACGCCCTCGGCCACTGCAGACATGTTCGTGGCGTGGGCAAGCTGGATGCAGGAGGTCACGATCGCGTGGTCCTTGGTATCCGAGGTGAGACCGGCGATGAACGAGCGGTCAATCTTGAGCTCATCGATGGGGAAGCGCCGCAGGTAGACCAGGCTGGAGTGGCCGGTGCCGAAGTCATCAATGGACAACCTGACGCCCAACGCGCTGAGCATATTGAGGGTTCGGAGCGCACTTTCTGGGTCAACCGTCAGCGCCGTCTCGGTGATCTCAAGAGTGAGCAGTCCTGCGGCCACCTTGTGGCGTTCCAGGGCCGAGGTGACGATGTCCGCCAGATGGGGGTCGTTCAACTGGATGGCCGAGATGTTCACTGACATGCGTACCGTCGCCCGGCCGGGTGAGGAGCGGTGCCAGTCAGCCTGCTGCGCCACTGCGGCGTTGATGACCCACGCGCCCAGCGGCAGGATAAGCCCTGACTCCTCAGCGAAATCGATGAAGGCTGCCGGGTCAAGCAGTCCCCGGTCCGGATGATCCCAGCGGACCAGTGCTTCGAAACCGCTCATCTGCCCGTTGGCCAGGTCGATTTGGGGCTGGTAGAAGAGCAGCAGCTCGTCGTCGTCAATTGCCTGCCGCAGTTCACTTCGGCGCCTGAGCCGACCATCCGTTGGATCCTTGGTGCTGGCAAGTTCAACTTCGAACCGGTTGCGGCCAAGCTTCTTCGCCCGGTTCACCGCTGTGGTGGCCCTGCCCAGCACGCCGTCGGCGGTATCGCCGGGGCCAGCCATCGCGAAGCCGATACTGGCCGAAAGATCGAGCGTGGAGTCGCCGATGATCATTGGCGCGTTCAGTGCGGCGAGCAGCGAGGCCGCCACCTGACACGCCGCCGCCGTGTCGGCATAGGTGTCGACTACTGCGAACTCGTCACCATCGAGACGCGCGACAACCGCAGTGTTGCTCACAGTTGAACCGAGCCGCCATGCCGCGATGCGGAGCACCTCGTCGCCGGCAGCGACGCCCAGGCCCTCATTGACCGCCATGAAGTGGTCAATATCGAGAATCAGGACACCCACCGACGACTGGTTAGCGCTACTTTCCGCGAGCAGGACCCACAGATCGGAAAGGAATCCGGGCCGGTTGACCAGCCCGGTCAGGGGGTCGTGGCTCATCAGGTGGGCCAGTCCGGCCTCGGCCGCAGCCCGGGTGGGCTGGTCACTGATACCACGACGGACGTCCTCGAGGGCAAGCACATAAGACCGGGCACTGTGCCCGGCCATGAAGTCGGTGTATTCCTGGGTGGACTGAGTGTCCGAAGAAAAGGCGGGGGATGAATCACTTGCGGGGTCGAGCATGTGGGCAATTCGCTTTCGGATGAATCGGTGGAAGTCTGAAGTCCCGCGCGTCCGATTTCTTCGAACAGCGAGGTGCTTCCACGGCGAGAGTGCCGGAACGACCGGGGCATACGGATGAATCTTGGACGACAGTTCAGGCCAGGATGTCGCTAAGTGCAGGGTGACCTGCTCTGTGAAACCGGCTGACGAAAAATCGAAGCCGACAAAGAAGAGTAGTGAATGAGAGACCAACATGTGGGGTGTCAGAGGTTCGCACAGACCCGCCCAGCCCGACCGATATGCTTAATCAGTGTTGTTGTTCTTCACGTTTGACACCTTCGCGCCGGTTTTTCCATTGTAACCCCGCCTAGATGCGAAGGCGCCTTACTTTGAAGAACCTGCGCCAAACCTGCGCGGGACGCCGCCGAACTCCCAGAAGGAGAAACCCCTCCATGACGATCACATCCCTGCTGTCGGCACCCATTGGGTTCGGGCAAGTGAGAGCGCCGATGAGTCGCCCGATCTAACTCTTCGGCGGGGAGGGGTGAGTGGTCAACTGGCGGTCCAGTTCGGCGATGGCCGCGTCAAGACCAAGCGTGAAGGCCCTGTCCTGTCGCCGGGCACCGGTTTGAGCCGCCAGCGCCCGGGACAGGGAGGGATAGTCGGTCTCCGACGGCTCCCACGGCGGTTCGGGGGATCCCGCGTCGATCGCTGAGCCGAGAACCAGCAGATCGATGAGGGAAAGAGCGTCCAGGAGCCGGTCGTCCCGGAATCCTGCCGACTCAAGGATCTGCGCCAACGTTTCGTAGATCTCGAGGGTGGGCGCGTCGTCGACCGATTCACCCACGAGGGCCGGAATAGCCATCGGGTGAAGCCCGAGCGCGTAACGGTAGTTGATCGCCCAGCGGCGCGTCTGCTCCTGCCAGCTGCCATCCCCCGGCGGGAAATCCCCACGGTCATGGGCGTCCTGACTGATGAGGGAACGGATCCCCTCGATAATCTCGGTCCGTCCTCCCTTCACATGGTGGTAAAGGGAGGACGGACTCACGCCCAGCCGTTTGGCGAGTTGCGGGATGGAAAATTCCTGCCGCTCGTCGAACCGTTCAAGGGCCGCCCGGAAAATTTTGCCAGGCGTGAGGATCTGGGTAGTTGGCCTGGCCATGGAGTTCCTTAGTGGTTGCGGAGAGCTAAAACACTATGACACTGCGGGCCCGCTCGCCACGGCGCATCGCCTCGAAGGCCTCGTTGACATCATCGAGGCGGATCCGATCCGAGATCAGCTCATCCACCGGAAGTTTGCCCGCCAAGTATAGCGCGGCCAACCGCGGAAAGTCCCGGCCGGGAACTGTTGAACCGTAGTTGGATCCGACGATCCTGATCCCGCCCTCGGCCAGTGCCAGCCCATCGAAGTTGATGGTCTGGTCGGCCGGTGGCAGGCCCACGAGGACTGCGGTGCCGCCGCGCACCAACAGGCCCGGCAACGACTCGATGGTGTCCTTGCGTCCGATCGCCTCGAACGCGTAATCAGCTCCACCCCCGGTGATGCTCCGGATCTGCTCCTGGCTGTCAGGCCCGGAGATCACTGAGTGCGTGGCCCCAAAGCGCCGGGCTATTGCCAGCTTTTCCTCACTGAGGTCGACGGCAATGATCGGGTACGCTCCCACCAGATTCAGGCCCATGATGATCGACAATCCCACTCCGCCGGTCCCGACGACGACGGCCGACCTGCCCGGCGCGACCATCGCATCGTTGACGACTGCCCCCACACCGGTAGACACCGAGCAGCCGAGGAGTGAGGCAACATCAAACGGCACGTCCGACGGTATCTTCACAGCCGCTGATTCGGGGACCACCGTGTATTCGCTCATGGACCCGACCGCAAGGTAGGGGTACACGGGTGTTCCGTTCTCCGACAGTGGCGTGCTGCCATCCGGGAGGACGCATTCCTCGGAGCGGCTTCCGGTACAGACGAAGGCCCGGCCGGAAAGGCAGGCAGTGCAGCGCCGTCAGGGGTAGAACCAACTGAGGACCACATGGTCCCCGACTGCCACGTCCTCGACACCCTCGCCGATCGCCTCCACCACTCCCGCGCCCTCGTGGCCCATTACCGTGGGGGAAGGCATCTCCCACTCGCCGTCGAGCACATGTCGATCGGAACCGCACACCCCTGAGGCTCCCAGCCGGATCAGGACGCTCCCTGGCCCGGGCGCAGCGACCTCGACCTGCGTGATCTCCAACGAAGGTCCGCCGCGGTGCACTGCAGCGCGTGAACTGATGCTCATGAACGTGGCTCTTTCTGCTTGTGGGATGCGGCCAGCTGGAATCCGCCGACGCCGCGATTCCTGTACAGCACCACGGCCAGAATCCAGTACACGATCCCGCCGAGAACGGCGGCGGGCAGGGAAGCGGAGATGATGTTGAAGATTGGCTGGGTTGCAAGCGTGACGGGGTTGTAGATCCACAGGTAGAACGCGGCGCCGGCAAGCACGGCCGCGATCCCCGCCCAGTTGACCCCGCCCGGCAGGTGATAGGCGCTCCGGTCTCCCGGTGCGTATAGCTCGGACAGATCGATGTGCTGCTTACGCAAAATGAAATAGTCAACAATAATCGCACCGCACATGGAGGCGAGGAATGCACCGCTGAGCGTGACAAACAGGACAAAACGCTCGTACATAAATTGCGGGAAGAAGGCCAGCAGTGCGGGCAATACGAAGAACCCTGCGCACAGCCATTTCCAGTGCAGGCCTGTGAGCAGCTCGCCACTGGATTGGCGCAGGGCAAGGACTGTTGAGTAGACGATCGAGGACATGCTGGTGATGTTGGCGAAGCAGATAAACAGCAGGATGAAGGCTCCGAGCAGCGGACCGCCGAAGGGGATCATCCAGACTGTGGGATCGGAGTCCCCCAGGGTGAGGGCCGCGCCCATCCCAACAATCTGCGCGAGCAGGGTGGCGATCAGCAGTCCCCCGTAGGCAGGCCAGATGGCGGCCCTGGGCGACGTGGTCATGCGCGCCAAAGAGCCCATCACCGGATACCAGGACACACCCACCGCAACGTTGAATTCGACGGCGATCATGAAGTTCAGCTGTGGGTCATCGAAGGGTGCGAGCGGTCCGGCATCCAACAGGTCAGCCTATGAGGTATTGACCACCAGGAAGACCATCAGGAGGGCGGTAATCACCAGAAGCCCGGGGGCGATGAATTTGTTGAGGCGGCCAATCGTGATGGGGCCACGGGAGAGGATGTACCAGGCGATGGCCAGGGCCACCAGCGCTCCCGCGGTAACCATCAGCCCGTATTCGTCGAACTCCATCCCGGTAGCCACCCCGGCGACCTGGGTCGTTGCCCGGCCCACCATGATGCCCAGCAGCGAGGACCATCCCATCTCGGTGATCAACACGACGGTGAAGACCAGCGCCGCAACGCCCGCCACTCCGAAGACCGGCCGGAGGATCGTGTACTGTTCGACGCCGTACCGTTGGCTGGCTACCGTGCTGGCGAGCACCATGAAGCACAGCCCGATCGCGTTGCCGATGATCATCGCCGCAATACCCTGCTGGAAACCCACGAATGACGCGGTCGCCCCGCCCACCAGGAAGGCCCAGGTGGCGATCGCCAGGGCAACGTTCACCCAGCTGAAGTCCAGTGCGCTCCAGACCCGCTCGGATTTCAGCAGGGGAAGGGATCCAAAGGTGTTGGCATTCTCGATTTCTTCGGTTGCGGTGTCCTTGGGCCGGTTCACAGGACCATCACCAGCACGCCGAGCAGGCTGATCAGAACGGTGGCGCCGACATACATGACCAGGTCGGCGCGGCTGAGCGCACGCCGCGCCGGATCGGCTCCCTCGACCGTCCTGATTTCCTCGATGCGACGATGTAATTCCTGCTGTACCTGGGCGGAATCTCTAGCCACGACGGTCTCCTTACCAACTAATCGAATATGTTTCGGTTTCCAGGTTCATAAGAGACCCAAAGGCATCGAAGTGTCAATAGAATTGGCGAAAGCTTTTCTATATGAAGGAGGCATCGTGGTTCGGATCGGCGTCTGGCAAGCTACCGGAACGGTAGGCAGCATTGAACAGAATCTGGCGCGGTTGGATCAGATGGCCACCCGGGCCGCCCGGGAGGGGATCGACGTTGTCGTCACCCCGGAGCTGTTCGCCACCGGTTATGCACCAGCGAAAATTCACACCCTGGATGGCGGTGAGGTGCGCCGGGGGCTGGCAGCTATTGCCCAGCGTCACGGGATAGCTATCGTCGGGTCCAGCGTTGATGAGGCTGACGGCCTGCGGTACATCAGTGCTTCCTTTTTTGACCCCGCCGGTACGGAGCTGTCGCGTTACCGGAAATCTCATCTGTTCGGGGAGGAAGAGAAGTCGGTCTTCCTGCCGGGGTCCGAGCCAGCCGAGGTGTTCCACTACGCAGGCCTTCGCCTGGCCTTGGGCATCTGTTACGACATCGAATTTCCGGAGTTTGCCCGGGCAGCTGCGGTACGCGGCGCCGACGCGCTCCTGATTCCGACTGCGGTGCCACACACGGGCGATGTGGACGGTTTCCCCTCCCAGCAGACGTACAACGCCGAGCGGATCTCAACGATCATGGTGCCGTGTCGGGCGCTGGAGAACGGCATCTATATTGCCTACGCCAACCACACTCCGCCGGATTTCACCGGTCTCAGCTGCATTGTTGGACCGCACGGAAACCTCATCGCGCAGGCGGACCAGGACGAGGAACTGCTGGTCGCCGAGCTAAGCCAAGACGAAGTGCAACGGGCCCGCCGCATCAACACCTACCTTCCCGATCTGGGCTACGACGTCCCCGCTTCCGCCGAAGCGTGAGCTCTGGCGGGTCGGGCGCCGGTGAGTCGCCCGATCTAACCCTTCGGCGGGGAGGGGTAGCGCCGTCAGTCAGGCGGCCCGAAGAGGGCAGCGCCCAGCAGCTGTGGATCGACGATGCCGGCGTGCCGCAGGATGCTGCACTCCTCCCGCCAGGAATAGCCCGGGAGCGAGGTCAGCTGGGGTGACCGGGTGGCGGGAATCAGCGGCCCGGGCAGCTGGCCCACCGTTGTGAGCAGGTTGGCCCAGCCGTCCTCGGCCCGGACCGCGTCGTCCCGGGTGGGTTCGATCAGGCCCGCGTGCTGGCGCAACTGCCGTTTGCCGACCAGGTACCCGCCAGGCCGTTTCATCTGCCGCACGTACGCGGCGTGGGGAAGGACCGGCTCAAGTTCCTCCAGGAATGGCGCCTCCAGCGCCTCCCGCAGGAACACCGAGCGCCGTAGCGCCAAGAGCTCGGTGCCCACTGTGACACCGCGGTCGTGCAACTCCTGGCCCCGGCCGACGCCGGGCGATGCGTCGTCGGCCCAGCGGTGCAGAATCCCGACCGCTCCCTCGTCGCCTTCACGGAGCAGGTCAGCCACCGAGGGGATGTGGTCGCCGGGGAGCAGGTCCTCGGTTCCGTGCCAGGGGCCGCGGTAGCACACCCGCTGTCCCCGGGCGTGGGCGGCCGTGAGGATGTCATGTACCGCCGCCGTGCTGCTGACCCGCACGTTGACCCATCCGGTGTGATGCGCCACCGCGGTGTCGACTGCTGCCGCTATCGATGCCGGATCGCCCACCCAGTAGTCCCGTTCCGACCGGGGTGAAGCGTCAACCAGTGTGGGTCCCCCGCCGGTGATCCGGGGAAGGGGCCGCTCGCCGGGGTCCCGGCGTGCGACCAGTCCGCGCAGCAGCGCAAGTTCCTCCCAGGTGGAACTCTCGATGCGGACCCCTGTCAGCCCATGCTCAGCCCAGAAGCCGAGAATGGCAACGGTCGCCCGTTCCAGCGGGTCGGTGAGGGAATTCCGGTACCCCCCGATTCCCACCGAGGCGTCGATGGCGAGCGGTGTTGTGGCGTGGGCACCCGGCACCATTCCGCCGTGCTCGCGGGTGCCGTGAAGGGGATTCATTCGACTGTCTCCTTGATTCTGGCTGGACGGCCGGGCTTCCGGCTGACGAACTGGCGGCGGACCCAACTTTGGTAGAGCAGGTGGATCGGAGCCGACACAAACAACGCGCCGGCCGCCCAGGCCCCGCAGCCCAGGACGACGCCGAAGAGCAACTTCCCCAGCACCGAGGCCAGGCCGAACCCGATGTGGTTCACCGCGTACAGTGCCGCGGGCACCACAATGGCCACCCAGACCGGGAACCCCAGCAGCACCAGCACCACGGGCATGGCGACACGGAACAGCGACTCCTCCCCGGCGACGGCCAGCAGCGACACCGACCAGTAGCGTCCCGGCCGGGCAGCGGTCCGGCCGACCTCGCTCATCGTCTCGGCCCGCTCCGGGAGATTCAACGCCAACAGTTCGGCGGGCAGCGCGCCGCTGCGTGGCTTCTTCATGCGGTTGACCCACCGCAGGATCAGCGACTCGGCGCGGAACGCTGCGCGGGCAGCCAACCCACAGGCCACCAGCACACCGGCGGTCACCCAGGGATTGGCTGCGGCCCCTCCCAGAGTCCAGGCGACCGCGAGGGAGGTACCGCCGGCGCCACTAATCAGGGCCACGTCGGAGAGCAGCAGCCAGGCGCCCACCAGACTCGCCAATCCCAGCGTCACCGGCGCTGCCACCACAATGTGGCGGCGCCACGCCGGCCGGATGCTGCAGGCCGCCACGCTCAGGGCAACCGCAACAAAGACCCCCAGTGCAACCGCCAGCACCTGGCTCATCTCAACCGCCGTGACTCAACCTGTTGGGGCGCCCGACGGCCATCAGCGCTGCAACGAACGCGTCCTGGCCCTCGTAGCCGAGAATCCGGTTCAACACCTCATCGAAGTAGCCGGCCACGGCACAGGAGCCGAGCCCGAGCGCCGCCGCCACCAGTCCCAGGTTCTGCATAAGCGCACCCTGGTCCAGGTGGGAGATCCGGTACCCGCGGGTCTTGTACTTCCAGTTCACCTTCTTCTGGTCGTTCACCAGAGCCAGCACCACCGGAGCGTAGAACAGCCACTCCGATTCGAAGGTGGCGGTCACCAGGGACAGGCGCAGATCTCCCCTGAGGCGTGGGACCAGCGCGTGCCCCACCTTGTCGTAGCCGTAGTACCCCGGGACAACGCCCTCGACCCGGCTGATGATCAGCCCGAGTTCGTTACTGTCCAGGCCGCCGATGCTCGGGTAGGGGAACTTGGGCATGCCCCGGACCCCGTAACCGTCCTCCGTCCCGGTGCTCCCTGCCGCGAGACGGAGCAGCCCGGCCAGTTCGTCGAGTTCCATGGGGATGTTTTCGTAACTGCGGACCGAGCGGCGCAGTTGCAGTGCTTCGGCCAGGGTTGCCTCCGGGACGTCGGACACCTCGGGCAGCGGGATCCCGGCCCCGTCCGGCCGCGTGAAATGCACCAGCTCATCAGGTAGTTGGGTGCTGCCCTGCTCAGCGGTGAAGAATTCCTGCACCGAGCGTTCGAAGATCCGGTGAGTCACCCGCTGCAGCGTCGCCGGCAGACCCAGCTCGAGTACGTCGGCTGTCGCCGCGAGCGCCTCGTTTACCGCCATCCGGTCACTTGCCGTGAGCCCGTCGAACTGCGCGGCCACCTCCAACGCCTCGGCGCTTCGTCCAGCCACCGGACCCGGCTGATGCGAGCCCGGAACCGCGCCCGTCTCCGGGTCCGCCTTTGCCTCAGCCGCTACTGGAGAAGGGGTCGGAGGGGAGGCCGGCACTGATGCTGCTGGTGCGGGTGCGGACGGCGGCGGGCCGGGCTGCGGTGCCGCTGCCAGGTTCAGGACGGCCACCAGGGACCGCTCCACACCGTCGCACCCCAGCACCTGGTTCGCTGTCGCGTCGATGAAGTTCTCGATGATCCGCACGCCGATCGCGACGGCGGGGTGGGCTCCAGCAGCGAAGATCGCCCCGGTGAGCACCCCGGCGGTTAGCCCGACGCTGCGCACCGCCCGGTCCCCGGAGAGGTACGAGGATCGGGCCAGGTGCCCCACCACGAAGATCAGTCCGTCGCTGGCCCGCAGATCCTGGTCCGGAACCGCTGCCTGCAGTTTGCTCTGGTGGGCACTCTCCCAGCTCTTCTCAAGCAGGAATCCGGGCGCCCCGGGCACGCACCGCCACAGCGCTCCGTCGATCAGCACCAGCACGTCCAGCGCGTACAGGGAATCTACCACCGCGGGGTTGCTCCACATCGGGCTGAGCAGTTGCTGAAGTCGTGCCGGTAGTTCGCTGGCGTGCAGCGTCCACCGGGTCTCCTGCTCATGGAGCCTGTTGAACGCGTTGAGCGTGGTCTCGAAGTAGAACTTCCGCACCGTGGACCGGGTGTCGTCGTCGGGCAGGCGGGTGTAGCTGGCCAGCGTGTGCTGGGAGTTCAGCTGGTACGACTCGGCCAGGGAACCGGCGACGGATCCCACCCGGCTGGTCGTTGAGTCGATGGTGTCGGGGTCAAGCTCGGTCACGGTGGTCGGCGGGATGAGGGTTTGCTCCAGCATGCGGCGCAGCTGGTCATCCGGGCGTGTGGTCATGGTGTGCTCCTCGGACTTCGGTTAGAGGAAGGGGTGGCGGAGGTCGTCGCGGCTGGCGATGTCACGCGGGGTGCGCGCCAGGCGAATGACACGGTCACGGATGATGTGCAGGCGCTCCACGTCGATCCTGAGCACGTGGTTCTCCAGGAAACTGCCCTTCCCGGTCAGGTGCTGGAGCGCCGCGAAGGAGGCATAGGACGCGGCCAGATCGGCTACCGCGAGCGGCACCTGCGCTGTCGCGGGTATCGACGGTGCGGCGGTCTTCATGAACTGGTAGTCCATCCGCATGGTGCGGCCGGCCTCGTCCATGGTGTCCAGGTCGTAGTAGCTCACGGTGATTCCCGGCACGAAGGTGGGGCCCACCATCGCTTCCCCGCCGTCCACATAGACCAGCTGCCAGGGGGTGCCGGTCTCCATCGCGGCCTCATCCGCGTCGTAGAACAGCCCGGGATTGAGCGTGTCGGATGCCACCACCACCAGGTCGCTGGACTCGAACGACCCGGCCAGCTCACCCACCACCGGTACCTCGGCCGCGAGCAGGTCACCGAGCTGGCGGGCTATCGCCTCGGCCACCCTGCCTTCGCCGAGCACGACGACGACGGCGGGCGGCGGAGCCTTGTCGACTCCCATCCCCGCCACCAGGTATCCGTAGTCGCGGGCAGCCTCAGTGATCAGCGCCTTCCCGTCCAGCAGATGCCGGGTGAACTCGGCCGCCGTCTGCGGATCCAGCCCACTGGCCGTCGCTGCCTCTTCGGCAGTGACGGGTGAGGAGAAAGCCTCAGTGAAGTTGGCGAGCTGCCGCCGATTCTTCGTGTCTTCAATCCGGTGAGTGCTGCTCGACCGCGATCCGTGGCGGACGAATACCTCGTTGTCTGAACATCGAATGATGGCCACCGCCGGGTTGATGATCAGTCGGGGCGCATCGGCGTCCGTCGGGATGCCTGCGGAGTCCTGCGGGGTTTCGGTGGAGATGGTGTCAGTCATGGCTGCTCCTTGGTGGACTTAGATAGGGCCTTAGCTGTTGGGTTTAGCGGGTGGAGGCGGTTGGGGCGGAGAAGATGCCGGACCGGATGGCCAGCAGCGTGAAGATGAGCGCGCCGACGCTGGTTGCCACGATGGCTGCAGCCCACCACGGGTATTCGGTCAGGAGCAGGGCACCGCCAATAGCCGAGTAGAGGCAATAGGCACCGGTGGAGACCACGCCGAACCAGGACCGTAGGGCCAGGAACACGATGCTTGAGCCGAGGAAGGCGAGGGTGAGGAACAGGCCCGGGCCAACCGCCGTCGGCGGCACCACACCGGCGATTCCTTCGGGGTTGAGGAGTCCGATCACGATCAGTGGAGCCTTCAGGCCCAGTGCGACAATGGCCGCCACGAGCCAGACCGGGGTGACGGCGCGGGGTGTGGTTTCGGTGAGGCCATGCTGGGTGGTTTCCATGGGGTGTCCTTCCTTAGGGGTAGGGCAGGGGGTCGGTGGGCATGTCAGCCAGGGTCCAGTCGGTGGACTGGAGACCGAGCTTCGTCCGGAGGTGGCGGTAACGGGAGTGGCCGAGCATGGGCAGATTCGGCGGGAAGGCGGGAACCACCTCGGGGACGAAGACCTTCCGCAGCCGGACCTTGTCGAACCCTTCAGGGGTCAGATCGAAGGCGATGGGTGTCAGCCCGTGGCGGGAGAAGAGGTCGAGGATGGCCTGGTACTCGTTGGCGGGCTTCTCCACCGGAAGCTCGGACAGCAGGACCGTCGGCTGGTCGGGTGCCCTGAAGTACCAGTCGAGCTTCGGCTGGTTCTCCTGGTAGCCGTAGTAGGGGACCACCTGAATGAAGTTCTTGAAATCCTGGGGCTTGGCGTCCCGGTTGATGCCGAACATCCGGCTAAAGCCCATCGCGAGTTCCCATTCGGCGGCCAGCAGCGGTGTGCGCACCATCCGCTCGGCCTGGACCACTTCGCTGAGGGCGCTGCGCACCGCCTGATCGATGGTCAGCCCCACGCCGCCGCCGGCCATGTAGGCGTTTTCCTTCAGGCCCTCATCCCAGGTGATTGCGGTGACGACGTAGATGCCCTCAAGGTCGAGCTGGTGCAGGTAGAAATCCATGGTGACGCCGGCACGTTCGGCGTCCGCGAGCCAGCTGTTGATCCGGGGGTCGTTGAAGGTCCGGTCCACGGTCAGTTTGGTCAACGGGACCTTGCAGAACCAGGAGAGGTTCACGGCGTCTCGTTCGAGGACCTCCAGCAGGCCGTGGCTGAGCGCTTCCTCGTCGTTGACATGGGTGGCCAGGCCACCGGAGCTGGACGCCCCAATGCGGGCCTCCCCCGGTTCGGAAATATAGAACAGGTGCACCAGTTGGGCTGGCACCCAGTGGTCCTTCCCGGTCAGGAGGTTGGTTCCGCGGTGCCAGGCCAGCGATGTGTCCCAGGTCCATCGTTCGCACCTGAACCCTTCGGCGCTGAGCTGTTCCTCGGTGAACAGGCTGTAGTCCTCCGGGCTGACGAACGTCAGGCCCCGGTCCTGCATCTGGGCTGCTGTCGCCACCACCTTGTCCTCGGGTCCCAGTTGGGTCATTGAGGAGAAGGAACCGAGCATGCGTTCAATCGCTTCGCCGAGGGAGGACGCCACCGAGTCGAACAGGGTGAGGCCCTTGCCACCGCCGTAGATGTCGCGGTCCAGCCCGGCATTCAGGGCGCCGAGGCCCAGCATCCGGCGGAAGGTGTGGTCCAGCGAGAAAGGGCTGGCTGATCCCTGGAACCCGCCGGTGCCGAGGCCCGAACGAAAGGTCGTCAACACGTTGCGGATTTGTCCGAAGGGGCTGTAGACGGCGAGCATGTCCTGCAGCGCGGCGTCGCGTTCGTGGCTTTGCGCGACGGGGGCCCACGGAATTTCGTGGTTGTAGACGGTGTGCTTCATGATGCCTCCTGGCTGGTTGGTGGGTGCTAGGGAAGTGGGTTCAGGCGCGTTTCCAGAAGCGCAGCCCGAGCAGGACACTTCCCACCGTGAGTGGCAGCACCGCCCAGAGGCGCAGCCACTGGGTGCTGGTGACCTCGAGCCCGGCGTACACACCGGTCATGACGTCGAACCACTGCTTCAGGGGGTTCCACTCGAGGATGTCCTGCAGCAGTTGGGGCAGGCCGTCGACCGGCGCTGCAGCACCGGATCCGAAGAACATGACGAAGAAGACGACGGCGCTCAGTGCCTGGATGGTGCGCGATCCCACGGGAAGGGTACCCAGCAGGAAGCCCAGCGCACTGAGCCAGGCGATCAGGCCCAGCGCCAGAACGATGAAACGCCAGTTGCCGGCGGCGGGCAGCAGTCCGTGCTGTGCCGCGATGATTCCGGTGATGACGGCGCACGCCGCGACCACAAGGGTGAGCATCGACAGCAGCGTGGCGGACGCGAACAGCCAGCCGGGCAGCGGGAGGACCCGGTAGCGCCGGATCACTGACCGCATGCGCAGTTCCGACAGGTAGATGGGCAGCCCCATCAGGAGCAGGTTCGCTGCCACCGTTCCCACCAGTGCCGGGAACATCACGTCGATGAACCGCGCGCCATTGGGCAACATCTCGCTCGCGTAGGGGATGCCGATGAAGACATAGATCACCAGGGGGAAGGCCAGCGAGAAGAAGACTGCGACGGGTTCACGGAGCAGCAGCGTCAGTTCCTGCCGGAGCCAGGCCCAGAGCATCCGACCGGCGGGGGCCCGCTGGGCGGTGATGCCGCGCGGTCCGGGCGTTCCCAGCCCATCGGTATCACCGGGACGGTGGCCGGTGGTGGCATTGGGGCTGTCTCCGGGACGGGTGCCATCCACGGGAGGAGTGCTGTTGTCTGCGGCGGGACCACTCGGGGTGGGCCGGTCGGTGAGTTTGCGGGTCATGACGGTCCTTGAGCTGGGGAAGCTGTTGAGGTGAGGTAAGCCGCGTAGGCGTAGACGTCTTCAAGGCGGATGGGGCCGCTGAGCAGGTCCGAATAGGTAAGCCCACCGGCCGAGCGTTCCAGGTCAATATCCTGCGCGAGCCGTTCGAGGTGCTGCCGCTCGCCGACCACGCTGATGTTCTCCCCCTGGCGAAGGGGGTGTTCGCCGCGGTCCCTGAAGAAGTGCGAGGTCCGGTCGCCGGCCTCGGTCAGCCGGATGCGCCAGGCGCCGCCGGCGGAGGCCAGTACCTCCGGCACCGTGCCGTCCAGAAGCAGCTTTCCCCGGTGCAGCAGCAGCAGGCGGTCGGCGAAGGCTTCGGCCTCGGTCAGGTCGTGGGTGGATGCTAGCACCGCCGTCCCACGGGAGCGGAGGCTGCGGAGGAACTCCCACAGCTCGGCGCGGGCCATCGGATCCAGTCCGCTGGAGGGTTCGTCGAGGATCAGCAGTTGCGGCCGTCCGACGCAGGCGAGGGCGATGTCCAGCCGGCGCTGCCAGCCTCCGGAAAGGCGGTCCACCATCTGGTTCATCCGGTCAGTCAGGCCCAGCTGGCGCAGGATGGAATCCACCGGCCCCGGATCCTGGTACAGGGCTGAAACGGACCTCACGGCTTCCTTGACCTTGAGCCGTTGCGGCAGTCCGCCTTCCTGCAGCTGGACCCCGATGTCGTACCGGTGAAGACCACCGGGGACCACCTTCTTGCCATTGATGACCACGGTGCCGGAGTCCGCCGCTCGAAGGCCTGAGAGAATTTCCATCGCCGTCGTCTTGCCGGAGCCGTTGGCGCCGACCAGGACCACGATGCTGCCCGGGCTGATACTCAGGTTGAGGTCATCCAGGGCTGGGCGATCAATCCCCGGATAGCGTTTCGATACGTTTGTCATAGTCGCGATAGTCATGAGGTAACCGTTCCTCGTAGTGTGCGGGTGGGTGTTTGGTGTGGGTGGTGCCGCCCTCTGAACGTCCGGCACCACCCACACCACCTGCCTGGTGGGTTCCTAGAAAATGGATGCCCAACACCAGCAGCAGCAGGAGCAGCACCACCCGCCGGGGGCCACTGCGTTCTCGCCGGTGAAGTGCTTTTCTTCAGTGCGTCCAAGAGTTGAGAGCATGTTGTTCACCTCCTTTTGGAAGGTTTACGGACCATCACCGACACCTCCGGCAAAGCACCGGGTGCGTCGGCCCGTCCGACCTTCATGGCTCATCCTCGCAACGGGGAACACCAGGGGGTATCGGTCAAACGTGTTGACCTTGTACGACTAAAGGAGCACGCCAAAAAGCGCGGAACGTGGGCTACGGCCTCGCGTGGCCGGGCTCAGGCGTGGGGAAGGGAGGCCCTCACGGTCCAGCCGTCGGCGTCGGGACCCACGAAGAGGGTGCCCCCGAACAGGGTGGCCCTTTCCTTCATGCCGACCAGCCCAATACCGGAGCCGGGAAGGCTCATGGGGCGCGCATCCCGTGGTGGGGTGTTGCTGACCACGAGCACCACGCCGTCCTCGCCCTCGGTAATGGAGATGGACACGGAGGTGGAGGTGCCGGCGTGCTTGAGGATGTTGGTGGTGGATTCCTGAGTGATCCTGATCAACGCCAGTTCGATGCTGCGGGGTAACTGCAACTGCTCGGGGACGTCGCAGGTGACAGCGATCCCCATCGACCGCATCGTTCCGACGACCTTCTGGAGCTGACCTTCCAGGGTCACGGCCGGGTCGTCCGCCTCGGATCGCGCGGCATCCCAGTCCGGGCCGTGAAGCACCTGGAGCATCCGTCGAAGGTCCACGAGGGTCTGCCGGGCGGCGTCGCCAATGACGTCCTGCGATTCCCTGCGTTCAGCGTCGGTCACGGTGCCGTTGAGGACCCGTGCGTGCATGGCGACAATGGTCAGGCCATGAGCGACGACGTCGTGCAGCTCCCGGGCGATGCGTTGCCGTTCGGCGCAGATGGCCTCCTGCTCATGCTCCTCGCGCTGCTGGAGGTCGAGTTGATGCCGCTCGGCCCTCGCTGCCGCCCGACGGAAGTAGAGGCCGGTGGTGCACCCGATGGCGAAAAGCAGGATGTAGGCGATCAGGAAGGGCACTTCGCGTGGGACCGCGACTGCGACCAACAGGCACCACACACCAAAGACTGCGAGGTAACTGACCAAGAACCGTTGGACGGCGGTCGCGGCGACGAAACCGCCGATAATGCTGAAGGCCAGGGCCGCGTAGGTGGTGTTGCCGGTGGCGATGCAAATGAACCCGGCAGGGATGAAGACCGCAGCGCTGAAGGTGGACCGCCACACAAGAAGGCACACACCCAGGGTTGACCAGATCAGGGTGGGGAGTGCGGCAGAGGTGAGCGACGACTGTTCCTGAGTGATAAGGAACAGGTCCGAGGCTGAGGAGAGCAGAGCCGCAAGGATAACGAAGACCTTGACGAAGGAGGGGATGGGCCGTGCATCCCAAAATTTCTCGGGCAGCGCCACTACCGTTCCGGGGGTCCGGTCACGGCCAACGACACGTTCCACGGACTGTCGGACGGGGCGTGGACGCGCATCCGAGAGTTTCATTCACCTATTATGACCACGACACCCCCGGCTTGAGGGGCTATTCCCGCCCCTTATTTATGCCGGGCGGACAAGAAGCAGGACTTTTGAATCGGAATCAACACCAGTCAACGAAACGACACAGGTAGCGGCGCATACTGTCGCCGAGCCCATCGGGTGACGCCGACTCCGGTACGTCCTGTGCCTGGTGAGTGGCTGGAGACACCGTGGGGGCGAGTTCCGGCGTTCCGGACGAGGTGCTCACCGAAACAAGTGACAGAGCAAGAGCAAGAGCTGCAGTTTTCATGGTTCCCCCTGGCAGATACTGTGATGCTGCACGCGGTAGCAGTGCAACCACCTTGATCATTGGCTTTTCGCCGGAGGAACGGCAGACGTCTATCGTCGCTGAATACTTCCTACTTTTGTCGCATACTGCCCGGACGGTGACGACGTTAGACTGACGATTGTGGAAGAAATCCGGGTTCTCGTGGTGGACGATCAACCGCTCATGGGGCGGGCACTGAAGATGTTCGTCAACGCGGCCACCGGCATGACCACCGTGGGCGAGGCAACCGACGGAAATATTGCCGTGCAGCAGTGCGCCTCCCTCAAACCCGATGTGGTCCTCATGGACATGCAGATGCCTGTCATGAATGGGGTGGAGGCCACCCGGAGAATCATCGAAACCTCCCCCGGGGTGCGGGTGATCGCGGTGACGACCTTTTCCTCCGAGCGGTATCTGGTACCCGCGCTCAGGGCCGGCGCCTCCGGTTATCTGGTGAAGGATGCCGAACCCGAGGAGATCATCGACGCAATCAGGGCCGTGCACGACGGCGGCTGCGTCCTCTCCCGCAACGTCACCGAAGCGCTGATCTCCTCGATCCGCGACGCGCCGGAGATTCCCGAGGAGCTCCCGCCATCCTCCCCGTCGTCGGTCGAAGCGTTGACTCCCCGGGAGACGAGGATTGTCCAGCTGCTCGGGCAGGGCATGTCCAACGCCGAGACTGCCCGCGAATTGCACCTCGCAGAAGCCACCGTCAAGACCCATCTGGGTCGCATCATGGCGAAGTGGAAAGTGCGGGATCGGGTGCAGGTGGTGATCTTCGCGGCGAAGAACGGGGTCATCCAGTTGAATAGCGGCACTCCCGGTCAGCCCGGCATCCATCAACCCAGCATCCATCCCTCGCGGAACCCCCACTAACCTGCCGGGCGATCGCATCCTCCTGCCCTGGGGTGTGCAGCTGTGGCGGGTTGCCTGGATAACTCGTGCAGCTCTGGCGGGTTGTCCGGCTTTCCACCCGCCACAATTGCACATTC
>NZ_JABFOM010000014.1:0-76369 GCF_013116715.1 Arthrobacter sp. 147(2020)
TTTCCGTGCTCTGTCAGCAGGGCAACCCAGAAAATCCACTACTCGCGGATTCGGGTCAGAACATCGGCAACCAGCGCCACGGTTTCGTCCGCCCGTTCTTCACGACCATCCAGCTGCTGTTCGCCGGCAACGATGTCGAGGGGCTGCATTATGGAGTGATCGAGACCCCGGAGAAGTACTGGTTGCGTTGGAAGGAGGAAGGCGAGAACGCCGAACTTGACCTCGCGATCCGCCAGATGTGCTCCAAGGAGCGCTTGCTAGAGATCATCCACGACTTCATCGTCTACGACGCGGGCGTGAAGAAGTCCCCGCGCCATAACCAGTACTTCGGCGTTAAGGCCTCTCAGGCACGCGTCGCGAAGCGCGAGGGCGGCATCATCTGGCACACCCAGGGGTCGGGCAAGAGCCTGACGATGGTGTGGCTGGCCAAGTGGATCCTGGAGACCCAGCATGATGCCCGCGTCCTCGTGATCACCGACCGCACTGAGCTGGACGAGCAGATCGAGGGCGGCTTCTCCGGCGTTGGGGAGAAGATCGTCCGCACCCAGTCGGGCGCGGACATGCTCGCGATGCTCAACACCTCGAACCCGCGGCTCTTGTGCTCCCTGGTCCACAAGTTCCGCGGCACCGACGAAGAGGCCCGCGACAAGGACGCTGAGGACTTCGCGAAGGAACTCAAGACGAAGATCCCGGACGGGTTCAGGGCCAAAGGTAACATCTTCGTTTTCGTCGACGAGGCCCACCGCACCCAGAGCGGCAAGATGCACCGCATCATGAAGGACCTGCTGCCGGGAGCGATGTTCATCGGATTCACCGGCACGCCGCTCCTGAAGAGCGACAAGAAGACCAGCATAGAGACCTTCGGGTCGTTCATCCACACCTACAAGTTTGACGAAGCCGTCCGTGACGGTGTCGTACTCGACCTGAAGTACGAGGCCCGCAAGGTCGAGCAGGAGCTTCAGGGATCCGCGGCGGTCGACAAGTGGTTCGACGCCAAGACCAGGAACCTCACCGACCTGTCGAAGGCTCGGCTGAAGCAGAAGTGGGGCACGATGCAGAAGGTCTTCTCCTCTGCACCCCGTTCGGCGCAGATCGTCCAGGACATCCTCATGGACATGGAGACCCAGCCGCGGTTGATCAGCGGCCGGGGCAACGCCATGTTGGTGAGCGACTCGGTCTATCAGGCCTGCACCTTCTACGAGGCCTTCGTGAAGAGCGGCTTCAGGGGCAAGGTCGCCATCGTCACCAGCTACAAGCCCAACCCGACCGCGATCTCCAAGGAAGACGCGGGCGAGGGTGACACAGAAGAGCTCCGCAAGTACGAGATCTACCGGCAGATGCTTGCCGACCATTTCGGCGAGCACCCCGACAAGGCCATCGGCCGGGTCGAAGAGTTCGAGACCGATGTCAGGAAGAAGTTCGTCAACGAGCCGGGCCAGATGCGGCTGCTTATCGTGGTTGACAAACTCCTGACCGGTTTCGATGCGCCGAGTGCGACGTACCTGTACATCGACAAGAGAATGCGCGATCACGGCCTCTTCCAAGCGATCTGCCGCGTCAACCGTCTCGACGGCGATGACAAGGCCTACGGGTACATCGTCGACTACCGTGACCTGTTCAAGTCGCTCGACAAGACCGTCATCGACTACACCTCCGAGGCTTTCGGCGAGTACGAGGCCGATGATGTCGACGGGTTGATCAGCGACCGCAACGAGCAGGACCGCAAAGATCTCGAGGAGGCTCTCGACGCCGTCCGTGCTCTGTGCGAGCCGGTCGCTCCGCCCAAGGGCACGCTCGAATATCAGCACTACTTCGTTGCGTCCACACCCGGCGATGCCGACCAGATCAAGGACAACGAACCCAAACGCGTCCTGCTCTACAAGTCCGTTGCCACGCTCGTACGCGCCTTCGGAGCCGTCGCCAGCGACATGGAAGCCGCCGGCTACACGGCGGCCGAGATCGCGATAATCAAGGACGAGGTCGCCCACTACGCCGCCGTCAAGAGCGAGGTCGAGGCCGGAGCCGGCGAGAACATCGACATGAAGCAGTACGAGGCCGGGATGCGCCAGCTGCTCGACACCTACATCAACGCCAAACCCGTCGAACAGGTCGCCGACCTGGAGAAGACCCTGGTCCAGCTGATCGTCGAGCGCGGGCCGGATGCAATCGACACGCTGCCACTTGGTATTAAGGGCAGCAGGGCAGCCACAGCGGAGACGATCATCAACAATGTCCGCAAGACCATCGTGGACGAGCACGCGATGAACCCGCGCTACTACGAGCACATGTCAGAACTTCTCGACGCACTCATCGAGAAGCAGAAGGAAGACGCCGAGGACTACGCGGACTACCTCCGCAAACTCATAGAGCTGACTAAGAAGGTCGGCACCCGGGAAGCAGCAGACGGCAAGACCTACCCGGAATGGGCGAACACACCAGCGCGTCGGGCGATCATGGACTTCGGGTGGCGTCCAGAAGATCTGGCCGTCGACCACGAAGCACTGCATCACCGAATCCAAGCGAGCAAGGAACACGGATGGGCCGACGCCGGTGCCGGCAGGATGAAGGAACGCGCGCTCGCTCGTGAGCTGCGCAAGGAACTCCCAGGCGTCGAAGAGGATTCACTGGCGGAGTTCATCGAACTGTTGAAGAACAATGATGAGTACCGTTAACGCCTACCTCACGGTCGCGGGCCTTGGCGTCGACGTTGTCTACAAAGACATCAAGAATCTGCACATCTCGGTCTATCCGCCGGTGGGCCGGGTGCGGGTCGCCGCGCCGCAGCGGACCACTGAAGACGCTATCCGGCTCGCCGTCGTGCAGCGGCTATCGTGGATCAAGCGTAAGCGGGAGCAGCTCCAGAACGCGGACAGGCAGACTGAGCGCAGGATGGTCTCGGGGGAGACGCACTTCGTATGGGGGCAGCGGTATCTCCTCGACGTCTCCAAGTCGAGCGGTGCGTACGGTGTCGAGATCAAGGGCAACACGCTCTGGGTGATCACTCCACCCGGAACCGACGCCGCCGGGCGGTTCGGGGCACTGGATCGTTGGTACCGGCGTGAGCTGAAGGCCGTCGTGCCCGCGCTGCTGGAGAAGTGGCAGCCGATCCTCGGGATCGAGGCTGACAAGTTCGTCGTGCGCCGGATGAAGACCAAGTGGGGCACCTGCGTCACCACGTCACGGACGATCTGGCTCAACCCGGAGTTGGCCAAGAAGGACCCTCGGTGCCTGGAGTACATCGTCGTCCACGAACTCGTGCACCTCCTGGAACGTGGACATGGGGAGAACTTCGTGGCTTTGATGGACCAGTTCCTGCCCGACTGGCGGGCACGTCGAGACGAGCTGAACGAAGCCCCGCTCGGGCACGAGGAGTGGGGCGAAGACGAACGGGCGTGTTGAAACGGAGCAGCCGCAGGGCCTGATGTAGGTGCTGACTAACGTTTGATCCGGTCATGCTCGTGTTCCGGCGCTAAGCAACCTCCTTCGCGGCCCGCAGCGCCAACCCCTACGCCGTCGAAGGACGAACTGAGAGGGCCGCAGACCAGCGATACTGCTTGAACCGCATGAGTGGTGGTGAACCGCCGTTGACTGTGATGCTTGGAAGCCACCTGCCGCGCAACCGTTCGCACGGGCTCGCTGCGGTTCCGCTGTCGCCGGAGGACTACGACCTAGAGTGGGACAAAGTCAGCCTTGCGATTTCGCAAGCAAGAACCTCTCAGAATCCGAGCCTCGTAGGAACGCTCGCGGGCCTCGGCATGACAATCTATGCGGCCCAAGGGTTTGAGGGTCCGCCGTTCCTTTGGTCGAGGAGAGACGCGGCCGCTGGCGCTGCCGCCCGCGGCGAGCTGACCGTCGAGGAATATGCAGCGTTTCTGAAGCTGATGGGCGAAAAGGGCATTTGGCCGGAAAGCTGAGCGCGACGGGCTGAGGCCTCCACCGACGCGGATCAATCGCAGGTCTGCCGCACCAGCACCTGCCGTCCTTGTGCTCCTGCATGACAAGGACCCGTTCCTCTCCGAGCAAAATGATGTCTTCGTAGCTGAGCATGGAACCAGTCCAGCATCAGCAGCAGGCTGTCTCCAGAGTTGCCTTGGCGTATGTGGAAAACCCGATTCAATTTTTGGGAGGACTGGGGGAGTAGCTCGTAACCTCACCTTTGATCCTGGCCGGATCAGTGCTTATTTGAGCAGCAGCACGACGTGTGTGGAAATCCAAGAATCATTGACCCGGCTCCCGTCCGCCGTCGCGCTTGGCCTCCTGTTCATCAAAATACTCAGCGAGCAGATCATCCACGACGGGGTCCATCTCGTCCATTGTCTCCTGCGCCCGTTTCTCGTCCTCCGACAGCTCCTCCTCGCCCTGCCACTCAAGTTCCCATGCCCGATACCTGAGCCGCAGACTCGGCCAGTCATAGGTGTCGTCGTCTGTGACCGTGGAAGCAAGCGGCTCTGGTGCCACCACATCCACTTCCGCCAGCGCCCGACGGAAGCACCAGCGCGCCTCGATGAGCCACACCCTGATCCGCGTGAGAGCGATACCCGCCAGCCAGACCTCCTCGTCGTCGGGCATGGGTAGTTCAAACAACGTTGGCGGGTAGGCCTCCAACTTCACCCGGAGCGCTTCCAGCTCGCGCTCTCCGCCCCGCCTCGTCGCGAGCATCTCGTGGATCTTTTGAAGCATCGCAGCGTGTTCTGATTCCAGCAGCTCCCGCCGCGCCCGTCCCTCGGCATCCTCGCGATGCTCACTCAAGTCCCGCAGCAGGAACAGGATTCGATCCTCTTCAAGCACGGTCTTCGGTCGGTGCTCCTTTGGGAGGCTGGCCTCGGCAGTTTGCACGTGCTGGGTCGCCACAAGCAAGAAGGAGAGTTCGGCCTGTTGCTGCCACCCCAAGGCCACGGTCGGCACGAGGATTGGAGGATCGAACAAGTTCCGTATCCACGGGCGCTCCGCGCAGTCTCGGCGGCGGTTCGCGTCCTCCCGCGCCAGTTCGTTCTCCCTCACCAAGCGCTCGAACCGCGCGCATTGCATCTCGGCTGCCTCGACCCACATCAATCCCTCGGACCACAGCTCAGGGCCAGGCCTCTTCCGTGATTTTGCCATGTCAAGGATGTTCGCACACCGCCGCCGTTGCCACCACGGAAGCAGCGGTTGGTATTCGCCGACGGACACACACTTTGACTGCCGACCGCTTTGTTCCAGTACCCTTCAACCTCCATCCGAACCGCGCCTACCATGGAGGAGGGGAGCACCTATCGTCCGCTTGTCGGGACACGCCATGGCATCACACATCGAGAATGGGCGGGATGATCACACCCTTGGAATTGCGACGTTGCGCCCCGGACACCGCATCAGCGAAATCCGTCGGCACCTCCATGATCGGCATCCTGGCCGGGCCCGCTACCAGGTCATTCCCACGCATCATCCGCCCGCCGGCGGGGCAAGTTTTGCGGCTATGGCCTCGGCCGAATATCAAACCCACCTCTACTGGCGCTCCCGCAAGAGAGACGTCAGAGTGCGCCTCGCCGCGATCAGAGAGGCCATAGCAGCCTCGCCTCATGTGTGGGATGACCTGTCCGCCGATGGCGTGCAGGAAGGGGTTGAGTCCTCGATCGAGGACGACGCACTGTTGGTGGCCGCCGTCGATTCCCTGGGAGACTTGAACGCCGAGGAACGTCCCTACTTTGGGAAATTTTTGGCCGAAACATATCTACGAGATGCTGATGGACGCAGAAGAGGCTTACTGGCACCAATTCTTCCGCAGGCGCTGACCGAAAGTTGTTGCGACCGAGATTCAGCAAACCGACTTCGTGCCGCGGTTATGGACCACACGGCAGACACAGCTGGAGCCGGTCGTGTATGGGACTAGGGACAGACCTCGATGGGACAATCAGGAGAATGACGACGGCCCTTCCCGACCTCTGGACCGACTGGTGCTCCGTCACGGGCGTGCCCGCCGGGAGGATCGACGAGGCCTCACTCTCTCGTTTTGTGCAGCAGGTACAGCCGTCCCGGGCTGTGCTCGCGGCGCTGCGCCGGCGGCTGGCTCCCAAAGATCCACCGGCCCCCGCGTGGCCGCGCGGGCACACGGAGGACACCGGCTCCCTGCAGCGGCTGATCCGGCGTGGGACGGCGATCATCCAGCACCCGGGCACACACTGGGTTTTCCGGCTGCGGATGCGCCGGATGCTGTTCACTGCGGTGCTGCTGGCACCGCGCTCCCACGGAGGCCTCGGACTGGACAGGTCAGGTGCGCTGGGACTGCGGCCGGACGGAATGCACCGGGTGCGCGGGCAGATCGGCGTCGCCCCGGAACCGGAGGACTGCCCGGCGTGCGCCACCTGGTCGTGGCTTGATGTGATCGGCACCAACAGCGGGTGGTCGCACAGTTCCGTCCGGGTCCTGGGACACCGCCGCGACGAAGTAGGCTCCGCGCACCGGCACCTGCGGCCGGATCCCAATCCGGATTGGCACCTCTCCATCGGCTTGCTGCCAGCCGTGGACCGCTGGGGATGGATCGATGCCTACCGCTCCATGCACCCATCCTCGCTGTCGGCGGTCATCAGTGCCGCGGCCCTGCTGCTCGACGGTCCGGAGCCCGCACCTGCGCCGGTGCCTGCTGCAGCTGCGATGCCGGCCAGCCCCCGGCGGCAGATGTCGCGTGAGGAGGAAGAGCAGATCCTCAAGCGCGCCGACGAACTGACCGCGCGCGTCGAGGCGATCCTTCGCGAGTTCGATACCGGCCGATAAAGTCGTGTGTATGGGATTCAACTGGGAGCAGGTCCTCGGGACCAAGGGTGCAGACCTCTCCGACACCTACGACCAGAGCGCCTCGGACGCGCTGTACCAGGACCACCCGGGCGCGGCTCCGCAAGCAAGTCCGGAAGACCCGGGCGATGAGGTCGTCCGCCTGCCTTTCGACGAGAGCTGAGCCTTCAAGCTCCCACGCCGGGGTGTCCGTTTTGAGACATAACCTCAGGTCAGCGCGCATGCACACTTAAGTGTGTAGTCCCCCGGGCGCCGGGAAGACAATGCTGGTCGAGCGCATGCCCGGGATACTCCCTGACCTCACGGACGAGGAAGCCATCGAGGTGACAGCCATCCACTCCCTCGGAAGGGTGCTCTCCTGCCAGGGTCTGCAGCGCAGGCCCCCCTTTGAAAGCCCACACCACACGTCGTCTACCGCAGCGATCATCGGCGGGGGCAGTGGAATACCACGGCCCGGCTCCGCCTCACGGGCCCACCGAGGCGTCCTCTTCCTCGACGAGGCACCCGAATACCAGCGCGGCGTCCTGGAAGCCCTGAGGGAACCCCTCGAAAGCGGCGAACTGATCCTCCATCGCTCGGCGGGCACCGCGTCCTACCCCGCCCGGTTCCAGCTGGTGATGGCTCTGAATCCCTGCCCCTGTGGACTGGCGAGCGGCAAGGGAATCGACTGCGTGTGCACCGCCGAGCAGCGCCGCCGGTACTTCAATCGTCTGTCGCAGCCCCTCCTCGACCGGGTCGATCTTCAACTGGCGGTCTCCCGCGTGTCCCTGGCCGACTACGCCGACGCCTCCACTGCCGAATCCTCCAAGACCGTGGCGGCACGGGTGGCTGCAGCCCGAGCCGCGCAGCGCGAACGGCTGGCCAAGTGGGGAGCCAGCACCAACGCCGGGATGTCCTCGGCCGTCTTGAATGACGGACTCAAGCTGGCCCGGGCGGTCACAGCTCCGGTCGATCGGGCCATGCAGCACGAAACCCTCACCATGCGCGGCCACGACCGGGTGCTGCGCGTGGCCTGGACCCTCGCTGATCTCGGCGGCCGTACGTCGCCCTCCAGCGACGACGTCGAGGTTGCACTCAACCTCCGGCTTCAGGAGAGTTCCCCATGACAGCCCCTGCTGACCCCTTACTGATCGCAAGGGCCGCCCTTTCCCGGTTGCTCGAACCGTCAGACAGTGTGGGCCTGGCACTGACGGCCGCCGTGGGACCACTTGATGCTTTACGCATCGCCAGCGGCCAACTGTCTGCAGGCGGGGTGCTGGCTGATGAGATCGCAGGACTCCTGGAGTCCAATGGCTTCAGTCCCCGGCCACACGTCCTGCAGGAGGCATTGGACCGATGGAAGCCGAGGGTGGCGGACCTCGCCCCGGAACGGGACCTCGCAACCCTCGGCCGACTGGGTGGTGCGCTGGTGACACCCGAGAGTGAGCTATGGCCCTCGGCACTGGACGACCTGCAACTTTCCGCGCCCTCCTGCCTGTGGGTGCGCGGGGACCTGGCTGCCGGCATCCCTGAACTCAGCCGGCTGGTCGCGGTCGTCGGCTCCCGCGACAGTACTGCCTACGGGGCGACAGTCACCGGGGAACTCGCCGCTGGTCTGGTCACCCGCGGCTACACGGTAGTGTCCGGTGGTGCCTACGGCATTGACGCCCAAGCTCACCGGTCCGCCCTGGCCGCGGCAGGGGAGGACCGCCAGGTACCTACCATTGGCGTCACGGCGTGCGGTGTCGACCGTTACTACCCGGCAGGGAACGAACAGCTTCTACGGGAGACTGCGCGCCGTGGACTGCTGGTCGCCGAGGTGCCGCCCGGTTCATCCCCCACACGGTGGAGATTTCTGCAGCGCAACAGGTTAATCGCGGCACTCTGCGCAGCGACCGTCGTGGTGGAGGCACGCTGGCGGTCGGGGGCGCTGAACACTGCTCATCATGCCGAGGGCTTGGGCCGCGCAGTAGGAGCCGTCCCCGGATCGGTGCACTCGGCCAACTCGGCGGGATGCCACCGGCTCCTGCGCGAGGGGAGCGCCGTGTGTGTGACGGATGCTGCCGAGGTGTCCGAACTCGCCGGACCAATCGGCAGTACCCTGGCGCCCGAGCCCGAGATCTCTCCCGCCGTCCATGATGGGCTCAGCGTCGAAGAGCTTCTCCTCTTGGATGCACTCCCGGTGCGGTCAACCACCAGCGTCGACAAGCTCGCCTCAGTGGCCGGCCTGAGCATCCGCGGCGTCCTGGCGGGACTGAGCCGCCTTGAGTTCGGCGGCCTCGCTGAACGCTCCGACGACGGCGGTTGGCGTCGAAAGAGCACACACCCTAAGCACCAGCAGGTCGAAAGCGCACACCGTAAAAACCAGTAGAAGGGAAACCACTCATGAAGTCGCACAGATTTATGGCTACCCCGGTCGGGAAGCTGCTGATCGTCGTCGAACGGGCATCGCTCACCGCTGTCTATCACGAGGTGCACAATCCACCGCCGATACCCTCGGCCGTCGGTGTCGCTTTCGCTAAGCTTTCGAAAGTGGCGGAAGCAGCGGGCGAAACGCCCACAGCAGCCAGTCTGGAGGCCGACGCCGGAACCTTTGACCGCGCTCAGGCACAGTTCCATGAGTACTTTGCCGGGAAACGCCGGGCCTTCAGCCTGCCGGTCCAGCCGAACGGGACGGACTTCCAGCACCGCGTGTGGGCCGCAGTTCTCGCCGTTCCCTATGGCGAAACCCGCAGCTACAAGGAACTCGCCGCCCAACTCGGCAACCCGTTGATGGGACGCGCCATTGGCGCTGCCATCCGGGTGAATCCGTTGGCAATCATCATTCCGGGGCACAGGGTGGTCAGCTCCTCCGGTGGGGTTACCGGGTATTCGGCGGGCCCGGCCGTCAAACGACTCCTTCTGGACCTGGAGGCGGGTGATGCGGTCCGTCCGGCGGCATGAAGGGCAATCTGCGAGAGCTGGGTAGTCACGGCGGCAGGCCTGAACCGAGCGTCAACATGATCCCGACTGGGGAGTGCAGCGGAGCGCCTCCTTGAGGATCGTTCCCACAGGGCGCACAGTGAACAGATGCAGCAACCGCCAGCCCCGTTCGCCGATGCGGTCGATCGGTACCGGACCTACCTGGTCGCGGAACGTAACCGCTCGGCCCACACCGTGCGCGCCTACCTCACCGATATCGGCGGGCTGCTCCGTTTCGCCCACGAGGCAGGAGTTACCCGCCTGGACGAGCTGACCCTTGCCGACCTCCGCGGTTGGCTGGGCACGATGGATGCGCAGGGCCATGCCCGGTCGACGATCGCCCGACGTGCCGCAACCGTGCGCAGTTTCCTGGCCTGGGCAGTGAGGGAAGAACTCATCGACGTCAATCCGGCCCTGCGGCTCCGGGCACCCAAGAAGGAGAAGACGCTGCCGGGAATTCTTTCGGTCAAACAACTGGACGGCATTTTCGACACTCTACGAACAGCGTCCGCGGGCGGCGACCCGATCGCCCTGCGGAACATCGCCCTCGTCGAAGTGCTCTACGGCACCGGGATCCGGGTCGGCGAGCTGGTCGGCCTGGACATCGATGACCTCGACCCGGACCGCCGGACCCTGAGAGTCGTCGGCAAGGGCAACAAGGAACGGACGGTACCTTACGGAGTGCCGGCGGCACATGCCCTCGACGACTGGCTCCGCCGGGGGCGCCCCCTACTGGCTCATCCGACCAGCGGGCCAGCCCTGTTTCTCGGTCAGCGCGGCGGACGGATGGACCAGCGGCAGGCCCGGTCCACGGTGGAGAAACTCTTCGCCGGGGTACAGGGCACCTCCGCGACCGGGCCCCACGCCCTCCGCCACAGCACTGCCACCCACCTGCTGGACGGCGGCGCCGATCTGCGGGCCGTTCAGGAAATCCTGGGGCACTCCAGCCTCGCCACCACCCAGATCTACACCCACGTATCGGTCGAGCGGCTCCGTAAGAGCTACGAACAGGCCCATCCCCGAGCCTGACCGAGCCAGGGTAGGGGCGGATTCAGAACAAGTCCGGGGCCGGCCAAGTGGCAACCAGGTAGTTACAGTGGCGCAATTAGGGTATGTAGGGCAGAATGAACCGTAGTTCGCCGTGTCGGCGGACACATTCGGACGAGTCCATTCACTGTTGCAGGTCGTTGGGGAAGACGTACCTACAGCTATGGAGGATGGAATGTCTGGTATTACGGCGCGCGGAGTGTTGTATATTCACTCAGCCCCTTCTGCGTTATGCCCTCATATCGAGTGGGCGATCGGTTCGGTGATTGATCAGCGGACCGATCTTGAGTGGTCCCCTCAGCCGGCCTCACCCGGGATGTTCAGGTCCGAACTGTCGTGGGTCGGGCCCCAGGGATCCGGAGCCCAGCTGGCATCAGCCCTCCGGGGATGGGCTCACCTCCGCTATGAGGTCACCGAAGAGCAGAGCGCCGGAGCCGACGGCGGTCGCTGGTCGCATACCCCTGAGCTGGGCATATTCCATGCCACGACTGATGTCCACGGCAACATCATGGTGACCGAGGACCGGATTCGGTACGCCTACGAGACCGGCGCAGGCGATCCCGCTGCCGTGTACCACGAGCTGTCGTTGGCGCTCGGCGAATCCTGGGACGAGGAGCTCGAACCGTTCAGGCATGCCGCCGAAGGTGCACCCGTGAGGTGGCTCCACCAGGTCGGCTAACCGATTTCCCCGATCAGGCCAGGTCAGCGGCGCACCCGATATCGGTGGTGCTGTACCCGGATCCCCTGGATTACTTCCTGAGGGTCTTCCAACAGGAGCTGACCCTGGACTGATCCGAAGTAGCGCTTCCCGGATCCGAACACCACGGGGACGACGTCCATGCGCACTTCATCGACCAGACCGGCGGCCAGCGCCTGACCGCCGACGTCGCCGGCAGCGACTTCAACGATCCGGTCACCGGCGAGTTCCTGTGCCTTGGCCACGGCTGCCTCGACGTTGCCGACGAAGTGAAATGGTGCCCCGGGGTCCCACCCCTCGGGCATCGGGCGGTGTGTCACGACAACCACATGGTCGATCCCGCCCGGTGGCTTTCCCTCCCAGCCGTCTGTCAGGTCGAAGACGCGGCGGCCAACGACTGTCGCCCCGATCTGGTCCCAGTACTGCCGGGTGTAGTCGAAGGAGGTCTGCGACACCATCACCATGCCGCTCTCATCCAGGGGGACATCGCCGTTGGTCAACCAGTCGAACAGTGGCCCGGGCTGGTCATTCTCGTCCGCGATGAACCCGTCCACCGACACTGAGCTGTACATAACTACCGTGCCCACCGGGCCCTCCTTTGCGCTGGGACGCCATAGTAGCGCGGGAGCAGTATTTAAAGGCAGAAGGCGCCGACCGTGACGGTCGGCGCCTTCTGCCTTGTTGTACTCCGAGGGCGATCGAGCCGCGGGCTAGACGCTGCGGACCACGATCACTGCGTTGTGCCCGCCGAACCCAAACGAATTGCTCAGTGCCACCAGATCGCCAGCAGGCAGCGTCCGTTCGGTGGTCACAATGTCCAGCGGAATGTCGGGATCCTGCTTCTCCAGGTTGATGGTCACCGGCATCTTGCGATCGTAAACAGCCAGGACAGTCATCACAGCCTCCACCGCACCCGAGGCGCCGAGCAGGTGGCCAGTCTGCGACTTGGTCGCTGACACTGCCACATTATCGATGTGGGAACCGAGGGCGGTCTTCAACGCCACGTACTCCGGCTTGTCGCCCACCGGGGTGGACGTGGCGTGGGCGTTGACATGGGAGATATCGGACGGCTGCACCCGGGCATCGAACATTGCTGCCTTCAGGGCGCGGGTAGCGCCCAGGCCACCGGGATCCGGAGCGGTGATGTGATATGCGTCAGCGGTCACCGAGGTGCCAGCCAGTTCACCATAGATTCGGGCGCCCCGGGCCAGTGCATGCTCTTCAGCCTCGATGAGAAGGGCTCCGGCGCCCTCACCCATGACAAAGCCGTCACGACCGGTGTCGTAGGGGCGCGAAGCGTGCTGAGGATCGTCGTTGCGCCGTGAGAGCGCCTGCATCGATGCGAACGCCGCAATCGGCATCGGGTGGATCGCGGCTTCGGCGCCGCCACACATGACGACGTCGGCCTTGCCGGAGCGGATCAGCTCCAGACCCTGGTGCAGGGCCTCAGTACCGGAGGCACACGCGGACACCGGGGTGTGGGCTCCCGCCCGGGCGCCCAGGTCAAGGCTCACTGCAGCTGCTGGGCCGTTGGGCATCAGCATGGGGACCGTCATGGGAAGGACCCGGCGGGGGCCCTTGGCGCGCAGGGTGTCCCAGGCATCAAGGAGCGTCCAGACACCGCCAATGCCGGTGGCAAACGCGACCGCGAACCGGTCGTGGTCAATTTCTTCAAGGCCGGAATCCCGCCAGGCTTCGCGGGCTGCGATGACCGCGAACTGCGTGGAGGGATCCATGCGCTTGGCTTCGACTCGTGAGAGGACCTCACTGGCAGGGGTCGTGACCTGCGCAGCGAAGGTCACGGGCAGCTCGTACTCCTGGACCCAGTCGGCTTCGATGGTTCGAGCACCGGAGACACCCTTGAGGGCGTTCTTCCACATGGTGGGGACGTCGCCGCCAATCGGCGTCGTCGCGCCCAGTCCGGTGATCACTACTTTGCGTGCCATGGTTCACTCTCTAAAACGTGGGGTGTTGCTGTGGAACGTGCGGGTGGACGCCTCCGCGGCTGCCAGCACCAAGTGGTGCTGGCAGCCACGGAGCCAAGTGGATCTAGGCCTGCGCGCCGGAAATGAAGTTGACGGCGTCGCCGACGGTCTTCAGGTTCTTGACCTCTTCGTCGGGAATCCGAACGCCGAACTTCTCTTCGGCGTTGACCACGATGGTCATCATCGAGATGGAGTCGATGTCCAGGTCATCGGTGAAGGACTTGTCCATCTCGACTGACTCGGGTGCAAGACCGGTTTCCTCGTTGACGATTTCGGCCAAGCCGGCCAGGATTTCTTCGTTGCTAGCCATGGATGGCTCCTTTTCTTGTCAAGCCGGATCAAAGACCCGGCATGGATAATCAAACCGCGGTTGACGGTTTGGCTTGGGAAAAACTAGGGAAGTACTACCACCTGCGCGCCGAACACCAGACCGGCACCGAAACCAATCTGCAGGGCCAGACCCCCGCTCAGCTGGGGGTGTTCCTGGAGCATGCGGTGCATGGCAAGTGGAATGGAAGCGGCCGAGGTGTTTCCAGCGTCAACGATATCGCGTGCCACTTCTACATGGTCGGGCAGCTTCAGCTGCTTGACCATCTCGTCGATGATGCGGATGTTCGCCTGGTGTGGCACGAAGGCCACCAGGTCCTCGGCCGTGACGCCTGCGGCGTCCAGTGCCTGCTGGGCGACCTTAGCCATTTCCCAGACCGCCCACCGGAAGACCGTTTGCCCGTCCTGGCGCATGGTGGGCCAGGAGGCTTTCGGCGTGTCTTCGAGGGATCCGCCGATGGCGCCCACTGAAGCGAGCTCGGCATCGCGGATATCCAGCAGCGAGTGGGACATCCGGATGGCCTGGTGCTTGCTGCCATCCGAGCCCCATACCGACGGTCCAATGCCGGCGCTCTCCGCCGGGCCGATTACCACGGCGCCTGCACCGTCGCCGAGGAGGAACGAAATGGTCCGGTCGGCGTTGTCGATGAAGTCGGACAGCTTCTCGACACCAACCACCAGAACGTACTCGGCGGTTCCTGCGTGCACCATCGCGTCCGCCTGGGCAATGCCGTAGCAGTACCCGGCACAGGCCGCCGAGATGTCATAGGCGGGCGCTGGCGTGGCACCGAGGCGGTCCGTCAGCTGCGCGGCAGCCGAGGGGGTGGCATAGGGGTGGGTCACTGTCGAGACGAGGACTGCGCCCAGCTGGGCGGCGTCGATTCCGGCGTTCTCCAAGGCCGACCGCGCCGCGGCCTCCGCCATGTCGATGACGCTGGTGTCGCGGTCGGCGCGGTGCCGGGTAACAATCCCGGTCCGCTGCCGGATCCATTCGTCAGAGGAGTCAATCCACTGGCAGACGTCTTCGTTGGTGACTATGACATCGGGCCGGAATACGCCGATGCCGTGGATGCGCGTGTGCTCGCGCAGTGGAGCTTGCTTCATGACGGGGGCGTTCACTAGTGTCCTTCTGCAATGGGGGAAATGACCGGATCCGGGGTGCGTGAGTGCTCCTCAATAAAGGAAGCGGCGGCATCCAGATCCTCAGGCGATTTTACGGCCAATGTGGGTGTCCCGCGCATTCCGCGCTTCATTAATCCCGTCAGCGTTCCCGCCGGCGACAATTCGAGAACCCCCGAAACCCCCATGTGCTCCAGCTGGGCCATGCAGAGGTCCCACCGGACCGGGCGCGACACCTGGGCGATCAGACTGTCCAGGTTTCCGTCCCCGGTGGTCACCGGGGCGCCGTCGTAGTTCGACAGCAGCGTGGCAACCGGATCAAGGGGTGTAAGCGTAGGCCGCAGTTCCTGAAGCGCCGCAACGGCGGGGCTCATGTGGTGGGTGTGGAAGGCGCCCGCAACCTTCAGCGGGATGACCCTTGCCTTCGCCGGGGGATCGGCAGTGAGTGCCGCCAGCTGGCCGAGGGTTCCGGCGGCAACAACCTGCCCGCCCCCGTTAGCATTCGCGGGTGTCAGACCGTGCCGAGCGAGTACCTCGGCGACGTCGTCGGGATCGCCGCCCAGGATGGCGCTCATCCCGGTGGGCACTACTGCTCCCGCTTCGGCCATTGCCGTGGCGCGGACCCTAACAAAGGCTGCCGCGTCCTGTTCGGACAGCGCACCGGCAATGGCTGAGGCCGTGACCTCGCCCACCGAGTGGCCTGCGACCACAGTGGCCGCCGTCATCGGACGGTTGCCCAGCAGCACCCGCGCGGTCACCAGACCGGCGGCAACGATCAGGGGCTGCGCCACGGCAGTGTCCTTAATCGTTTCCTCGTCCGAGATGGTGCCGTGGCGAACCAGGTCCAGTCCGGCCTGATCGCTGAGGGACTCGAGATGCTCGGGGACGCCTGGGAGTTCCAACCAGGGGCTCAAGAAACCGGGCGTTTGGGACCCCTGACCGGGGCAGACAATTGCAAGCACGTATCAAGCTTTCCAAACTGCTAGGTGATTGTTGGGTATTCCGGTACACGAAGCTCCGGAGGCCACTTTGTAGGAAGTCTACAACGAAGGCATGGGTTACGGACGAGTAGCAGGCCGCTCCGGCGGGGCCTGGACGGGCTGGCTGAGCCGGCCGACCACCAGTGCGGTTTGGAGGACGAACGCCTCGCGGGGGAGGAGCGGATCCCAGCCGGTGATGTCGCAGACACGCCGGAGCCGGTACCTGACAGTGTTCGCGTGGACGAAGAGGGCGCGGGAGGTCGCTTCGAGCGAGTGGCCCAGGTTCAGGTAGGCGGACAGTGTTTCTTCGAGGCCGTTGGAGGCTCCCACCAGGGGGCGGTAGATGTTCCGGATGAGGGCTTTCCGGGCGGTGTCGTCGCCGGAGATGACCCGTTCGGGCCAGAGATCGTCGGCGGCGACCGGCCGCGGGGCTGCCGGCCACGCACGGGCCGCCGTCAGCCCGGCGAAGGCTGCCTGTGCCGAACTGCTGGCGGCGACAAGAGATTCGGATTCCGGACCGTACACCACCGGTCCCTGGCCGAACAGATCGCTGAGGCGGCTGTAGGTGTTCTCGGTGTTTTCCACCCCGCCGAGGACCAGGATCAGCCGGTCGCCCTGGATGCCCACCAGGGTGTCCTCGGCGATTCGGTCGGTGGTGCGGCGCAGCTCGTTCAGGAACATGGCGTTCGGTTCAGGTGGTGAACTGCCAACCATCACCGTGATCCGGGCCTGCGATTTCCAGCCCACCGCGGCGATCCGGGAGCGGAGGGCGTCCGAGCTTTCACCCCGCAGGATGGCGTCTACCACCAGCGCTTCCAACCGCGTGTCCCAGGATCCACGGGTTTCGGCCGCCCGGGCGTAGACATCGGCGGCGGCGAAGGCAACTTCTCGGGAATAGCGCAGCACGGCCTCGCGGAGGGCGCCCTGGTCGGCGTCGGCAGCGAGGTCGGGCACACGGTCCTCGACCACCTGCACCACCACACGAATGAGCTGCAGCGCTTTCTGCAGGCTGATGGACCGGGTGAGTTCAGTGGGTGCTGTGCCAAAAACGTCGCTGAGGACCCAGGCAGGCGACACCGGGCGCTGGTACCAGTTCACAAACGAGGCGATGCCCTTTTGCGCCACCATGCCCAGCGCCGAGCGCTCATCCGGCCGCAGGCTTCGGTACCAGGGGAGCGACGCGTCCAGTTGTTGGAGAGTGGCGGTGGAGAGTGCGCCAATCTTGGCACGCAGCCGCTCCACCGTGTCGGGGTCGGCAACCGGGATCTGGGTCCTGCGGGAACTGGGCGGAAACGGGCGTTCGGACACAGGCATTCCATGAGCATACGTCTGAACCGGTATCCGGCTCCATTTGTGTAGAGGCTACAAACCGGCGATACCTTCGCCGGTGCCCAACAGAAAACTGCCCCGGGGAACGGGTGGATCGGTAATAACCGGTCCACCTGTTCTCCAGGGCAGTTTCTAGCGCGTGCTAGCTGTCCCCACCGGTGTTTCCGGTGGTGCCCGCGTTGACGTCGAGCAGCTTGTACTTGTCGATCGCTTCGGCGGGCGCGCTGGCGTCCACCTCGCCGCGGCGTGCCAGCATCTCGAGAGCCCGCACCACCACTGAGTGGCTGTCGATCTTGAAGAACCGGCGTGCTGCAGCCCGGGTGTCGGAGAAGCCGAAGCCGTCAGCCCCAAGAGTGGCAAACTCGTTGGGCAGGAACTGGCGGACCTGGTCCGGAACAGCCTTCATGTAGTCAGTCACGGCAACGATCGGGCCGGTGGCGCCTTCAAGCTGCTGGGTGATGAACGGTACGCGGGCTTCACCGGACGGATTGAGGAACGCTTCTTCCTCGGCGGCCAGTCCGTCGCGACGCAGCTCGGTCCACGAGGTGACCGACCAGACGTCGGCCGAAACCCCCCAGTCCTCGGCGAGGATCCGCTGTGCATCAAGGGCCCAGGGCACTGAGACACCCGAGGCGAGGATCTGGGTTCGCGGCCCGTCGATCTTCGCAGGCGAGACCAGATAAATGCCCTTGAGGAGGCCCTCGACGTCGAGCTCTTCCGGCTCTTTCGGCTGAAGGATCGGCTCGTTGTAGACGGTGATGTAATACATCAGGTTCCGGTCGTCCGAGCCTTCGCCGTACATCCGGTTCAGGCCGTCACGCATGATGTGGCCAATTTCGTAACCATAGGCCGGGTCATACGTGACCACTGCGGGGTTGGTGGAGGCCAACAGCGGTGAGTGCCCGTCCGCGTGCTGCAGTCCCTCGCCGGTCAGCGTGGTGCGGCCAGCGGTGGCCCCGATGATGAACCCACGGGTCATCTGGTCGGCGGCTGCCCAGTAGGAGTCGCCGGTGCGCTGGAAGCCGAACATCGAGTAGAACACGTACACGGGGATCAGTGGTTCGCCGTGGGTGGCGTAGGACGTACCGGCGGCGGTGAAAGCGGCTACCGATCCGGCCTCGTTGATCCCTGCGTGCAGGATCTGTCCTTCGACCGACTCCTTGTACGCGAGGACCAGGTCACGGTCGACGGACAGGTAGTTCTGGCCGTTCGGGTTGTAGATCTTCGCCGTCGGGAAGAAGGAATCCATCCCGAAGGTGCGGGCCTCGTCGGGGATGATCGGGACAATCCGCTTCCCGAACTCCTTGTCCCGCATCAGGTCCTTCAGGAGCCGCACGAAGGCCATGGTGGTGGCCGCCATCTGCTTGCCGGAGCCGCGCTTCGCGACCTCGTACGCCTTGTCGCCCGGCAGGGTAACCTCGGTGTGCTTGTTGCGACGCTCGGGGACAAAGCCGCCGAGCGCCTTGCGGCGTTCCAATAGGTACTTGATCTCGGGTGCGTCAGCGCCGGGGTGGTAGTACGGCGGGTTGTACAGGTCGTCGTCGATCTGCTCGTCAGTGATGGGAATGCGCAGGTGGTCCCTGAACGCCTTGAGGTCATCAGAGGTGAGCTTCTTCATCTGGTGGGTCGCGTTGCGCCCCTCGAAATGGGGGCCCAGGCCATAACCCTTGACCGTCTTCGCGAGAATAACCGTCGGCTTGCCCTTGAACTCGGTGGCGGCCTTGTACGCGGCGTACACCTTGCGGTAATCGTGCCCACCGCGCTTGAGCTTCCACACCTTGTCGTCGCTGAAATCGGCGACCATTTCCTTGGTCTGCGGGGTCTTCCCGAAGAAGTGTTCGCGGACAAACCCACCGGACTCGGCCTTGTAGGTCTGGTAATCGCCGTCGGGAGTGGAGTTCATGATTCCCACCAGGGAACCATCTTCATCCTTCTCCAACAGGTCATCCCACTCGCGGCCCCAGACCACCTTGATGACGTTCCAGCCGGCGCCCCTGAAGAATGCTTCGAGTTCCTGCATGATCTTGCCGTTGCCGCGCACCGGACCATCGAGGCGCTGCAGGTTGCAGTTGATGACGAAGTTCAGGTTGTCCAGGCGCTCGTTGGCTGCGAGTTGCAGCAGGCCGCGTGATTCCGGCTCGTCCATCTCGCCGTCGCCCAGGAAGGCCCAGACCTGCTGGTCGGAGGTGTCCTTGATGCCACGGTTGTGGAGGTAGCGGTTGGACTGCGCCTGGTAGATCGCGTTCATCGGGCCGATTCCCATCGACACGGTGGGGAATTCCCAGAAGTTCGGCATCAGCCGGGGGTGCGGGTAGGAGGAGAGCGCGTGGCCTTCCTTCGACTTCTCCTGGCGGAACCCATCGAGGTCCTCCTCGGTGAGGCGTCCCTCAAGGTAGGCCCTCGCATACATGCCGGGGGAGGCGTGGCCCTGATAGAAGACCTGGTCACCGCCGCCTGGGTGGTCCTTGCCCCGGAAGAAATGGTTGAATCCCACCTCATAGAGGGTCGCGGCTCCTGCGTAGGTGGAGATGTGACCGCCGACGCCGATCTCGGGGCGCTGCGCACGGTGCACCATGACGGCCGCGTTCCAGCGCATCCAGGCGCGGAACTTCCGTTCGATTTCCTCGTCACCCGGGAAATCGGGTTCCTGGTCCGCCGGAATGGTGTTCACGTAGTCGGTGGTCGTCACCATGGGCACGCCGACGCTCCGCGCACCAGCGCGCTGCAACAGCGAACGCATGATGAACTGCGCCCGTTCAGTGCCCTGGACCCGGATCAGCTCATCAAGTGACTCAATCCACTCGGCTGTCTCCTCCGGGTCACCGTCGGTTCCGCCGGTCAAATTACTAAGAATTTCCGGTCCACCTTGCTCTACAGCCACGCCAAACCTCTCCCACTCCGCAGATGATGTCTACGATGCTTACAACTGACGCAACGGAACGATGCTCCGCAGCCTGTCTGTGGCCACGACCCCAAGATCGTAAGGATCGTGACAAATCACTTTTGTAACTCTAGCCGCGACGAGTCGGAGATGCGTAGTGGAGACCCGGCAGCTGAGCGGTTTCCGCTCTCGGCGGTATTTGCGGCATCCGCCCGCGCCTGGATCCACCGGGGGCGTCCGGGCGGGACTTTCCGGCGGTTTCCTCCCTATATGGTGTACATATGCGACCGAGGATTCGCCAGGGAGACCGGCTGGCTTGATGCATGGCGTTTAAAGGTGTTGGCTGGTAATAATGCATATCAACGTAACTAGTGGATCCGCTAATCAAAGTGACCACAGTCTTTCGGGAGGAAAACAGTGAGCGAGGCCGAAGCCGCCACAACGGATACCGTGGCGGGCAAGTTGGGTTTCAAGAACGGGGACCTGCTTCAGGAACTCGGCTACGACGAGGATGTGGATTTCGACTTCCGCGCAACCCTCGAGGATGAAACCGGGTCTGAACTGCTCACTGAAGAGGACCAGGACGTTGTGGACGGTGTGCTGCTTTGGTGGCGCAACGACGACGGCGACCTCGTCGACGCACTCGTTGACTCACTGACCTGCCTCGACGAAGGCGGCACTGTCTGGGTCCTGACCCCGAAGTCCGGACGCACCGGCTACGTTGCCCCCTCGATCATCCAGGAAGCCGCTCCTACCGCGGGTCTGCACGCCACGTCGTCGGCTGGTGTCTCGAAGGACTGGGCCGCTACCCGATTGGTCAGCCGACGGAAAAGCTAGCATGAGCGGGCTCCCGCTGATGGGCGAGCCAGCACCTGACTTCGCCCTGTCCAACCAGTTCGGTGAGACGGTCCGCCTCAGCGATCTGCGCGGAACGCCCGTCGCTGTGGTGTTCTATCCCTTCGCGTTCTCGGGTGTCTGCACCGGCGAACTCTGCGAGCTGCGCGACAATCTGGCTTTGTTTGACGACGACGGCGTGCGGCTTCTCGCCGTTTCGGTCGATTCCAAATACACTCTGCGTGCGTACGCCCAGGACCAAGGCTTCAGCTTCGACCTGCTGGCAGACTTCTGGCCCCACGGCGATGTCGCCGCCCGATACGGCGCGTTCGACGCCGACCGGGGTTATGCAGAACGTGCCACCTTCCTCATCGACGCGCAGGGTGTCATTGTGGCGACCCTCCGCTCTGAGCTCGGCCAGCCCCGTCCGCTCGAGGACTACCGGGCGGCGCTGACCAACCTCACCGGCCGGGTAAACGGCGTCGGACCGTCATTGTGACACCCGAGTCAGCTGGGGGAGCAGCTACACCCCCTGGCCTCGGTCTGACCGGATTCGCCAGTGGTGACCCAGTAGATCCCGCTCCCACCTTCAGCCCCGAGCAACGCACCCGAATGGCAGAGGTGGTGAGACTGCTCAGCGGCCACCGCCTCGCCGTCCTGACCGGCGCGGGACTGAGCACCGACTCCGGCATTCCGGACTACCGCGGGCCCCAATCGGTCCCACGTAACCCCATGACGTACCAACAGTTCGTCGGCGATGAAGTGCTGCGGCGCCGGTACTGGGCCCGCAACCATGTGGGCTGGCACCACCTCCGTCACGCCGACCCCAACCCCGGTCACCTCGCCCTGGCGTCGCTCGAATCCCGGGGGCTGCTCTCCGGGCTGATCACCCAGAACGTGGACAGGCTCCACTCGGCGGCAGGCAGTGAACAGGTGATCGACCTGCACGGGACCTACGACCGCGTCGTCTGCCTGCAGTGCGCCAGGAGCTATAGCCGGTCCGAGATTGCGGTCCTGCTGGAAGCGCTGAACCCCGGTTACCTGGAGCGTGAATCGAACGCGGGGGACGTCGCGCCTGACGCCGATGCCGACGTCGACGACACGAGCGATTTTGTGATGGCCCCCTGCCCCAACTGTGGCGGCATGCTGAAGCCGGACTTCGTGTACTTCGGGGAGAACGTGCCGAAGGACCGGGTTGCCGAGGCCTACCAGGTGGTGGACTCCGGCGACGCGTTGCTGGTCGCCGGGTCATCCCTGACCGTGATGAGCGGACTGCGTTTCGTCAGGCACGCCGCGAAGGCAGGGAAGCCCGTGGTAATCATCAATCGGGGCGCCACCCGTGGTGATGACCTGGCCAACATGCTGGTCAACCTGGGGGTCTCCGAGGCGCTCAGCTACCTGGCCGATGAACTGCCCGACCTGCAGTAGCGGGCAGGGCGGACGATTGGCGTTCTCTTGGGAATCCCAGTAGAGTAATTCTTCGTTGGTTGGCCGGTCCGAGGGCCGCCACCGACAGGTAAGGGTCTTTAGCTCAGCTGGTAGAGCGCCACGTTTACACCGTGGATGTCATCGGTTCGATCCCGGTAGGACCCACCACCAAAAACCCCGCCCTTTCAAGCACTAACGCTTGAGACGGCGGGGTTTTTTTATCAGGAACTGCGCTACCGGTCGGAACCGGGTTGGACGAAGAGAAGGGATCTACAGTCGCGATGATCAGCAGTGGAACTTCACGCCGCACCTCAGGCGCAGCAATGCTGTGCCTGATGGTTGGCCTGGTTGGCTGCGGGACAGCCGACAGGGGGAGCGTGGCCGCCCAGGAGCGCTTCCTCACCGAGCTCCGCGAGCAGGCACCCGATTCGGCCTATTCCGGGGACGAGCAGTTGATTGCCACCGGTGAGCAGGTGTGTGCCGATCTGGAGGCAGGTGCCAACCTCGAGGAGCTGGGCGCCCGCAACCCCGCCGAGAACCTGACCGACGAAACCGTGGAACGCATCCGGATCACCCAGGCCCTCGCCGCCGAGCATCTCTGCCCCGGCGCAGCCTGAGGCACTATCGGCCGTCAGGCTGGCAGCCGACGCTACCGGACCCTGTCGATCTCTTCGCCTAACGGTCCCGCCAGCGCCCTACTGAACGTGGTGGTGATGTGGTGCTCATCCCGGTAGACCAGCAGGTCTCCAATGATTGACGGACAAATGTCGGTACAGAGGTAGCTACTCAGGTCAATGAACGACGAGTTGCCCTCCTGCACCGCCCGCTCTTCCGCGGCAATAATCTCGCCGTCGAGCGCTTCTGCCCGGGGCAGGTCACAGGCCGCGGCCTCCTCGGTGTTCCGGGACAGGCAGTCCAGCGGGGACGCACTGTGGTTCGGGGTATCCGCGAGGACCAGTGCGTGCGATGACGCAGGCAGTGCGGCCAGAGTGGAACGCAAGCCCGCCTCCCACTGCTCCACGAGTGCGGTCGAGGTGTCAACGGGTGCCACCTCCCCGAAGTTGCTGAGCACCACTACAGCTGGATTGAGTTCATCAATGTACTCGAAGGCGCTCTGACGCCATTCCTCGCACTGGGAGTATGGGCGCTGCTCGTGGAGGATCTCAATATCCACAGATGGGCAGCTGGATTTCGTGAGATTGTGCAGGCGGAAGGAGCCGTCGGTGGCGTAGGCCTCCAGAGCCGGAAACCACTGTGCGGCATGGGAGTCGCCGAAGAGCACAATGTCCACGGTGCCGTCGGGGTCCCCGTAGACGCAGTCGGTCCTGACCTCGGTCGCGGGGAAATCGGCGTGACAGCCGTCGTCGTACGTCCCAGGAATGCTGTCCGGTGCATCGCGCAGGGTCGGGTTCAAGTTGGCTGGAACGAAGGTGGAGCCATTGGGGGCCACCTGCAACGGTTGCGACGCCGCGTCACGGGTAGAGGCGATCGGTGCTGTGCTCTGCACCGCGTTGAGACCGGCGGCGACCGCCACGAACGCCAGAGACGCGAGTGCCGCAGTTGCGATGACCCGGCGTGAGCGCAACGGGCTCCCCGCCGCCGGGTGACGGAAACGATTCTCCACATACCTGTACAGCAGAACCGCCAGCGGCACGCTGAGTGCACCCAGAGTCAGGGTGAGGGCCAGCGGTAGCGGATTTTCATAGCCGACCGCCGCCTGCGGGATAACCAGCAGCGGCCAGTGCACCAGGTAGATCGAGTACGACCAGGCGCCCACCTTCTGCATCGGGGCGCGGCTCAGCAGCACTCCGGCACCGCCCGGCGGAAGGTTGCTGCCGCACACGATGACGGCGGCAGTGGACAACACCGGAAGGAGCGCAGCCCACCCCGGGAAGACGGTGTTCTCATTGAGGGCTATCAGGCTGAGGGCGATGCCAGCCATCCCCAGCCAGGTGCCGAGCGCCGCCAGCCGGCCATTCAGGCGTACCCGCCCGGAGTGCAGGGCGAAGGCCGCCAGGGCGCCGATCCCCAGCTCCCAGGCGCGGGTCGGCAGCAGGAAGAACGCTGCCGGTTGCGAGGTCCCGGTCAGGACGATGCACAGGGCAAAGGAGAGGACGACGATCGACAGGACCACCCAGAACAGCCGCCGGGTCGATCTGCGCACCAGCAGGAACCCCAGCAGCAGGAGCAGCGGCCAGAACAGATAGAACTGCTCCTCAACGCCAAGCGACCAGTAGTGCTGGAACGGTGACGGCGCGGTTTCGGCGAGGTAATCAGCACCCTGCGCGGCAAACAGCACATTGGGGACATACAGGGCGGTGGCGATGGCGTCCTCTAGAGCGCCGGGACGGGTGGCTGGGGGAAGAAACACCAGCGACGCCACGGTGGTCAGGGCAAGCACAGCGAACGAGGCGGGGATGATGCGACGGATACGTTTGGCGTAGAACTCGCCAAAGGGGATCCGGCCCTGGGCTTCCAGCATGGAGATCAGCTGGCCGGTGATGAGGAAGCCGGAGATGACGAAGAAGATGTCGACGCCGACGTAGCCTCCCGGCACCGCTGACAAACCGGCGTGGTAGAGCACTACCGCCCCCACCGCTACCGCCCGCAAGCCTTGGATGTCCGGCCGGAACGGAGCCGACTGTCGGGCGGTTGGTCGCGAAATGACAAGCTCCTTCCCTGATGAATGTCTTGGGTTAATCTATATCAGTCGTGCAACGATCGTCCTCGGAAGGGTTGACCTCGGTGCCGGCAGGGGGGACACGGCTGCTTCACTATTGGTCGCCGTGTGGCCAGTAGGTATCCGGCGGTAATAAGGTAAAAGTACTGTTTCGTGGCGCGGAGCTCTTCCGGCTGCCCGCGCATCGGCCCCCGACACCCGGGGGCAAACCCAGTATTGGAGACTTCATGAGTGCACAGATTGGTGTCACAGGCCTAGCGGTCATGGGCGCAAACTTGGCCCGCAACCTTGCCCGCAACGGTTACACCGTCGCGTTGCACAACCGGTCGATCGAGAAGACCGACGCGCTGCTGGCGAAGCACGCCGACGACGGCGACTTCGTCCGCACCGAAACCCTTGAGGAACTGGTCGATTCCCTGGAGAAGCCCCGCAGGGTCCTGATCATGGTCAAGGCTGGCGGACCCGTGGATTCGGTTATCGGCCAGCTGGAACCGCTGCTCGAGCCAGGCGACATTGTGATCGACGGCGGCAACTCCCACTACGAAGACACCCGACGACGGGAAGCCGCCCTGGCGACCAAGGGCCTGCACTTCGTGGGCGTTGGGGTCTCCGGCGGCGAGGAGGGCGCCCTGCTGGGCCCGTCCATCATGCCCGGCGGCTCACGCGAGTCCTACGATTCCCTGGGCCCCATGCTGGAGAAGATTTCCGCCAAATACAACGGTGAACCCTGCTGCCGCTGGATCGGCACCGACGGTGCCGGGCACTTCGTGAAAATGGTTCACAACGGCATCGAATACGCCGACATGCAGGTGATCGGCGAAGCCTACGACCTGTTGCGCTCCGGCGCCGGCATCGAGCCCGCCGAACAGTCCAAGATCTTCACCGACTGGAATACCGGCACCCTCTCGTCCTTCCTGATTGAAATCACCGCTGAAGTGCTCGGCCACACGGATGCCAAGACCGGCAAACCCTTCGTCGACGTCGTCGTCGACTCGGCGGGGCAGAAGGGCACCGGCCGTTGGACAGTTGTGTCGGCGCTGGAACTGGGCAGCCCGACGTCGGGCATCGCTGAGTCCGTATTTGCCCGGGGCCTGTCCTCGCAGCGGGACCAGCGGGCCCAGGCACAGGACATCCTTGCCGGTCATGAGGGCACCGTGGACCTGCCTGAGTCGTTCGTTGAGGACGTTCGCCTGGCCCTGTACGCGTCGAAACTGGTCAGCTACGCCCAGGGCATCGACATGCTCACAGCTGCTGCCAAGGAGTACGGCTGGGAACTGAAGCTCGACGAGATTGCGTCGCTGTGGCGCGCTGGCTGCATCATCCGTGCCGAACTGCTGGACGACATCATGAAGGCGTACGCTACTGCTGACGGCCAGCCGGTGAACCTGCTGCTGGCCCCGGCATTCGCCGAGTCGATTGCCGGGGCGCTCCCCGCCTGGCGTCGCGTCGTGTCGACAGCCGTCCAACTCGGTATCCCCGTGCCGGTGTTCTCGGCATCGCTGGCCTACTACGACGGTCTGCGCCGTCGTCGGCTGCCCGCGGCACTGACCCAGGGCCTCCGGGACCTGTTCGGTGCCCACACCTACAACCGGGTGGACATGGATGGCACGTTCCACACCCTGTGGGGCGAGGACAAGTCCGAAATTGAAGCGGTGGACACCCACTAGCTCCTCTTAACTAGTGATGGCCCGGGCATAGTGCCCGGGCCATCACTAGTTAAGAACCAACGCCGGCTGACCGCGCTGAAAGTGGGGCGCTAGATGTACAGCGCCGGATCGATGTACTCGGCCGGATCGACCGCCGGGAGAGTCTCCCGTGTGGAGTCACGATGCCTGAACGTTGCGGGAATGCCGGTGGCAATCGAATCCGGGGGCGTGTCCTTGACGACGACGGCGTTGGCGCCGATCGCACTGCCGGCACCAATCGTGATTGGTCCGAGCACCTTCGCACCAGCACCGATCGTTACCCTGTCACCGATCGTCGGATGCCGCTTGACCTTTTCAAGAGACCGCCCGCCCAGCGTGACGCCCTGGTAGAGCATCACGTCGTCGCCGATCTCGGCGGTACCGCCAATGACCACGCCCATGCCGTGGTCAATGAAGAACCGCCGGCCAATGGTCGCTGCGGGATGGATCTCGATCCCGGTGGCGGCCCGCGCCAGCTGTGCGAGCAGCCGTGCCGGGAACCGGAGCCCTGGCCGCGCCCACATGCGGTGCGTGAGTCGGTGCACCCAGATGGCGTGCAGACCGGAATAGACCAGTCCATTCTCGATGGAGCCACGGGCGGCTGGATCGTGCTCTCGCGCCGTCTCCAGATCCTCGTGCAGTCGCGCTAGAAAACTCACAGACTACTTTCTGTTGGTGGGGTTAGCCCCGGATATCGTCAAAAAGGACAGTGGAGATGTACCGCTCACCGAAGTCGCAGACAATTGCCACAATGAGCTTACCCGCGTTCTCTGGCCGCTTGGCGAGCTCCAACGCCGCCCACACGATGGCGCCGGACGAGATGCCGCCCAGGATCCCTTCCTGGGTTCCGAGGGCACGGGCCACCCGCACTGAATCCTCAACTGTCGCATCCATGACCTCGTCATAGGCGTTCCGGTCCAGGATTTCGGGGACAAAGTTGGCGCCGATACCCTGGATCTTGTGAGGTCCGGGCGCGCCACCGTTAAGGATTGGCGAGTCCGCTGGCTCCACGGCAACGATCTGCACCCCGGGCTTGCGTTCTTTCAGGACCTGCCCGACGCCGGTGATGGTTCCGCCGGTGCCCACGCCTGCCACGAAGATGTCGACGGCGCCGTCGGTGTCTTCCCAGACCTCCTCGGCAGTCGTCGCGCGGTGGATGGCGGGGTTGGCCTCGTTGGCGAACTGCTGCGCCCAGATGGCGTTCTCAGTCGTCGCCACGATGTCCTTGGCCTTATCAACGGCGCCACGCATACCCTCGGATCCGGGTGTCAGCACAATCTCGGCGCCGTAGGCACGAAGCATCACGCGGCGCTCTGTGGACATCGTCTCGGGCATGGTCAAGAGCACCCGGTAGCCGCGCGCCGCACCGACCATGGCGAGCGAGATGCCAGTGTTGCCCGACGTCCCCTCCACGATGGTGCCGCCTGGCTTGAGTGCTCCGGCCTTCTCGGCAGCATCGATGATGGCGACGCCGATTCGGTCCTTGACGCTGTTCGCGGGGTTGTAGAACTCAAGCTTCACGGCAACCTGGGCGTCGAGGCCCTCGGTGAGACGGTTGAGACGGACCAGGGGGGTCCGCCCCACCAGCTGAGTGACGTCGTCGTAAATCTTTGCCATTGCTACCTGCCTAGGGTCGGGGGTCGGGGGAGTGCTCGCCGGATCCTGCGCTGCGCGCTGGGATTCAGCCTAGCCGCGCGGCGTTCCGCCGTGCCGGAAATCTAGTCAATCAGCCATTGAGCGTAATACTTGCGCGCCTTGGCCAGCTTGGGGTTGATGATCACGCGGCAGTAACCCTGTTCGGGGTGCTTTGCGTAGAAATTGTTATGCCACTCCTCCGCCGGGTGGAACCGCGGGAGCCGGGTCACCTCGGTCACGATCGGGTCGGACCAGCTCTCCTGGTTCCGCTCGATGGCCCGCTCAAACAGTTCCTTCTGCTCGGTGTCCTGGTAGAACATCGAGGACCGGTACTGGGTACCGACGTCGTACCCCTGCCGGTTCAGCGTGGTGGGGTCGTGCGACACGAAGAACATATCGAGGATCACCTCGGCAGGGATGACCGTTTCGTCGAAGGTCACTGCCACAACCTCGGCGTGACCGGTGGTGCCTGAGCAGACCGCGTCATAGTCCGGATCGGGGGTATGGCCACCGGTATAACCGGAGATCACATCGGTGACGCCGCGGGTTTTTTGGTAAAGGGCGTCGAGGCACCAGAAACAGCCTCCGCCGAGCACGAATGTCATCATGCCTATATCAATGCGTTGCCGGGCCAGAAGATTCCCGACCCTATCCGGCGCAGCCGCCGGAAGCGCCACGAAAATTGGGCCGTTCCTACCTGAGCGGGTACAACTAGAGCCATGGAAGCTGATCCGTTGATGACTGGCCAACGCACTACCGACGGTGTTGGGAGTCCCAAACCGCCCAGCGTGGCCGAGGTGCTGTTGGCGGTTGAAGAGCTCTGGCCCGAAACCCTGGCGGAAAGTTGGGACGCGGTTGGCCTGGTGGTGGGAAAGCCGAGCAACAGCGCCTCGAAGATCCTGTTCGCCGTCGATCCGACGCACGAGGTCATCAGCGAGGCGCTTGAGTGGGGCGCCGACCTCATCATCACCCATCATCCACTGATGATGAAGCCGGTCAATTCGGTGGCGGCAACCCACTTCAAGGGCAACGCGGTGCACCGGCTGATCGAAGGCGGGTGCGCCCTCACCACCGTGCACACCAATGGTGACAGCGCCGTCGGGGGAGTATCCGATGTGCTGGCGGACGCGTTCGGCCTGACGGATGTCCAACCCCTCACGTCCTCGACCGGCGGTTTGCCGGAGGAAGGGCTGGGGCGGGTAGGGAACCTGAAGACCCCCACCACCCTGGGAGACTTCGCGGGAGTGGTGTTCTCCATTCTCCCCGCGGTGGCCGGTGGAGTCCGGGTGGCCGGCGACCGGGATGGGCTTGTGCGCAGGGTTGCCGTCTGCGGCGGCGCCGGAGACAGCCTGTTCGACCAGGTACGGGCAAGCGGGGCTGACGTGTACGTGACCGCCGATCTCCGACACCACCCCGTCTCGGAGGCCCGGGAGGCAGCCTCGAACGACCGGCCTTACCTCATCGATGTGTCGCACTTCGGCAGTGAGTGGCTGTGGCTGACCCCCGCCGCGGCGGCGCTGGCCAACGTGCTGGCGGACCACGGGTTCGACGCCGACATCCGGGTGAGCAGCGTCAACACCGACCCGTGGGACTTCGTGCTCACCGCAGGGGTGCACTAGGGCGCGGTACGCCCGACGGCGCGCGCCGTCGTTCTGAACGGCGGTGACCGCGGGAGGCGCCGTGCAATAGGGTAGATGGACGGGTAATCGGCAACCGCGGAGGTTTTACTGTGGCAAAAGCAGCACCGGCAGAACAGCTTCGGCTGTTGGAACTTCAGGCACTGGATTCGCGGTTGAACCAGCTGCAGCGGCAGGCCGCCACCGCGCGTGCCAATCCGGCCCTCGCTGAGCTGGCAAAGCAGCTGGAAGGCACTGACAGCGAGCTCGTTGCGACCGCGACTGTCCTCAGCGACCTGGAACGTGACCTCACCCGCGCTGAGGATGACGTGCAATCGGTGGTGAACCGCTTGGAGCGCGACCAGAAACGCCTCGACAGCGGGACCGGGAGCCCCAAGGACCTGACCGCCCTTCAGAGTGAGATCGCGTCATTGACCAAACGCCGCTCTGACCTGGAAGACGTGGAATTGGACATCATGGAACGGGTGGACGCCGCCCGTGCCGCCAAGGAAGCAGCTCAGCAGCGGAAGGTGGAAGCGCAGGAGCGCCTCACCGCGATCGAGTCCACCCGCGACGCCGAACTGGCCACCATCGAGGAGGAGGCAGGATCCGTACGCGCCCAGCGCAGTGAACTGGCCGGAACGTTCGACGCCGGACTCCTGGCGTTGTACGAGAAGACACTAGCCCGCCGCGGTGTCGGTGCGGCACGACTGTTCCATGGCACGTCGGAGGGCTCGGGAATGCAGTTGAGCCCCGGAGATCTTGCTGAGCTCAAGAAAGCCGCTGAGGACGACATCGTGTTCTGCCCAGACTCGGGTGCCATCCTGGTCCGCTCCGCCGAATGGGGCAATTAGGCCAGTGCCAGCTGAACAGACCCTCTTTGACCACCTGAGTGAGCCCACCGAACCTGCAGCACCTCCGCGCTTCCTGATCGTGGAGGCCGACGGCGGTTCCCGGGGAAACCCCGGACACGCTGGCTATGGCGCCCTGGTCCGGGACCCCGAGACTGGGGAGATCCTGGTCGAAAAGGCCGCCTATCTGGGCAAGGTGTCCAACAACGTTGCCGAGTACTCGGGGTTGGTGGCCGGCCTGGAACTGGCGAACGAGCTGGATCCCACGTGCCGCATCCTGGTCAAGATGGACTCCAAACTGGTGGTCGAGCAGATGGAGGGCCGCTGGAAGATCAAGCACGCGGACATGCGCGCCCTGGCCACCAAGGCCCGTGCGGTGCTCGACCCCTCCCGGGTCAAGTACCAGTGGATTCCCCGCGAGATCAATAAGGACGCTGACCGGCTGTCCAACGAAGCGATGGATGCCGGGATGGCCGGTATCCCCTGGGTGCCGCGCGCTTCCTCAGCCTCGGCCGCCGCTTCCTCACCGGAACCTGAGCCGTCCGACGGCGGACCGGAGCGGGTCAGGCAGCCCACGGGACGGCTGCACCACGTGGAGCTCTGGGTGAGGGACCTGCAGGAGGCAAACGACTCGATCGGCTGGCTGCTCCGGCAACTCGGGTTCACCGTCAAGGAGACCTGGGCCGAGGGCACCAGTTTTGTCGGTGCCGACGGCCTGTACCTGGTGATCGAATCAGGATCGGCCGTCGCCGACGAACCCCACCAACGGTTGCACCCCGGGCTGAACCACCTGGCCTTCCGGGCAGGCACCCCGGCGGAGGTCGACTTGCTGGCACGCCGGGCCACCAGCCACGGGTGGACCCCAATGTTTGCTGCCGCCTACCCGCACGCCGGTGGCAAGGACAGCTATGCAGCGTACCTGGAAAACAAGGCCGGCTTCGAGGTGGAACTGGTCGCCGAATGGGACGGCGCCGCGGGAGACTAGGACGCGCTCAGCCGGGCAGGATGATGTTCAGCTGAGCCGGTTTGCGGGGTGTCGCGGGGATCAGTTCAGCGGTCCAGCGTTCCCGGGCGGCTTTCAACAGCTCCGCTGGGGTGCCCGGCTGCCGCGCCCGCCGGGTCAGCAGATGCCGGGCAAGCAGTCCACGGGTATGCTTCGCGGCGTGCGAGACGACTGTGCGCTTGCCGTCCCGTTCGAGCAGAACGTTGACTGCGACGGTCCGCTCAGGGTGGCCGGCCCACGCCGTCGCGTAGGTGCTGGAACGGCAGTCGACCACCAGTGCGTCCCCGGACCGGTCGCCCAGGGGCGCAGTCAGCCGCGGCTTCCAGAATGAGGAGAGGGTTCCGGTGGCGGGGAGTGTGACTGACATGGATAACCGGTAGGCAGGAATGGCATCGGCGAAACCCAGGGCACCCCACAGCGCCGAGACCACCACCACCGACTCATGGGCTTTTCGACGCTGTACCGGGGTCATGGTGCGGTAGCCCAGCGCGTCGTACAGCACGCCGGAGTAGATCAGGTAAGCGGGGGCCGCCGGCTGGTCGCGGAGCGTGACGTTCCGTTGTATTTCGGCTCCGAGGGACTGGCCCACTCCCAGAATGCTGTGGGCGGCGGGATCGGTGCTTGCGGCGGCGAGGGCATCCAGCACAGTGTGGCGGGCCTCGGTCAGTTCAGGGAACCCGAGCATTCCCAGATCCACTGTGGGCCCCTTAACTGCGGGTGACTTACCTTCGGAGGGCGGCAGTAGAATCAGCACCGCACCACTTTACCCAAGATCTCCGGGTGTTACCGAACCGTGCCTCCGGACTGTGCGCGGGGCGAAGCTGTTCGGCGTGCGGCACGGGTCTCCGCCAGCCCGTAGAATCGATGAAGGATGGGTTGACCAGGCGGTCGCGTTGGACCGGTCGCAGTGCCTTGTGCACGGGCTCCGGTTCGCCGAGGAACGTCCGGGCTCCGCAGAGCAGGGTGGTGGGTAACGCCCACTCGGGGTAACCCGCAGGAAAGTGCCACAGAAAATAGACCGCTGCGCCAGGCAGCAATGTCTGGGGTAGTAAGGGTGAAAAGGTGGTGTAAGAGACCACCAGCGTGCCGGGTGACCGGTGCGGCTCGGTAAACCCCACCCGGAGCAAGGCCAGACAGGGCGCGTTTGAAGGCTGCTCGCCTGAGTGTCCGGGTAGGCCGCTGGAGGGCGTCGGCAACGGCGTTCGTAGATGGATGGCCGCCGCTTCTTCGCCGGCGACGGCAGGAAGCACAGAACCCGGCGTATCGGTCAACCCATCCCTCGACCCCGGTCCTCCCGGGCAGTGTCCGCTCCCGGACGAATCGCCCTGTGTCGTTATCATTACGACATGCAAACGGTGAAGTTTGACGCCTTTATTGGCAAGAACCGCCTCCGTCTCGGCATTTCCGGAGACGTGAGCCGGGGAGAAGTGACACGATCCGAGGGCGGTATCGCCATGATGCTCGTCGACCCGGTGCTCTCGGTGGAGTGCGAAGGGATCGACTTCGCATCCATCCACCCGGATGTGCTCGCCCTGATCGGAGTGCTGGCCTTTTTCCCCGTGCTGCCGGAGACCGATTTCGAGCTACGTACCAGTTTCCCGGTATCGGCCAACCTTCAGGCCGCGCTTCGCAGACCCTGGATTCTTCCGGGGGTGTCAGTCTCTGGCAATGGTGTACCCGGCCCGTATCTCCCCAAGGTCGACACCGTCATCAGCTATGGCGGCGGAGTCGATTCCCTCGCGGCAAGCATCCTCTTCCCGGGGATCCCCTTGGTCCATGAAACACCCCTTCCGACGAGCACGGCAACCTACACGGATGTAGTAAACGCCATTCTGCGCAGGCAGCCCGAAAATTGGGTGGTTTTCGATAACCTGAGGCAACTCTTTTCGGCGTGGGGTCTCCCTCTGTGGGTCGCGGTGTATATCTCTTCGCTGATTGTCGAGCCGCGCAACATCATTTCGGGCACCGAAATGACCGGAACCTATCTCTCTGGGGGAGTCGGCTACAAACCCCGGAACGCAGACGTCTGGTACCGGGTATTCCAGACTATCGGGGTGAATATACTTCCCACCTCGTTCCTCTCCGAAATTGGCAACGCCAGAATCGTCATGGCGGGAGGGCGCATGAATGATGCAGCTTATTGTGTGAAAATCGATGTACCGGGCTGCAATAGGTGCACCAAGTGTCTTCGCCGCAGGCTCATCCGAGCCATGCTCAATCCGAAGGAGACCGTGATGGTTGACGAGTTTGTGCGCAGCGAATCCATTGTGGAATTCCTTGCCACCCGACCCCTTTATTACGGAGACGTGTTCATTCACGCCGCAGGGTCAACAGCGCGGCCAACGTGGGTCAATGAGCACATTGCCGACCTGATCGAAGCGCACGGCTCGCTAGCTTTCCATGACGCGTATTACCCAGACGCATTCGAGCACTTCGGGTATCCGGATGAGCTGCGCAAAATGGCTGAGGAAGGAATGGCGGCCGTGGGCATTCCATCTTTCGATGCGGCAACGCGAAAACAATTCGAAACATATTCCCAGCTCTAGCCGGACTCGTATAAACGGCGCAAGTACGCGGGATTATCGGGGCGCAATAGCCGTGGGTCAATAGCCCCGAATGAAGTTTTTGCTGAATAGCGAAGATGGCATCTGACCGGTGTTTGCTCGGATACGCTATCCCAATGACAAACACCGTGGCGCCGCAGAAGTCGCTGCTGGTACGCAATCCAAACTTCCGTGCACTGTGGCTTTCCGGAACGGTCGGCGTGCTGGGCACAGCCGTCACCTCCATCGCACTTCCGGTCATCGCAGTGGTCGAACTGCAGGCCAGCGACTTCGCCGTTGCGGCCCTCGCGGGAATGACTTTTCTCCCCTGGCTGCTCCTCGGGCTACCGGTGGGCGTGTGGGTGGATCGGTGGCCACGGAAGCCGGTCATCGTGTGGTCCCTCATTGGCCGGATCGCGGCTTTGGCAACCATCCCCGTCACCTTCTGGCTCGGGATCATGTCGGTGGCGCAACTATTTGTCATCGCGTTCCTCGTGGGTCTCTCGGCCGTCTTCTTTACCCTGGCGGATCAGGCACTCATTCCGCAGGCTGTTTCCAAGGACGAACTTGTCGAGGGAAACGGCCTGATGACTGCCTCGTCAGCGTCAGCGGACGCGGCAGGGCGGGGCATCGCTGGCTGGCTGACGGTGGCGGTAGGCGCCTCGAACTCGCTCCTGGTCCAGATCATCACCTCCTTCGCCTCCCTCGTCGCCATCTCCTCCCTCAAGCTCAAGGAAGCCGAACCCTATCAGGGGGAGCGGCGCATCTTCCGGGAAATGAAGGACGGTCTGCGCTACACCTTCAGTACCGGACCGCTCCGGGCCATCCTGTTCAACGCTGCCCTCTGGAACCTCGGCGGCAGCATGGTCGCCTCCCTTTTGGTGCTCCTGGTGCTGCGAACACTGAATGAGTCGGAAATCTGGCTGGGGGTGCTCATGGCTGCGGCATCGGTCGGCGGAGCGCTGGGCGGCATCACCGTCAAACGGGCTACCGAGCGGTTCGGCTCGGGCCCGGTCTGGCGCTACGCAATGGTTCCCGGCGTACTCGGGTACGCGTCGCTCCTGATCATGACCCCCGGCTTCGGAATGCTCTGGGGAGTCGTGGGGATGTTCGTGATGGGCGTGTGCATCGCCTGGAACATCGTGGTCGGGTCGGCCTTCCGGCAACGCGTGTGTCCGCCTGCCATGATGGGCAGACTTGGTGCTGCCTCCCGGATGGTCAGCTGGGGCATGCTCGGCGTGGCCAGCATCCTCGGGGGAGCCCTCGCCGAGCTGGTCGGCATCTGGAATGCCGTCCTGATCGGGGTCCTGCTGTCAGTCGCAGCGCCCTTGGTGGCCATCTTCGGTCCGCTGCGCCACGTGGAGCGACTCGAGGACCTGGAACCCGGACAGGAGCCATGGGACTGACGCCCGGGCCCGTCTAGTGGCCGAACGGGTCCGGATCCACCCCCGGCATCCAGGTCAGCCCGGGAACTCCCCAGTCATTTTTCTTGATGGCTTTGCGGGCAGCCTTGGAATACGGCTCGATGAGTCGGTCCACGTAGAGCTTGCCCTCAAGGTGGTCATACTCGTGCTGCATGCAGCGCGCAAACCACCCAGTGGCAACGAACTCCAGCCGTTCCCCGAAGCCGTCGAAGCCGGTCACCTTGACCCAGTCGGCCCGCTTCAGGGGGAAGGACTCGCCCGGCACCGACAGGCACCCCTCGGACTCTTCCTCCGGGTCGGGATCGGCCCCCGAAATTTTGGTGGTCACCAACGAAGGGTTGACCAGTACCCCGCGCGGCGCCACGTCGTCGTCGTTCTCCATGCCGTAGACAAAGATCCGCTGACCGACGCCGATCTGGGGGGCTGCGAGCCCAACGCCGTTGGCCTCGTCCATGGTCTCGAACATATCGGCAATCAGGGCGCGGAGGTCGTCATCAAACGCGGTGACGACGGCGGCCCGGCGGTGCAGCACTGGCTCACCGGTGATGGTGACGGGACGAACAGTCATTGTGGTGTTTCCTGTGGATTGGGGAGGGACTACGACTAGTGGCAGGGGTGGGTCAGCCGGCGATGTGGCGGCCGACGACGTCGCGCATGATCTCGCTTGTGCCGCCGAAGATAGTGAGCAACCGGGTGGCCAGGAACGCCTGGGCAACCGGGTATTCGAGGATGTACCCGTACCCTCCGTGCAGCTGGAGGCAACGGTCAGTGATCGACGTGGCGCGTTCGCTGGCCCACAGCTTGACCCGTGCGGCGGCGGCAGCATCCAGGGTGCCCGCGTTGAACGCGAGCATCGCCTGGTCGACGTAGGTCTCGGTGACCTCCACCTCCGTGAGGATATCGGCGAGCTGGAAGCGGGTGTTCTGGAAATCGATGACCCGTTCGCCGAACGCGTTGCGCTCCTTGGTGTACGTGACGGTGGCCTCGTAGATCGCACGGGAGACAGCTGAGGCCGCAACAGCGATCGCGAGCCGACCCTGCGGCAATTGTTCGTGGGCGTAGCGGAGTCCGTGACCGAGCTCGCCCACCAGGTTGTCACCGACCACCCGGACACTGTCGAAGAAGAGTTCAGCGGTATCCGAGGCCTTGAGCCCCATCTTGTCGAGCTGCTTGCCGGTGGTGTATCCCTCGCCCTTTTCGACCATGAAGAGCGAGAAGGAGTCGGCTCCGCCACGGCCCGTGCTGCCATCGGTGCGAGCCATCACCAGTGAAGCGTCACCGCTGATGCCGTTGCCGATGAAGGTCTTCTGCCCGGAAATCAGCCAGTCGTCGCCGTCGCGCACGGCCTTGGTTCTGATCCCACGCAGATCACTGCCCGCCCCCGGTTCGGTCCAGGCCACACTCGTCACCCGTTCGCCACTGACCATTCCGGGAAGCCAGCGCGACTTCAGGTCGTCGCTGCCGTAGGCAAGCAGGTGGGGGAGCACCATGTCGTCGTGCAGGTGGAAAGCCAGTCCGACGGCGAGGTGGTTGGTTTTGGCGAACTCTTCGTCCAGCACAGCCCGGAACCGGTAGTCGGGCATTCCTGCGCCGCCGAACTCCTCGGGCACCGCCAGGCCCAGCAGGCCCTGCTCGCCAGCAGCCGTCCACAGGGTGCGGGGCATCAGGTGGTCCTGATCCCACTGGGTGTAGTGCGGGGAAACCTCACGGGAGGTGAATTCGGCCGCGACCTCACGGAACAGCAGATGGTCTTCCTCGAACACTGTGCGTTCCATGCGGTCCAACCTCCACGGTGGTTCATGGCCGGCTGTCCCCGGCCTGGGTCTTACAGGTAAGGCCGCCCCCGAAGTTCTTCAGGAACGGCCTTCCAAGGTCAACCATCGACCTTCTTGGGGTGAGTAACGGGGCTTGAACCCGCGACCTCCTGGACCACAACCAGGCGCTCTGCCAACTGAGCTATACCCACCATGTGCCTTACGAAATGGCAGTCCCGCAGTTCATTCCTGCGGAAGTGTCACCTACAAAAGGCAGCGCAGACAAGTCTACACAATTTTTGCCGGGCCTTCGCCACCGCGGCTACGCGAGGGCGTTGGGGCCGGCCCGTCAGTCGGCCAGCGACCCGGCAATCGCCTTGCTGGTTGCTGAATCCGGGCCCGGGCTGGGCACGAAAACTGACTCCCGGTAGTAACGCAGCTCACGGATGGAATCGCGGATATCCCCGAGTGCGCGGTGCCCGCCGCTCTTCGCGGGGGACTGGAAGTACGCGCGGGTGAACCACCGCCGCGCGAGCTCCTTTATGGTGGACACGTCAATGATCCGGTAGTGCAGGTGGTCGATCACGGCCGGCATGTCGCGGGCCAGGAAGGAGCGGTCCGTCCCGACCGAATTGCCACCCAACTGGGCCTTCCGTGGTTCGGGGACCCATTTCATGATGTAGCTGAGCACCTCCGCTTCGGCTTCCTTCATGGTGATGCCCTGGGGGAGCTCGGTCAGCAAGCCCGACGTGGTATGCATGTCGCGCACAAAGTCGCCCATCTGCGCGAGCGCCGCGTCGTCGGGCTTGATGACGACGTCGACCCCGTCACCCAGGATGTTCAGCTCGGAGTCGGTCACCAGGACAGCTACTTCGATCAGTGCGTCGGACTCAAGGTCAAGCCCAGTCATTTCGCAGTCGATCCAGACAATGTGTTCATTAGATATCGGCACCTCCCAAATGTACCGCGACTCCCGGCCGGGCCGTCGTCGTACCCCTCGGACATCCCGCCTCGTGGTGCGCGGCGTTACCGGCCCCGGTACAGGGGGCGATGCTAATATCTAGCCAGTCTGCCCGGTCAGAAGTGCAGAAGTTTCGTGTTCCACCGAGGATTGGATAACAGCAGATGACCGCCCAGGTGCCAGCGGACGCCTCGCAGCCCCGGACGGATTCAGCCGTGGCTGACCGACCCAACGTGGCGGTCATTCAGGGATTCATTGGGTCCCTGATGATGATGATCGGTTCGTACGGCGTGGGCTGGCTATCCCTGGCATCGGTGGAACTGCGCAGGATTCCGATCATCATCTGGATGCGGTTCGAACCGGCTGGCGCCGTGGTGTCGGTGTTGATCCTCGCGCTCGGCGGCATGCTGTTGGTCAGGTCCTGGCTGCGGCTCGGGCAGCGGCTCCACGGGTGGGGCCCGGAATCCCGACCGGTCATACTTCGTGCAGTCATCGCCTGGGGCGCGCCGATGTGTCTGGCGCTGCCGTTGTTCAGCAGGGACGTGTTTGCCTACATCGCCCAGGGGCAGGTGGTTCTCTCCGGGTTGAACCCCTACGTCGACGGCTATTCGCAGATCTCCAACTACCTGCAAATCGGGGCAGACGACATGTGGGCGCAAAGCCCTACCCCGTACGGCCCCGTGTTCCTCTGGATCGAAGCCCTGGTCGTGGGCATCACCAATGGGCAACCCGATTTCTCGGTGCTCCTGTTCCGACTTATCGCGATCGTCGGGGTGGCGATGTGTGTCTACTACGTGCCCAAGCTCGCGGAACTGCACGGCATCAATCCCAACCGGGCGCTCTGGCTTACCGCCGCGAACCCGCTCTTCCTGATCAACTTCATTGCCAGCATCCACAATGATGCGCTGATGATTGGTCTCGCACTCTGCGGCCTGTACCTCGCCGCGACCCAGAAGCCGTGGCGTGCGGTGGTCCTGGTCACGCTGTCGGTCGCGATCAAACCCATCACGCTGATCTTCCTCCCGTTCATCGGGCTGATGTGGGCCGGCAAGGGGGCAAGCTGGCGGCGGAAGTTCCTCTACTGGGCCCTCACGGCCGGCATCTCCTTCGGGATCCTGTGGGTGATGGGGCTGATCAACGGCTTCGGGTTCGGCTGGGTGGGTGCGCTGAGCACTCCCGGTAGCGTCTGGATCTGGTACGCGCCGATCGGTTTTCTGGGCATGGTCGTCATGATCCTCGGGGATGCGGTGGGGCTCGACGGCCAGGCCTTCGCCGAAGTGGTGTACCTGATCGGTCGGCTTGTGGCGCTGGCAATCATCGGCTGGCTGATGTTCACCGGGGAACACAGCAGACTGGTGCGCCGCCTGGCCCTGGCATTCGCTGCGATCGTCTTCCTCGCCCCCATGATCCAGTCCTGGTACGTGGTCTGGCTGATCCCGCTGTTCGCAGTTACCGGTATCCGCAACGACTGGCAGGTCAAAACCCTCTACTTCCTCGTGTCCTTCTTCATGATCTACGCCATTTCGGACCAGCTGGATATTTTCCCCTATTTCGAACTGAGCCTGACGGTCGCACGGCAGGTGGCAGCGGTCGTCGCGCTGGGCTTTGCGCTGTACCTGGTTTTTGTTGATCCGAAGACAAAAATCCTGTTCCGGAAACGGTACGAGGAGCCGGTCGCGGGCGAGCTACGCTAGCGGCCGCTGGCCGGTCAAACATGCTTTCTGTGGCCGAACCGGCGATACTTGGACGATGACCGACTCCACAGAACACATCATCAGCGGCGAATTCGAGATCTCTGTCTGGAGCCCGGAACCCTACTCAGTACCAGGTTCCTCGAGCGAGCTGACCAAGGTGAGCGCGACGAAGGTCTTCAGCGGAGGGCTGATCGGCACCAGTTCAGCAGAGCTGCTGATGGCTGGCAACGACTATGGCGCAGGGTATGTTGCCTCCGAGGTCTTCACCGGTTCGGTCGATGGCAGGGAAGGCACCGTGATCGTGCAGCACTGGGGGATCGCTGAAGGCACCGCAGCCGCCAGTTCCGGCCACATCATTCCGGGATCCGGGACCGATGGTCTCAAAGGAATTTCCGGCAAGGCCGTGTATTCACAGGACGCCGCAGGGCAGCACCACCTGGAGCTCAAGGTCACTTTCGGAGACTAGGATTCACCAGTGATCGCCGGGTCGGGATTTCCCGCACCTGTGCGGCGTCGGCCGTCCCCACCGAGATCCGGCCTCACCCTCAGGGCCAGCAGGACAAAGGCAAGTCCGGCGGCCGTGTGCATGCAGGCGAGCAGTAGGCGACTGACAATATCAGGGGCCGGAGATCCTCGAACTCGGTCACCCGCGCAGCATCAAAAGCACTGGACGTTTCACCGCCCGCCCTCAGATGTTCCGGTTCACCACCCGACCGAGACATCGCCCCACTTCCGGACCGTTCAGCAGCTCTCGGGAAGCTGTTGTGGGCCTAGGCTACGACGGCAGGAATCGGCAGTCCAGAGCGTTGACCCATCGGCGTGATTCTTGTGCCCCCGGCGCGACTCGAACGCGCAACCTACGGATTAGAAGGCCGTTGCTCTATCCATTGAGCTACGGGGGCCGACGGCGGAGATCTCCACGCCACCGCAAGTTTATCGTCAAGTTGGACGAACGCCAGTCGGCGACTCTCCCTCCACCTGGTTCCCTTCCCTCAGGATGTCCACATAACCGGATCGGGTACCCTCTGCGCCCGCGCGCAAACAGGAGACTGGATGCTGTTGGCAAGCCAGCCAGCATCCAGATATCTGCTGAAGGGTACGACCGATGAGTGACAACATCACCGTCCGCGGCTACGTGGCCACCGACGTCAAAACGGGAGTGGCAGTGAGCGGCCTCGCCTACGCGAGTTTCCGGATGTGCTCGACCGAACGCCGGTTCGACCGCCAGACCAATTCATGGACTGATGGCCAGACCAACTGGTACACCGTGTCAATGTTCCGCCAGCTTGCCACCAATGCCGGGGTGAGCATCAAGAAGGGCGACAAGGTGGTGGTCAGCGGGCGCCTGCGGGTCCGGCCCTGGATCCGTGAGGACGGCCGCACCGGTACCTCGGTGGACATTGATGCCGACACGGCCGGACACGACCTGATGTGGGGTACTGCACACTTTCGGCGGACCAGTGCTGACCGTTCCGGGACCGAGACCTCGACCGCCGGCGATCCACCGGATGTCCAGGACTCCGATGTCGATGATCCGGACGTTGATCGGGACACCGGTGAGATCTTCGACCGTCCGGGTGATGAGGCTGCTCCTGGTGGCCAGGAGACCTCCGGGGCGGACCCCTCCGACGATGCCGACCACGCCGGGGGCGAGCAATCAGGCCGTCAACTCAGCGACGCGCCGTTCTAGTACCGCTACGACTGTCGCGCCCACAAATGGGAGATAGGTGGGTGCAGCGACTAGCCTTGAGGTATGGCGGAATTTATCTACACAATGACCAAGGCACGCAAGGCTGTCGGCGACAAAGTAATCCTCGACGACGTCAGCATGTCCTTTTATCCTGGCGCGAAGATCGGCGTCGTGGGTCCCAACGGCTCGGGCAAGTCGACCATCCTGAAGATCATGGCGGGTCTTGACACTCCCTCCAACGGTGAAGCAAAGCTGAGCGCCGGCTACTCGGTGGGAATCCTGCTGCAGGAACCACCACTGAATGAGGAAAAGACTGTCCTGGGCAATGTGCAGGAAGGCGTCGGGGAAATCTACGGCAAGATCCAGCGGTTCAACGAGATCTCCGAAGAAATGGCCAACCCCGACGCGGATTTCGATACGCTGCTCGAGGAAATGGGCAAACTCCAGGAAGCCATCGACTCCGCCGACGCGTGGGACCTCGATTCGCAACTGGAACAGGCGATGGACGCTCTGCGCTGCCCACCGCCCGACACGGACGTCACGATTCTCTCCGGTGGTGAACGGCGCCGCGTCGCGCTGTGCAAGCTTCTCCTGCAGAAGCCCGACCTGTTGCTCCTCGATGAGCCCACTAACCACCTTGACGCCGAAAGCGTGCTCTGGCTCGAGCAGCACCTGAAAAGCTACTCGGGCGCCGTCCTGGCCGTAACCCACGACCGGTACTTCCTGGATCACGTCGCCCAGTGGATCGCCGAAGTGGACCGCGGTCACCTTTACCCCTATGAAGGCAACTACTCCACGTACCTGGAGAAGAAGCGCGCACGCCTTGAGGTGCAGGGCAAGAAGGACGCCAAGCAGTCCAAGCGCCTCACCGAGGAACTGGAATGGGTCCGCTCCAACGCCAAGGGCCGCCAGACCAAGTCCAAGGCACGGCTGGCGCGGTACGAAGAGATGGCTTCTGAGGCTGAGCGCACCAAGAAGCTCGATTTCGAAGAGATCCAGATCCCGCCCGGCCCACGACTGGGCAACCAGGTCATCGAGGCCACCGACCTGCGGAAGGGCTACGACGACCGGATCCTGATCGACGGACTGTCCTTCTCACTGCCCCGCAACGGCATCGTCGGAGTCATCGGCCCCAACGGTGTGGGTAAGACCACGCTGTTCAAGACCATCGTGGGGCTCGAACCGATCGACGGCGGCAAGCTGACGATCGGTGATTCGGTCAAGATTTCCTACGTTGACCAGTCGCGTGGCGGCATTGACCCAGAAAAGACCTTGTGGGAGGTCGTCTCCAACGGTCACGACTTCATCCAGGTGGGCCAGGTGGAGATGCCGTCACGGGCCTACGTGTCAGCGTTCGGCTTCAAGGGCCCGGATCAGCAGAAGCGTGCCGGAGTGCTCTCCGGTGGTGAGCGCAACCGGTTGAACCTGGCGTTGACCCTTAAACAGGGCGGAAACCTGTTGCTGCTTGACGAACCGACCAACGACCTCGACGTCGAAACGCTCTCCAGCCTGGAGAACGCGCTCCTCGAGTTCCCCGGCTGCGCCGTGGTGGTCTCGCACGACCGGTGGTTCCTCGACCGGGTAGTCACTCACATCCTCGCCTACGAAGGCACCGAGGAGAACCCGGACAAGTGGTACTGGTTCGAAGGCAACTTTGAGTCCTACGAGGAGAACAAGGTAGAGCGCCTCGGCGCCGACGCGGCGAAGCCTCACCGCGTCACCCACCGCCGCCTTACCCGCGACTAGTACCAGCACGGCCGCAGGTCAGGCTGGCCAGGCAAAAAAGAGCGCGCCCTGCGGTGACCAGTCTGTGGTCACCGCAGGGCGCGCCCTTTTGCTTAACCTGATGACGGGGCAGGCGCCGGGACGGTCAGTCGGGCACCCGGACCATTCCCTCCTGGGCAACGGTGGCCACAAGTTCCCCTGCGCGGTTGAAGATCTGCCCAGTGGACAGGCCACGGGCTCCCGACGCGCTGGGGGACCGCTGCACATACAGCAGCCACTCGTCCACCCTGACCGGACGGTGCCACCACATGGCGTGATCCAGGCTCGCGATACTCATCCCCGGTGTAATCCAGCTCAACCCGTGCTGGCGCAGGATCGATTCCAGCAGCGTGTAGTCGCTGGCGTAGGCGAGGGCCGCCCTGTGGAGTCCCTGGTCGGAGGGCATCGGGGCGAACGTCTTCATCCACACGGCGTTGTGAGCCACCCGGTCGCCGTTGTGCTGCACATAGAGCGCACCGTCCACATGCCGGATGTCGAACGGACGGTCGAAGGACCAGGCCTTTGCCAGCGGATGGTCCATCTCGCCCAACAGGTCTGCAGTGCTGGGCAGCGTTTCGGGATCCGGCATGCCTTCGGGCATCCGTTCCTGGTGGCTAAGCCCGTCGTCGGGCTCCTGGAACGACGCGATCATCGACAGGATCGGCACACCATTCTGGTAGGCATGGGTTCGTCGCGCCGAGAAGGAACGTCCGTCGCGCAACCGCTGGACGCCAAACGTGATCGGCTGCAACGCATCGCCGGCCCGGAGGAAGTAGGCGTGCATCGAGTGGACCTCACGGGTCGGCTCAACCGTACGGATCGCAGCAACCAAAGCCTGCCCCAGTACCTGGCCCCCGAAGATCCGCCGCCCCGCCTGCTGCACCGAGGTTCCCACAAAGATTTCCTCGTCGGTCTGCGCCCCGTCAGCGCTGCTTAGGTCAAGCAGATCGACCAGGGTTTGGGTGGGATCGACCGTGGACTCGACTGCCATGGATCTGGTTCTCCTTGTGGTGCGGTGAAGGGGAGGGGGCGACGTGCCGCGTGAACGGCGCGGAAAGTACCTCTGACCTTAGACGCACCCGCGTCCACCGCTCAACATCGGCCGCGATTATGGCTCCGGTTAGCCGGGGCAGCAACCGTTTGAGAGGATTGCAGCATGCCCCGGATCCAACGCTTCCCCATTCAGCTTCGCTTCGGCGACGAAGATTCTTACGGACACGTCAACAATGTCCGGTTCCTCCAGTACCTCGAGGATGCGCGGGTGCAGTTTATCCACCTGCCGCTGTCGGACTCAGCTCCCGACGGCGTTGGGCAGCAGGACACGTTGCTGGATTTGATTGGTCCCGACCATTTCACCCTGGTCGCACGCCACGAGATTGAGTACTCGGCCCCGTTGAACTACCGGCCTGCGCCCCTGGACATCAGCATTTGGGTGACAGGAGTCGGCGGCTCCAGCTTCGACCTCGGCTACCAGATTGCCGAGCCTGACGGGTCAGCGAGCTACGCCCTCGCGGCCTCCACCATGATCCTGGTGAACCGGACTACCGGCCGTCCGGCGAAACTCAACGATGCGCAGCGTGCCGCGCTTGAGCACTGGCTCGGCGAACCAGTGGCTTTCCGACGCCGTTCGGAGGCCTAACCGGTGGAACAACAACACGCACCGACCTCCGAGCTGGTCTTCGCCGACCAGTGGAATGTCGCCGATCTGCGCACCTTCATTGCCCGTGCCCGCGCAGCAGAGGACGGCGCCGTCAGGTTGCAGGCAGCAGGGAGCGTCCTCGCCGCCTATATCTGTATCCTTCGGCCACGAATCCTGGGCGAAGCCACGCCGACAGTCCTGGGACTGCGGACCATGCCGCTCGACGCTCCCGCCCACGTTGACACCACGGTGGCACTGGCATCGGTATCGGACCGGCTTGCGCGGATGGCCGAGGATGAAGTGGTGCTGCAAATCCCGCCGACCACCGTCACCGAAAGCTGGGCGGGAGTCCTTCCGCCGCGTTCCGGATGGGAGTCACAGGGGGACCTGGACGCCAGCGTGGTCGAGACCGCTGCCCGCGACGGTATCCGCGAAGTTGCCGAGACCGTGCCCAACAATCCGGGTGCCCTGATCGTGAACAGCGCCCGGGGAGCAATCTGGGGCCGCAGCATCGAGGGTCTGCCGGTGGATGTCCCCGCGGGGGCAGCCTTCGGCGCTTTCGCCCTGGGCTTCCTTGCAAAGGGCGAACGCCCGGCGATCTTCACCAATGGACGATGGACCAGGATCAGCACCTCACGCGGCCACGTGCTGTCGCGGATCCCGACCGTGCTCTAGCCAGCCGGTTCGCAGAGACGGGACCTAGCGCTCGTCGGCAGAGTTGACCATTGAATGAGCTGCCCGTTCCAGGTAGTCCCAGAGAGTCGCTTCGTGCAGGGGCGCCAGGTCAAGCGAATCGACTGCCGCGCGCATATGCGTCAGCCAATGGTCGCGTGCCTGAGGCGACACGGTAAAGGGCATGTGCCGCATCCGCAGCCGGGGGTGGCCGCGCTGGTCCCCGTAGGTCTTCGGGCCGCCCCAATACTGCTCCAGGAACATCAGCAACCGCTCCTTCGCGGGCCCCAGATCTTCCTCCGGATACATCGGCCGCAGCAGCTCATCCTCCGCGATGCCATCGTAGAAAACGTCGACCAGCCGCACGAAGGTCGGGTGGCCGCCCACCGCCTCATAGAAGTTGTCGGTGTAGGCCGGCTGGTCGAAGCGTGGCCCCACCGGGGTCAGCTTGGCCAGCGGTTCACCGAACCGGGATGGGATGGGAATGCCTTCGGGACTTCCAGCGCTGGTCATTATTTCTCTCCTGTTGGTTCGTCGGCGGCTACCGGGGCCACGTAATTGCCCTGTGAACGGTTGCCCACTTTCATGATGTCTCCGTTCCGGATGTACCAGATGGCACCGTTCTCGTCGATCAGCCGGGTGATCCGTAGCCCGACCGACTGCACCACACCCACGGTGTCCCCGACCTCGATGGTGTCGCCGATCCCATACTGGTCCTCGAGGGTGATGAAGAATCCGAGGAACGCGTCCCGGATGATCTCGCGGGCGCCGAAGCCTATCGCTATACCCACAATGCCCACGCTCGCGAGAATCGGACCGATATCCACGCCGAGCGCCTGCAGCGCCATCATGATGGCGATGATGGCGATGGTCAGTCCCGACACGCTGCGGAGCAGCGCTCCAATGGTTTCAGTGCGTTGGACCCGCCGCTTGTGGTCGAGCGTCCGAAGGACCGGCTGCGCCCACTTGAAGTGGGGCTTCTTGAAGAGGTCGGAACCGGTCCGTACCCGCCGCACCATCCGATTAATGACAAACCGGACCACCAGCCACAACACCAGCCCTGCCACGATGATGATGGCGGCGTTCAGTAGCTGGTCTCCTAGACCAATCTCCGTGGGGGACTGCATGGGGGAGTGACCGATTCCTTCACTGGCTCAGGGGGCTCTCCGCGCGCGGCGGAAAGGGTGTCTGCTCCTAGGCTAGCGCCGTAGGCTGGGCGGATGCGCATCCTGATCCTCGGCGGAACCGTATTTCTCTCCCGGCGAATTGCCGAACGTGCTCTCGAGTTGGGGCATGAGGTCACGTGCCTGGCCCGTGGCTCCGTGTCCATGCCGCCGCCGGGTGCCAATCTCGTCCAGGCTGACCGGGACGGGGCCACGCCGTATGCCGGAGTGGAGCGGGACTGGGACGTGGTGGTCGAAGTGTCATGGCAGCCCCATCAGGTCGAGGATGCCCTGCGGTCTCTGGGTGCCAGAGCCGGCCTCTGGATCTATGTCTCAAGCTGTTCCGTGTACGCCGACAATTCAGCGCCCGGTGCCGACGAGAGCGCTCCTCTCCTTCCCGCGTACGACGGCGACACCCCCGCACCCGGCGAGTCGTACGGCGAGGCAAAGGTGGCCTGTGAGGAGCTATGCCACAGGTACCGCCGTAACGGTGCGCTGATTGCCCGCCCCGGACTGATCTGCGGCCCGGGCGACCCCAGCGACCGGTTCGGCTACTGGCCGGGCCGTCTGGCCCGCGGGGGAACGGTCATCGTCCCGGCCATCCGTGATCGTTGGACCCAGACCATCGACGTGGACGACCTTGCCGGATGGCTCCTCACGGCTGCCGCCCGGGGCCTGACCGGTGTGTTCAACACGGTTGGCCCGTCGACCGGGTTCGGGGATCTCATCGACCGGACGGTCTCCGTGGTGGGCTTTGAGGCGGCTCTGCGGTGGGTGGAGCCGGGCTGGCTCCTGGAGCACGGCGTCGCCTACTGGGCTGGCACTGACTCCCTGCCCCACTGGTTGCCCGAAGGTTATGACGGGTTCGCCTCCCGATCGGGCGAGGCTGCCCTTGCCGAGGGGCTGTCCCAGCGGTCGGTGGAGGAGACGATCCAACGGGTGTTGGAGGATGAACGACGGCGGGGGCTCGACCGCGAGCGGAAGTCGGGGCTGACCGCGGGCACGGAAGAGCGGCTGCTCGCGGAGCTCCCGGACACATAACGTCCGGACTGCCACCACTCTAGGCGTGCTGCTGGGCGTCCTCGGCGATCATCACCACAGGCTCGTGATTGACCGGAAAGTTGACCGACCGCGCAATGAAACAGGACGCGGCGGCCTCGCGGTGGATGGACTGTGCCGTGTACTTCAGCAAGTGGTCGGTGATGGTCACCCGCGGTTTGAGGGTGACGCTGAGGAACTCACCGCTGCCATCAGGGTTCAGGCGCATGGTTCCTACCGCCGTGTCCTCGTATGCCGTCACCACCAGACCGTGTTTCACCGCCATGTGGAGGTACGCGAGCATGTGGCACTGGGACAGAGCGGCCAGGAGCAGCTGCTCCGGGTTCCACCGGTCCTTGTCCCCATGAAACGTGGGGTCCGCCGTGCCCAGGAGCAACGGCGGACCCTTGGCCGAGACCTCGTGTTCCCGACCGTAACCGCGGTAGGAGAGAGTGCCTTCGCCACGGTTACCTGTCCATTTGGTAGTGACCCGATAGTGGTGCTCGGAGAGGTTCATGGCTCAAAACTACACCCGAACCCACCGGTTTCTACCGGTCGACTGCCTGCGCTTTCAGGGCCCTGGCAATCCCGTCCTGGCTCTCCACCACCAGCCGTCGCAGCGAGGTACTTTCGGCATCAAGCGTTGACAGGAACGCCGCCGATTTATCCAGGGTGTCCTGGGTGGTCAGCCTCGATGGGTACAGTCCCACAATGATCTGCTGGGCAATCTCGTGGGTACGGCTGGCCCACACCTCCGGTGCTGCGGCGAAGTACTTGTCCACGTAAGGGGCCAGGACCGCAGGGTCGTGGACCCGCATGAACCCGGTGATCGCCGAGCGCTGCGCAGCGTTGGGCATATCGGACCGTTCGACGATGCTGCGCCACGCGTCCGCCTTGGCCTCCGCCGTCGGGATGGCCGCCTTGGCCTGCGCAGCTGCGAGCTGGCCTGTCGCCGTCGCGTCGCGCTCCTGCTCCGAGTCGATTTCGGCCTGACCGAACCGGCCGCCCGCCACCAGCGAGGTGACGAGTTCCCAGCGGAGATCCGCATCGATTTCCAGCCCCTCGGGGACCAGCGAACCGGTGAAGATGGCCTCCACGGTGTCCAGGTGGGTGTCGGTCTGCGCATGGCCCGCGAATGCCTTGACAAACTGCAACTGCGAATCCGATCCGGCAACTGCTCCGCGCGCCAGCTCCCAGAGGCTCTCCGCCGCCGCGACAGTCATCGCCAGGCGGTCACCGGGGTTGACGTAGAACGCGAGCGTGGTCGCCAGCTGGCGCAACAGCACCAACACCACCGACGAGTCGGACTCGGAGGCAATGTTCTGAAGGATCAGCTCAACATAGTTGCGTGCCGGGGTTTCCCCATCCCGCGCCGCGTCCCAGGCCGACGCCCAGACCAGCGTGCGGGGGAGTGAGTCGTTGAAGTCCTTCAGGTGACGGGTAGCGGTCGCCAGGGACGCCTCGTCCAGGCGGATCTTCGCGTAGGCAAGATCGTCGTCGTTCAGCAGCACCAGGTCCGGACGATTCCGACCTACCAACTCCGCCACGTCGGTGCGTTCACCGTCGACGTCGAGCTCCACCCGATCGGTGCGCTGCAGCTTCCCTGCACCATCCAGGTTGTAGAACCCGATCGCCAGGCGGTGGGGCCGGATGGTGGGGTAGTCGGCCACTGCCGACTGGAGCACAGCGAAACTGGTGATGACGCCGTCGTCGTCGGTCCCGATTTCGGGGCGGAGGGTGTTGACTCCGGCAGTCTCCAGCCACAGGGCCGACCATTCCTTCAGGTCCCGGCCGCTGGCTGCCTCCAGCTCGGACAGGAGGTCCACCAGTTCGGTGTTCTTCCAGGAATGCTTCCCGAAGTACTCCCTGACCCCCTCCATGAACTTGTCCTGGCCCACCCAGGCCACCAGCTGCTTGAGCACCGAGGCGCCCTTTGCATAGGTGATGCCGTCGAAGTTGACCTGGACGTCTTCGAGGTCGTTGATCTCGGCGACGATCGGGTGGGTGGACGGGAGCTGGTCCTGGCGGTAGGCCCAGGCCTTTTCCAGTGACGCGAAGGTGGTCCACGACTGTGTGAACTCGGTTGCCTCGGCGGCGGCGAGCGTGGACATGAACTCGGCGAAGGATTCGTTCAGCCAGAGGTCGTTCCACCACCGCATGGTCACCAGGTCGCCAAACCACATGTGGGCGAGCTCGTGCAGGATGGTGATCGCGCGGCGCTCGACTGTGGCGTCAGTGACCCGGGACCTGAAGACGTAACTCTCAACGAATGTGACCGCTCCGGCGTTCTCCATCGCCCCGGCGTTGAACTCGGGGACAAAGAGCTGGTCGTACTTGGGGAAGGGGTAGGGCGTTCCGAACTGGTCCTCGAAGAAGGTGAAGCCCTGCCGGGTCAGGTCGAAGACGTTCTCCGCGTCGAGGTGCTGCATCAGGGACTTCCGGGCGAAGACGCCCAGGGGGATAACACGGCCGTCCGAGCTGGTGAGCTCGCTGCGCACGGACTGGTACGGGCCGGCGATCAGGGCCGTCACGTAGGAGGACAGCACGCCGGTCGGTTCGAAGGACCAGGTGGACTTCGCTCCGCCATCATCAGCCGACCCGGCGGTTACGGGCTCGGGGGTGGGCGAATTGGAGATGACGTCCCAGTGTGACGGCGCCGTGACGGTGAAACGGAAGGTTGCCTTCAGATCGGGCTGCTCGAAGACCGGGAAGACCCGCCGCGAATCGGGCACCTCGAACTGGGTGTACAGGTAGACCTCATTGTCTACCGGGTCGACGAAGCGGTGCAGGCCCTCGCCAGTGTTCATGTATTGCATCTCGGCGACGATCACCAGTTCGTTTGTCACAGCGAGGCTGGGTAGCTGGATGCGCACCCCGTCGGAAACCTTCGCAGGGTCGAGGTCGACGCCGTTCAGCGTCACCTGTGACACGTCCTTGGTCACCGCGTCGATGAAGGTCGAGGCGCCCTGGGTGCCCGTAAACCGAACGACGGTACGCGACTCAAAGACGGTGTCCCCGCGGGTGAGGTCCAGATTGATGTCATAGGAGGTGACGGAGAGCAGTTCGGCACGGGCTCGTGCCTCGTCGCGGGTCAGATTCATGCCTGGCAAGGTGGAGCCTTTCGGGAAACATGTGGGAAAGCCCTGGGGATGAAGGGCGTGTTCTGTGATGCAGCTTACGCAGCACAGTCATTCTTTCACCAGCGGCGACCATCACGCACACCCGGCGAACAAGTACCCTTGACTCCAACCACCCACCACATTCGGAACGGATTTTTCATGCGCGTTCATATCGCCACTGACCACGCTGGCATGGAGCTCAGCGCCCACCTGATCGACCACCTGCGCCACTCCGGCCACGAAGTCATCGATCACGGACCGCAGGCCTACGACGCCGAGGACGACTACCCCGGATTCTGCATCAACGCCGCACAGGCAGTGGTCATCGACCAGCAGGCGGGGCGCGATGCGTTGGGGATTGTGCTGGGTGGATCCGGCAATGGGGAGCAGATGGCTGCCAACAAGGTACGCGGCGTGCGTGCCGCGCTGGCCTGGAATCTGGATACCGCTAAGCTGGCCCGCCAGCACAACGACGCCAACGTGGTGGCCGTAGGGGGACGGCAGCACTCGGTTGACGAGGCAACCCGCATCATCGAGGCGTTCCTCGCCGAGCCGTTCAGCGAAGCAGAGCGCCATGTCCGCCGGATCGGGCAGATCGCTGCCTACGAGACCACCGGCAGCGTCAGCGGGTAGCGCCGGATGCCTGAAGGTCATTCGATCCACCGGCTGGCGTCACAGCTGTCGTCGGTCTTCGGCGGCAAGCGTCTGGCGGCGTCAAGCCCGCAGGGCCGGTTCGCTGCCGGCGCGGCAGGACTGAACGGGCGGGTCCTGATCGGCGCGGACGCTCACGGCAAACAGCTGTTCGTCGAGTTTGCGGACGCCCCAGACGACAGTCCCACCCCGCCGATCTTCCTGCGGGTGCACCTGGGCCTGTACGGGGCGTGGAGCTTCGGCGGGGACCGCTCCTTCATGGGCGCCTCCAGCATCGGCGCGCCGCGCAGGGTCGGAGAACGGGAACTCGACGGCACAGCCGACGCTGCATACAGCGGGCCCCCGGACCCCGTGGGAGCGGTCCGGCTGCGCCTGGCCAGCGATGCCGGCTGGGCGGATCTGCGCGGTCCCACAGCGTGCGAGGTCATCACCGGCCCGGAACGCGATGCCGTCGTCGACCGGCTGGGACCCGACCCGCTGCACAACGACACCAGCGGGGACGACGTCGCCCGCTTCACCGCCGGGGTGCGCAAGAGCGCGAGCCCGCTGGGACTGCTGCTGATGAACCAGGCGGTGATCGCCGGGGTGGGGAACATCTACCGGGCGGAAGCCCTCTTCAGGCGAAACCTCAACCCCAGGCTCCCCGGGAAGTCAGTTAGTGCTGCGGAGGCGTCAGCACTGTGGCAGGACATCGGGCAGATCATGCGCGACGGGGTGCGCGACGGTCGGATCATCACCACCCTGGCCGGTGATCGCAGTTCGAAAGCAACGCGGGTGAAGCGTGAGGACGCGCACTACGTCTACGGACGCGCCGGGCTGCCCTGCCGGCGGTGCGGGACCCCGGTGGCATTGGCGGACCTGGCCGCGCGCAAACTCTACTGGTGTCCCCGATGCCAGGCTCCCTAGCCGCGGCCTGCCGGTTACTGCCGCAGCCGGCCGGTTAACGACAAAGGCACCCACCGTGAGGCAGGGTGCCTTTTCGCTGTCATGAAGAGTGCTATTTGGAGGGGATGACGGGAATCGAACCCGCATCATCAGTTTGGAAGACTGAGGCTTTACCACTAAGCTACATCCCCTAAAACCCGAGCAAAACACTAACATCTTGGCTTGCTCAGGCCGTCGGAACGCCTATAACTACACCACAGGCAGGGCCATTTAGCCAAATGTGCAACTGGGGCAAAAGTTCCGTAGAGTGATGACTGCACTTACGGGGTGTAGCTCAGCTTGGTAGAGCGCCTGCTTTGGGAGCAGGAAGTCGCAGGTTCAACTCCTGTCACCCCGACTCTGCATTATCGCCGCGGATGCCGTTCCGGTAATTCCACGGACGCCGTGTGGTCATTCATCTTCAATCATTCAGGAGTACTACGCCGTGAAGAGCGCTGTCGAAAACCTCACTCCCACGCGAGTGAAGCTCAATGTTGAGGTTCCTTTCGAGGAGCTCAAGCCGAACATCGATGCGGCTTACAAGACCATCTCCGCGCAGGTCCAGGTTCCTGGCTTCCGCAAAGGCCGTGTTCCCAACCAGCTGATTGACCAGCGTGTGGGCCGCGGCTATGTCATCGAAACCGCCATCAACGACGGTCTGAATGACTTTTACCAGAGCGCTGTCCAGGAAACGGGAATCCGTCCCCTGACCCGCCCTGAGGTTGAGATCACTGAAGTTCCCGATCCCGCTGCCAAGGACGGACAGCTCCTCTTCACTGTCGAGCTGGATGTCCGCCCGGAGATCACCCTTCCCGAGTACTCGGGTCTCGAAGTAACCGTCGAAGCTGCCGAGGCTTCCGACGCCGACGTCGACAAGGCCCTGGATGAGCTTCGCGGCCGGTTCGGTACCCTCACCGCCGTGGACCGTCCCGCGGCCGACGGCGACTTCCTCACCCTGAACCTGGTGGCCACCGTCGACGGTGAGCAGGTCGACGCCGCCCAGGACGTGTCCTACCAGATCGGGTCCGGCACCATGCTTGAAGGCATGGACGAGGCCGTCACCGGACTCAGCGCCGACGAAGACGCCATCTTCGAGACCACCCTGGCCCGCGGCGACAACGCCGGCGCCAACGCGCAGGTCAAGGTAGAGGTCAAGGCAGTCAAGGAACGCGAGCTTCCTGAAGCCAACGACGATTTCGCCCAGCTGGCCAGCGAGTTCGACACCATCGCCGAACTGCGCGCTGACCTGACCAAGCGCGCAGCCGAGGAAAAAGTCACCGAGCAGGGCGTCGAGGCACGCGACCTGGTGCTGGAGAAGCTCATAGAGCTGATCGAGGTTCCCGTTCCTGCCGCATTCATCGAAGACCAGCTGGAGCAGCACTTCTCCGGCGAGAACGCCCACGCCAACGCTGAGGGTCACGACACCGAAGAGCACCGCACCGAGATCCGCGAGAACACCGAGCAGGCGTTCCGCAACGAAATGATCCTGGACGCGATTGCCGAGAAGGAAGAAATCGGTGTCAGCCAGCCCGAGCTGATCGACTACATCGTGTCGACCGCAGGCCAGTACGGCATGGAGCCGAACCAGTTCGCCCAGATGCTGGACCAGAGCGGCCAGGTTCCGATGATTGTTGGAGAGGTCCGTCGCCGCAAGGCACTGGCGAAGGTCCTCGAACTCGCAGTCGTCAAGGACAGCTCCGGCTCGGTCGTTGACCTGAGTGACTTCGTCCGCCCCGGCGACGAGGCAGAGGACGCTCCATCCCAGGCGTCGTCCGAGGCCCCCGCCGAGAAGAAGCCAGCAGCCAAGAAGCCAGCAGCGAAAAAGCCAGCAGCCGAGAAGAAGCCAGCAGCTGAAAAGAAGCCAGCAGCTGAAAAGAAGCCAGCAGCCGAGAAGAAGCCGGCAGCGAAGACCGCTGCCGTCAAGGCGCCCGCGGCCAAGAAGGCAGCACCCAAGAAGACCGCCGCCAAGGCCAAGCCAGCAGCCGACGAAGAGTCCGCCAAGGCCTAACCAAACGTGCGTGTCTGAGGGCCGTTTCCCTGCCGGGAAGCGGCCCTCAGCCGTTAAAGCCCGTTGCCCGCCGCAATCGTGCGCCGTCAGCGAACAGCCTCCGCGCCGGGATCAAACGGGACCCGAAACAAGTTACTGTCCAATGAGAGACAAACGGTCGGCTGTCGACACTCGGCAGACCAACCAGAGTGAGAGGCTAACTTCCAATGGCAATCGAACCCACCACACCGACCATGGCAACCGTAGACCCCGCAGGCCGGGACGACTACATCTATAACCGGCTCCTGAAGGAGCGCATCATCTGGCTCGGCTCCGAGGTCCGGGATGACAACGCCAATGCCATCTGCTCGCAGCTGCTGCTTCTGTCCGCCGAAGACCCCGACAAGGACATCTTCCTGTACATCAACTCGCCGGGCGGGTCCGTCACCGCAGGCATGGCGATCTACGACACGATGCAGTTCATCCCCAACGACGTCGTCACCGTCGCCACCGGGCTTGCCGCATCGATGGGACAGTTCCTCCTCTCCTCGGGCACCAAGGGCAAGCGGTACGCGACCCCTCACGCCCGGGTCCTGATGCACCAGCCGTCAGGCGGAATCGGTGGCACCGCCTCCGACATCCGGATCCAGGCTGAACTGATCCTCCACATGAAGCGTGTGATGGCTGAGCTGACCGCCGAGCAGACCGGCCAGACCGTCGAGAAGATCCTCAAGGACAACGACCGCGATAAGTGGTTCACTGCCCAGGAGGGTCTCGAGTACGGCTTCTTCGACAAGATCGCTGCACACGCCAACACGGTATCCGGCGGCGGCGGCACGCAGCGCGACTAACCCGCTGCGGCCTGCCCCTACCGACCACAGCAGAGACCACCTCAGGAGAGACCATGAACCACAATTTTGGAGCCGCAGCAGGCGGCGCCGCACCCCAGATGCCGTCCAACCGCTACGTTCTGCCCCAGTTCGAGGAACGCACCCCCTACGGGTTCAAGCGCCAGGACCCCTACACCAAGCTCTTCGAGGACCGCATCATCTTCCTCGGCGTGCAGGTCGACGACGCATCAGCTGATGACGTCATGGCCCAGCTGCTGGTCCTCGAGTCCACCGACCCAGAGCGCGATATCACCCTGTACATCAACTCCCCGGGTGGATCCTTCACCGCCATGACGGCGATCTACGACACCATGCAGTTCATCCGGCCCGAGATCCAGACCGTCTGCCTCGGCCAGGCAGCCAGCGCGGCAGCCGTCCTGCTGGCAGCCGGTGCTCCCGGCAAGCGGCTGGCCCTACCCAACGCCCGCGTGCTGATCCACCAGCCAGCGCTCGGCGGAGGCCAGGGCGGGCAGGCCTCTGACCTGGAAATCCAGGCCAACGAGGTTATGCGCATGCGCACCTGGCTCGAGGACACCCTGGCACTGCATAGTGGCAAGAGCTCCGAACAGGTGAACATCGACATCGAGCGGGACAAGATTCTCACCGCCGCCGACGCGAAAGCGTACGGTCTGGTGGACGAGGTCCTTACCTCCCGCAAGATGACCCCTCCGAAGATCAACAAGCCATAACGTCCCTCTCCGGGACCGGGCCCGTGATGCGACACAATCGCACCACGGGCCTTTTTGTGCTGATTACCCGCCCTGATTGTCCTAGACTCGAAGGTAGCGCGACCGGGCCTGCCCGGAGAACCCGCTGTCTATTCAACAGATCCACGTAAGGGGACTGACACATGGCTCGCATTGGTGAGAGCACAGATCTGCTTAAGTGCTCTTTCTGTGGGAAAAGCCAGAAGCAGGTCCGGAAGCTCATTGCCGGACCTGGCGTCTACATCTGCGATGAATGCATTGACCTATGCAACGAAATCATCGAGGAAGAACTCTCCGAGGTCGCTGACCTGGGCACCTTCGAACTCCCCAAGCCACGTGAGATCTTTGACTTCCTGCAGGAATACGTCATCGGTCAGGAACCAGCGAAACGCTCCCTCGCCGTCGCCGTCTACAACCACTACAAGCGGATCCAGTCCGGCCACACCCCACGGAGCACCGGAAACCTTTCCGACGCGGTGCCCACCGAGGACGTGGAGATTGCCAAATCGAACATCCTGCTGATCGGTCCCACCGGCTGCGGTAAGACCTACCTGGCCCAGACCCTCGCCCGACGGCTGAACGTGCCCTTCGCCGTCGCCGACGCGACAGCCCTGACCGAAGCCGGTTACGTGGGCGAGGACGTCGAGAACATCCTCCTGAAGCTCATCCAGGCCGCTGACTACGACGTCAAAAAAGCCGAACAGGGCATCATCTACATCGATGAGATCGACAAGATCTCCCGCAAGAGTGAGAACCCCTCCATCACCCGAGACGTTTCCGGTGAGGGAGTGCAGCAGGCGCTCCTGAAGATCCTTGAGGGTACCGTCGCTTCTGTACCTCCTCAGGGCGGCCGCAAGCACCCGCACCAGGAATTCATCCAGATTGACACCACCAACGTGCTGTTCATTGTGGCGGGGGCTTTCGCGGGCCTGGAGGAAATCATCGGCTCCCGGGCAGGACGCAAGGGTATCGGGTTCGGTGCTCCGCTGAGCTCGCTGAAGAGTGAAGAAGCCAGCTACGGGGACGTGATGCCCGAGGACCTGCTGAAGTTCGGTTTGATCCCCGAGTTCATCGGACGCCTTCCCGTGATCACCACGGTCACCAGTCTGGACCAGAAGTCGCTGATGCAGATCCTCACCGAGCCCAAGAACGCGCTGATCAAACAGTTCCAGAAGATGTTCCTGCTCGACGGCGTTGAGCTCACCTTCGAACCGAAGGCCCTGGAGGCAATCGCCAACCAGGCTCTGGAGCGGGGTACCGGCGCACGCGGGTTGCGGGCCATCATGGAGGAAGTCCTCCAGCCGGTGATGTTCGATTTGCCCAGCCGGGACGACATTGCCACGGTAGTCATTACCGAGGATGTGGTGAGCAAGAAAGCCGAGCCAACGCTGATTTCGCACGATGTTGTCGCGAAACGGCGTAACAAGTCGGCTTAGCTCCACGCACGCACCAGACCCGTGGAATAGGTAGGTGTCCGGTCCGGTTGTACTAGGCAGAGCCTGATCGGCCTGCACACCAACCGCAAGGAGATGTACATGACTGAAGCGACTGCCGCACCCCAAGATGGAGTCCAGAAAGCTGATTTCTGGTTTGATCCCGCCTGCCCGTTCGCCTGGATTACCTCCCGTTGGATTGAGGAAGTGGAGAAGGTCCGCAGCATCAAGGTGGACTGGCACGTCATGAGCCTCGCCGTTCTGAACGACGGTCGGGACCTCCCCGAGGAATACCAGGAGTTCATGAAGAAGGCCTACGGTCCGGTGCGCGTCATCATCGCCGCAGCGGAACTTCACGGCAGCGACAACATCAAGAAGCTCTATGACGCCATGGGCACCCGGATCCACCAGGGCCAGAACAAGGATTTCGACGCCGTGATCAGCGAGTCGCTTGAGGAAGTAGGGCTTCCGGCCGAGTTGGCCGCCTATGCCACCAGCGACGAATACGACACCCAGCTTCGTGCGTCACACCAGGACGGGATTGACCGGGTCGGCGACGAGGTCGGAACCCCGGTGGTTGCGTTCAACGGCACCGCGTTCTTTGGGCCGGTTCTCACCCGCATTCCCCGCGGCGAGGACGCTGGACGCATCTTCGACGGCGCGGTCATGCTCGCCGAGTTCCCCGAGTTCTTCGAGCTGAAGCGCTCACGAACTCAGAGCCCCTCCTTCGACTGATCAGAAAACCTCTTCGCCAGTGAAAACCGGCGCCCCGACCGGTCTACGCCGGGGCGCCGCCTTGGGCCCAGTCCCAGCAATGTAGACACGTGATATGCGGGCCCGAATCCTTTTCCGGTAGTCGTCCTTTTCGCAGGATGACTACCGGACCTGGTGAAAGGCCCACCGCCAACATCTGACCAAGCGCTTTCGGTGCACGGTCAGAGAATACGGCGTCAACTCGAGAGCCGTCCGCTCATCGATAACGGCAAACCCGGTGCGAACCGGGGACGCAAAGCCACGGGACCCACGCGGTCAGCCGGGCTACCGAACAACGAAGGCGCCACCATGCAACTACAGTCATACCCGCGCGCGGGAAAACCGGAAGTGATACCCATCCCGTGCGCGGGAAACCCGGAAGCGAAACCCGTGGCCCCGGAAATCAGCCTCGAACAGCGCACAGCCGTCGTCATCGACCATGACCCGGAGACCCGCGAAGCCATCACGGCGATGCTGACCCTCGCCGGATTCGACGTCCATCCGTCGCCGACGGGGCGTCAGGGCGTGGAGCTGGTCCGCAGCAATACGCCGGTGCTGGTCACTCTCAGCGTGGAGCTCCCGGACATCGATGGATACGAAGTACTCCGGCGCATGCGCGAATTCAGCCACTGTTACGTGGCGATGGTCAGCAGCCTGGCGGAGGAGACGGATATTTTGACCGCACTTCACTCAGGAGCCGACGACTATCTGACCAAGCCGTTCAGCCCAAGCGAGCTGAGGGCACGGATTGATGCAATGCTGCGCCGGCCACGAAGTGGGGAAGTCAGGGCGGTGGCCCAGCCAGGCAAACCGAGTTCAACCACGCCCGGGGTGGCGTCCCCTCGTCTATCCGTGAATCCAGTTCGGCTTCGACCTGGCGATCTCGCTGCCAACCGTGACGCACGCACGCTACAGGTGGGCTACAGGTAGGAGGCACACCAGAAGTGCGTTCAGCATGTTGCATATCAGGACATCGCCGCGATGAGTAGCCTCCGCTAGCCGTCAGAGGCCCCGCAGACCAATCGGTCTGCGGGGCCCTCTCCGCTTTTCTTGGCTAAACTACCTCGACGGGGGCCAGCTCTACCTCGAACACCGAGAGCTCACCTTCGGCCTCAGCCATCCGCAACTCGCGCACGTTGCCTGCGGCGAGGAGGTCGTTAAGCCCGGCATTGAGCTGACGCAACTGCGCCGCCGAGCCATTCACGACGGCGCTGAGGACCTCGGTGCGCTGCTTCACCTTTGCCTCGGACTTCGACCGTCGGATGCCACCGAGAGCCAGTGCAACGGTGCCAAGGACACCGGTGTCGGCGGTGCGGATGGTCCCGGCGAGATGTGCCGACGTCGGCCATTGGGTCCGGTGGACCGAACCGGTGCGCCACCAGCTCCACACCTCTTCAGTGGCGAAGGGCAGGAACGGAGCGAACATCCGCAGCATCGCGTCAAGCGTCGTCGCCAACGTGGCGAGCACCGAAGCCTGCTCGGCCTCACCGGCCGCACCGTAGGCGCGGTCCTTGATCAGCTCCACGTAATCGTCGGTGAAGGACCAGAAGAACGTCTCGCTCAGCTGCAGTGCCCGGGCGTAGTCGTACTTCTCGAACGCGGCAGTCGACGCATCGATCACCTGAGCAAGCTGGGCCAGGAGGGACAGGTCCAGCTGGTTCGTAACCACCGAGGTGTCATCGGTCAGGACCGTGTGCTCAGTGGCACCGAGGTTCAGCACAAACTTCGACGCGTTCAGCAGCTTGATGGCCAACCTGCGCCCGATCTTCATCTGAGCGATCTCGTAGGCCGTATCCGCACCCAGTTTGGCCGAGGCGGCCCAGTATCTGACGGCGTCTGCGCCGAACTCCTCGAGTATGTCGGTGGGGACCACCACGTTGCCCTTGGACTTGGACATCTTCTTGCGGTCCGGATCGAGGATCCAGCCGGACAGTGCCGCGTGGCGCCACGGCGCCGAATCCTGCAGCGAGTCGGCGCGGACGGCGCTGGAGAACAGCCAGGTCCTGATGATGTCGTGGCCCTGGGGGCGGAGGTCGAAGGGGAAGACCTTGGCAAAAAGGTCGGGGTTCTTCGGCCAGCCGCCCACAATCTGTGGGGTCAGTGACGAGGTGGCCCAGGTGTCCAGCACGTCGTTCTCTCCGACGAACCCGCCCGGCTGGTTGCGGGCGCCTTCCTCATAGCCCGGGGCAGGCTCTGCCGCGGGATCCACGGGCAGGGATTCGTGCGGGGGCACGATGGGGGACTCGTAGTCAGGCTCGCCATCGGCGTCCAGGCGGTACCAGACGGGAATCGGTACGCCGAAGAAGCGCTGCCGGGAGACCAGCCAGTCGCCGTTGAGTCCTTCGATCCAGTTCTCGTACCGCGACCGCATGAACGCGGGGTGGAAATCGATCTCCCGACCGCGCTGGATCAGTTTCTCGCGCTTGGCCTCGTCCCTGCCACCGTTGCGGAGGTACCACTGGCGGCTCGTGACTACCTCAAGGGGCTTGTCGCCCTTCTCGTAGAAGTTGACCGGGTGGACCACCTTCTTCGGCTCACCTTCCAGTTCACCGCTGGCGCGGAGCAGTGTGACAACACCCTCTTTGGCGCTGAAGACTGTCTTTCCGGCGATCGTCGAGTAGTTTTCCTCCGCCTTCTCGGTGCTGATCCACTCAGGGGTCTCCGACCGGATGCGCCCGTCGCGGCCTACGATCGCGCGGGTCGGCAACTGCAGTTCCCGCCACCAGATAACGTCAGTGAGGTCACCGAACGTACAGATCATCGCGATGCCGGTGCCCTTGTCGGGCTTCGCCAGGGGGTGCGCCTTGATTTCCACCTCGACGTCGAACAGCGGCGACGTGACGGTGGTGCCGAACAGGTGCTGGTACCGCTCGTCGTCGGGGTTGGCCACCAGCGCCACGCAGGCGGGAAGCAACTCGGGGCGGGTCGATTCGATGAAGACCTTCTCCCCGTCAGGGGTATGGAAGGCGATGCGGTGGTAGGCCCCCGGCTGCTCCCGGTCTTCCAGTTCCGCCTGCGCCACGGCGGTGCGGAAGGTGACATCCCAGAGGGTGGGTGCTTCGGCAAGATACGCGTCGCCGGCTGCCAGGTTGTCGAGGAAAGCCCGCTGGCTGACGGCCCGTGAAGTGTCGTCAATGGTGCGGTAGGTGAGGTTCCAGTCGACTGAGAGGCCCAGGGTGCTGAACAGGTTCTCGAAGACCAGCTCATCCTGGACGGCAAGTTCCTCGCACAGCTCGATGAAGTTCCGGCGGGAAACGGCATCGAAGTCGCGCTGGTTCTTCGGAGGCTCGGCGGGGGGAGTGTAGCTCGCGTCGTAGGGGACGGACGGGTCGCAGCGGACCCCGTAGTAGTTCTGGACGCGGCGTTCGGTGGGCAGGCCATTGTCGTCCCAGCCCATCGGGTAGAACACGTTCTTGCCGCGCATCCGCTGATACCGGGCGACGACGTCGGTCTGGGTGTAGGAGAACATGTGTCCCACGTGCAGGGAGCCGGATGCCGTCGGCGGGGGAGTATCAATCGAATACACCTCCGCCCGGGAGGTTTCGGGGTCGAAGGTGTAGGTGCCATCCGCCCGCCACTGTGCGGCGAGCCGGGACTCGAGACCCTCGAGAACCGGTTTGTCAGGGACATTTACTGTTGCGGGCGTGTCTGTGCCCGGAGTGTGTTCAGCCATACCGGCAATTGTTTCACGATAAGTTGGATCCATGACTTCCACACCAACGACCCCCACGCAGCGCGCAGCAGTTGTCACCGGTGCGAGCACCGGCATTGGCCAGGCGACCGTCCGTCTCCTTGCAGCCCAGGGGTGGCGGGTGTTCGCTGTAGCCCGCCGCGCCGACAGACTCGAGGAACTCGCTGCGGAGACCGGGGCGATCGCTGTCCCCACCGATATCACCGCCGACGACGACGTCGAGCGCCTCCTCGGGGCCGTCGCCGACGCCGGCGGCGCCGATACGCTCGTCAACATTGCCGGCGGAGCGCGTGGAGCCGACCGGATGGTCGACGCGAAGACCGCCGACTGGGAGTGGATGTACCAGGCGAATGTCGTGGGCACCATGAAGATGACCCGAGCGTTCCTTCCCATGCTCAGGGCGCAGGCCGGGGGCGGGACGGTCCTCAATCTGACCTCCACCGCCGGCATGGTCTCCTACGAGGGCGGTGCCGGCTACAACGCTGCCAAGGCGGGCCAGCGCGCCATGACCCGTGCGCTCCGGCTGGAAGAGGCCGAGCACGGCGTCCGCGTCATCGAGGTACTCCCCGGAATGGTGCACACCGAGGAGTTCTCCCTCAACCGGCTGGGCAGCGCTGACGCCGCATCAAAGGTGTACGACGGCGTCGAGAAGCCGCTGACCAGCGAGGATGTCGCCGATATCGTCGCCTACGCCGTCACAGTGCCCCACCATGTGAACCTCGACGAGATTGTGGTCCGGCCGCTGGCGCAGGCCGCAGCCCACAAGGTGATCCGGAAACAGTAGGACAAATCGGTTAGACTACTGACAGCAGCTTTGACCCGGCCATCACCGGTGAGCTTCCGGAAGAACACCCTCCGCGCACCTGGCAGCTAACCAGGTCAGATGCACGGCGGGTCAGTAGAACCGGACGGGTAAGCCCGTCACAGCGGTCACGAAGTGGCAGCCGCGAGGATACTTCTCGCTGGCGGCAAGTGAGGTGGTACCGCGGGTTGGGCGTGCTGGTTGCAGGATGGGCTAGCCGTTGAACACGTCCTCGCAGGTAACTGAACCACACCTTGCCTACAGGATGAACAACATGCCACAGATCTACCCCAAGGCCACCAGCCTTGACAGTGCCGCTGACGCTTCAGTTTCCTCTTCCGCGTCCCCCCGCTTCCCGGAGATCGAGGAGCGCATCCTCAAGTATTGGGACGCCGATGGCACCTTCCAGGCATCAATCGACGCTCGCAGCGCGGACCTCCCCGATGGCGAGAACGGCTCCAACGAGTTCGTCTTCTACGATGGACCTCCCTTCGCCAACGGGCTGCCCCACTACGGGCACCTGTTGACTGGCTACGCCAAGGACCTGGTGGGCCGCTACCAGACGCAGCGCGGCCACCGGGTCGAGCGCCGGTTCGGGTGGGACACCCACGGGCTGCCCGCCGAGCTTGAGGCCATGAAGCAGCTCGGCATGAGCGACAAGACGCAGATCGAAGCCATGGGCATCGACAAGTTCAACGACGCCTGCCGGTCCTCGGTGATGAAGTACGCGCGGGAGTGGCAGGACTACGTCACCCGCCAGGCCCGCTGGGTGGACTTCGACAACGACTACAAGACGCTCAACGTCGACTATATGGAATCGGTCATCTGGGCATTCAAAAACCTGTACGACAAAGGGCTCACCTACAACGGCTACCGGGTCCTGCCCTACTGCTGGAACGACGAAACGCCGCTGTCGAACCACGAGCTGCGGATGGACGACGACGTCTATCAGGACCGCCAGGACCAGACCGTCACGGTGACGTTCCCCATCCTCGCCGGTTCCACAGCGCTGTCCCAGGAGCTCGCCGGCGTGCAGGCCCTCGCCTGGACCACCACGCCCTGGACCCTGCCCACCAACGCGGCCCTCGCCGTCGGGCCTGATATCACCTACTCTGTGGTGCCCGCCGGGGAGTCGCTCGCCGACGACGACCGCCGGTTCCTCATCGCTGCCGACCTGCTGGGCAACTACGCCAAGGACCTCGGCTACACCTCAGCGAAGGAGGCGACCGCCGCCGTCGAGCGTTCCCTGCAGGGCGCCGAGCTTGCCGATCTGTCTTACGAACCGCTGTGGGATTACCTCGCCGACCCTGAGCAGGGCGGCTACCGCAACGCCTTCCGCTTCCTCGTCGCCGACTACGTCACCACCACCGACGGCACCGGCATCGTGCACCAGTCGCCCGCCTACGGCGAGGAGGACCAGAAGATCTGCGAGGAGGCCGGGATCCAGGTCATCCTCTCCGTCGATGAAGGTGCGCGCTTCCTGCCGATGTACGGGCACGGGCCCCTCGCCGACATCGTAGGCCTGCAGGTCTTCGACGCCAACAAGCCCATCACCCGGGTGCTGAAAGACAGCGGTCGACTGGTCCGCCAGGCCAGTTACGTGCACAGCTACCCGCACTGCTGGCGGTGCCGCAACCCGCTGATCTACCGCGCCGTGTCGTCCTGGTTTGTTGAGGTCACCAAGATCAAGGACCGGATGGTGGACCTGAACCAGGGCATCAACTGGATCCCCGAGAACGTGAAGGACGGACAGTTCGGCAAGTGGCTCGCCAATGCCCGGGACTGGTCGATCAGCCGGAACCGGTACTGGGGGAGCCCCATCCCGGTCTGGCAGTCCGACGACCCCGCGTACCCGCGCACCGACGTGTACGGCTCACTCGCCGAGATCCAGGCCGACTTCGGTCGGCTGCCCCTGAACAAGGCCGGGGAGCCGGACCTGCACCGCCCGTTCATCGACGAGCTGACCCGGCCCAACCCCGACGACCCCCGCACCCCGGCGGAGGGTCAGTCCACCATGCGCCGGGTCGAGGACGTCCTGGACGTCTGGTTCGACTCCGGCTCCATGCCGTTCGCCCAGGTGCACTACCCGATGGAGAACCAGGACTGGTTCGAGTCGCACAACCCGGCTGACTTCATCGTCGAGTACATCGGGCAGACCCGCGGCTGGTTCTACATGCTGCACGTCCTCTCCACGGCCCTTTTTGACCGGCCGGCCTTCCGGAACGTCATCAGCCACGGCATCGTCCTGGGCGACGACGGGCAGAAGGCATCGAAGAGCCTGGGCAACTACCCGGACGTCACCGAGGTCCTGGACCGTGACGGCGCCGATGCGATGCGTTGGTTCCTCATGTCCTCCCCGGTGCTGCGCGGCGGCAACCTGATCGTCACCGAGCAGGGCATCCGCGACGGCGTCCGGCAGGTCATCCTACCGCTCTGGAACGTCTGGCACTTCTTTAGCCTCTACACGAACGCCGCCGCTGGCGGCACCGGATACGAAGCGAAGACGGTCGGCCCAGAGCAGGCGGAACGCCTCGCCGAGCCGGTTGACCGCTACATCCTCGCCTACACCGGAAACCTGGTGCGGGACATGACGGCGTCCCTCGATGCCTTCAACATCAGCGACGCCTGCGAGACCCTGCGCCGCTACCTGGACACCCTGACCAACTGGTATGTCCGCCGGAGCCGGCAGCGGTTCTTCGACGAGGACACCGACGCCTTCGACGTGCTCTACACCTGCCTTGAGGCGGTCTGCCGGGCGGCAGCGCCGCTGCTGCCCCTCGTCACCGAGGAAATCTGGCGCGGACTGACCGGCGGACGCTCGGTGCACCTCACCGACTGGCCCGAGGCATCGGCCTTCCCCGAGGCACCTGATCTGGTCGAACGGATGGAACGCACCCGCCAGATCTGCTCCACCGGATCCAGCCTGCGGAAGGCAGCGAACCTGCGGGTCCGCTTGCCGCTCGCCAACCTCACCGTGGTGGCTCCGTCAGCCGGGAACCTGGACGGCCAGTACCAGGGGATCATCGCCGATGAGCTGAACATCAAGAAGGTCCGGCTGATCGACGCCGCCGACGCCTCGCCTGAAGAATTCGGGATTGTGCAGAAGCTTGTGGTGAACGCCAGGGCCGCCGGCCCGCGGCTGGGCAAGAACGTCCAGGCTGCCATCAAGGCAGCGAAGTCCGGCGACTGGTCGGTTGGCGCCGATGGCGCTGTAACCGCCGGAGACCTGGCCCTCGAACCTCACGAATACACGCTCGAAACGGTGGTGTCAGACGACGGCGACAACGCGGGCAAGGCTGTCACGGTCCTGCCCGGTGGCGGTTTCCTGGTGCTCGACACCGTGGTCACCCCTGAGCTCGCCGCCGAGGGTGCTGCACGGGACGCCATCCGAGCCATCCAGCAGGCCCGCCGCGACGCCGACCTGCACATCAGCGACCGCATCGTCACCACCCTGGGTGCGGCACCGGAACTGGTGGACGCACTGACATCCAACGCAGCACTCATCAAGGCGGAAACGCTGACCAATGAACTCCACGTCGTGGCGGCACCGCCGGCTGCTGGCGAGTTCACAGTCACAGTAGAGAGGCACTCATGAGCCAGCAGAACCCGGAACCGATGGACGCCGAGGATTCAACGCCGGTAGGGAGCCAGTTCGACAGGTTCTCGGTCGAGAGCGTCTACGCTGAATTGCTCAGCCGGGCGCCCGAGAACAAGATGGAACCCCGGATGGCACCGATGCTCAGGGCAATGGAGATCCTCGGCGAACCCAACAAGGCGTACCCGATCATCCACCTGACCGGAACCAACGGGAAGACCTCGACCGCACGCATGGTCGAGGGCATCCTGCGTGCGCATGAGCTGCGCACCGGCCGGTACACCAGCCCACACCTGAGCAGCGTCACCGAACGCATCAGCATCGACGGTGAACCGGTCTCCGATGAGACCTTTGTGCGGATCTGGGATGAGATCCGCCCGTTCCTGGAAATCATCGACGGTGAACTGGAGGCGGCGGGGGACCCCCGGCTGACCTACTTCGAGAGCATCACCGTTCTGGCGTTCGCGGTCTTCGCCGACGAGCCGGTCGACGTCGCCATCATCGAGGTGGGGCTTGGCGGCATAACCGACGCGACGAACGTGGGCGACGGCCAGGTAGCCGTCGTCACGCCGATCTCCCTGGATCACACCGAGCTGCTCGGCGACACCGAATACGACATTGCCCTGGAAAAATCCGGAATCATCAAACCGGGCGGCTTCCTGATCAGCGCGGCCCAGCCCCACGAGGCAGCCCAGGTGCTGCTGGAGCGGGCGCGGGAAGTAGGGGTCGAGTTCCGGTTCGAGGGCGTCGAATTTGGCGTCGAAACCCGGACCATTGGCGTCGGCGGCCAGGTGCTCTCCATCAACGGGATTGCCGGCAGATACGAGGAACTGCTGCTACCCCTGCACGGGGCGCACCAGGCGCAGAACGCAGCAGTCGCCGTCGCCGCCGTCGAGGCATTCATTGGCGGCGGGACCCGTGAACTCGATGCCGCCGTCGTGCGCGAAGGACTGAGGACGGTCACGTCGCCGGGACGGATCGAGGTGGTGCGCACTGCACCGAGCATCATCGTGGACGCGGCGCACAACGCCGCTGGCGCCAAAGCCACCGCGGCCGCAGTCAAGGAAGCCTTCGACTTCAGTCGGTTGATCCTCGTGATCGGTGTGCTGCAGGACAAGGACGCCGCCGCCATCCTCGCCGAACTGCATGAGGAACTGGGCGGCATCCTTGAGGACGTCTGCCTGACCCAGTCGAATTCACCGCGGGCCATCCCCGCTGCCGACCTGCTCCAGGATGCACTCGCGGCCGGGTTCGCCGAGGAGAACATCCACATCGCCGAACGGCTCGACGACGCCCTTGAGTGGGCGGTCATGAAGGCCGAGGAAAACAACGACCTCGCAGGGGGCATCCTCATCACCGGTTCCATCACGGTGGTGGGGGAGGCCCGCACCCTGCTGGGCAAGTAGGGGAGTGCACATGGAGCAAAACCGGAAGCGCCGTATGACCAAGGCGCAGCGGGAATGGCGACCGGGCATGCCGAAGAAGCGGCGGTCCATCAAGGTCACGTTCGCCTCGGTGGTCCTCACCCTCGAAGCACTGGTGGTGCTGTTTGCCACCCTCGCCGCCTTCGGACTGCTGCGCGATACCATTCCACCCGCCCTGATTCTTTCGGTCGGCCTGGTGCTGGCGTTGGCGCTGGTGGGGGCGTGTGCGTTCCTGACCAAGCCGTACGGCATCGCCATCGGCTGGGTGCTGCAGCTGGTCATCATTGCCACCGGGTTCATCGAACCCACCATGTTCCTGATCGGTGTGTTGTTCGCCCTGACCTGGCTGTACGGAATCCGTACCGGGATCCGGCTGGACGCGGAAAACGTCGAACGTGACCGCCAGCAAGCCGAATGGGAACGGGCGAACCCCGAGGGCGGGTCAGAGTCCGGCCCTAATGTTTAGTAGAGTTCCACTGGCCATACCCAACACTTTGGAGGACTTCTGTGAGCGCTGAACGCACTCTTGTACTGATCAAGCCCGACGGCGTGTCCCGCGCTTTGTCCGGGACCATCCTGTCCCGGGTTGAAGCCAAGGGCTACACCCTGGTTGATCTGAAGATGGTTTCGGCCACCCGCGCGATGCTCGAAGAGCACTACGAGGAGCACGTCGGCAAGCCCTTCTTCGAACCACTCGTTGAGTTCATGCTCAGCGGCCCCATCGTCGCTGCCATCTTCGAGGGCGAGCGGGTCATCGAGGGGTTCCGGTCTCTCGCCGGCGCCACCGAGCCTACGGCCGCCGCTCCCGGTACCATCCGTGGCGATCTGGGCCGGGACTGGGGCCTGAAGGTGCAGCAGAACCTGGTCCATGGTTCGGACTCGGCTGAATCGGCCGAGCGCGAAATGGGTATCTGGTTCGCCTGAGCACCAACTCACCGGATTCTACCCGGGGCGCCGGAAGGTGCCTCGGGTAACCGATGTTGTAGCGTAGTCCCATGACTGAATATCGCAGACTTGGCAACTCCGGACTGAACGTTTCAGTGGTAGGGCTCGGGTGCAACAACCTGGGCCGCGCCGGAACGCCCACCGAGACGCAGCGTGGTACCAACGCCGTCATCGGAGCGGCCATCGATGCGGGAATCAACTTCTTCGACGTGGCCGATTCCTACGGGAAAACTCCCGGTCTGAGCGAGGAGATGCTGGGCAAGGCCCTCGTCAAGAACCGCGACGACGTGCTCATCGCCACCAAGTTCGGGCTGGACCTCAAGGGCGCCAACGGTCCGGATTGGGGTGCGCGCGGATCGCGCCGCTACATCATGAAGGCCGTCGACGCGTCACTGCGGCGCCTGGGCACCGACTGGATCGACCTGTACCAGTTCCACGCCCCGGACCCGCTGACGCCCATCGACGAGACCCTTTCGGCGCTGGACGCCCTCGTCACCAGTGGCAAGGTCAGGTACATCGGCCACTCCAACCGGGCTGGCTGGCAGATTGCCGAGGCCGAGTTCGTGGCCCAGCTCGGCGGATACACCCCCTTCATTTCCGCCCAGAACCACTGGAACCTCCTCGAGCGCAAGATCGAAGCCGAGGTGGTCCCCGCAGCCGAGGCCTACGGGATCGGCATGCTCCCCTTCTTCCCCCTCGCCAACGGCCTGCTGACCGGCAAGTACAGTGCCTCAAAGGTTCCCGCGGGCAGCAGACTCACCCACTCCCGCACCAACCTGCTGGACGGCGCCGACTGGGACCAGCTCGCCGACTTCGGAGCTTTCGCGAGGGCCCGGGACCTGACCGAGCTGCAGGTGGCTTTCTCCTGGCTGGCCGCCCAGCCGTCAGTCGCCTCGGTCATCGCCGGCGCCACCAAACCGGAACAGATCGAGCAGAATGCCCAAGCCGTGTGCTGGGTGCCGTCAGAAACGGAGCTGCAGGAACTCGACCGCATCTTCCCCCGCGCCGCCTAGGCCGGCCGACTGACGCCTGACCGGGCACCGAGGAACCAGGACTGAGCAGGGCAGTGGTCAATCCATGACCAGCCCGCCATCAACCACCAGATTCTGTCCGGTCACGGATCGGGCCCAGGGCGAGGCGAAGAAGAGAACAGCGGCGGCGAACTCCTGCGGCGTGGTCACCCGCCCCAGCGGTGTTGATGCTGCGATGAAATCGAAGACCTCCTCAGGGGTCGCGGCGCTGGCGTCAGTGGTGCGCAGCAGGCCCCCGGAGACCATATTGACTGTGATGTTCTGGGGCCCGAGGTCTTTCGCCAAGGTTCGGGTCAGCGATAGCAGGGCCGCCTTCGCCGCGGTGTAGTCGTGATACGGCACCACAGGGTTCTGGAACAGGTTAGTGCCGATGTTGATGATGCGCCCGAATTGATGCTGGCGCATTCCCGGAAGTGCTGCCTGTGTGGTGTTGATCCCGGCCCTGACGCTGCCAGCGAACTGGGAGCTGAACTCATCCCAACTGATCTCCGCTGCGGTGGAGCGCGCGTCGCCATTGAAAGTGAATGATGCCAGCGCGTTGTTCACCACAGTGGTGACTGGGGCTCCGAAGTGCTCGCGCGCCCGTTCGAGCAGGTCGCCGACCTGCAAAGGGTCAGTCACATCCGCGGCTCCAGCCCACGCCCGTGCCGGACCGATCTGGGCGGCGAGCTCGTGGGCCCGGTCTGCGCTGGTCCGGTAGTTGATGACTACGCGGGAGCCTTCAGCCGAGAATGCCTCGACGATGCTGCGGCCCAGGCCCCGACCGCCACCGGTAACCAGGACAATTTGTTCGGTGAGTTGCATGGATTACCCCATCTGACATTGTGTGAAATTGGGGCGAAAAGACGCATGAACCGACCAAAAGGCCTGATGGACATCCCTTCGCCAGTTCGAACTGGATCAGGTTCAACGGGTGTCATCTCAGCCAGCATCAAACCGGCACCCCGTGTCGCTCCCCATACAGTAACCACGGAGCAGGCCGCACCGCTACCTGATAGGCCAGGAGGGGAATTTGTGGAGGTTCGGGGCGGAGCGGTTAGGGTGGTGACCATGGCACGGGGTGCTGCTCATCAGGAGCAGCTGAGAATCTACACCCGTTGAACCTGATCTAGTTCGAACTAGCGAAGGGATGTCGTGGATGACTGTTCGTCATGCATCATCTGATTGTGCCCAACTCCTCGCCGAGCTGAGGAAAGAATCTCCGTTGGTCCAGTGTCTGACCAACGCCGTGGTGACCAACTTCACTGCCAACGTTCTTCTCGCCGTGGGTGCTGCGCCCGCCATGGTGGATGTTCCTGCGGAAGCCAGCCAGTTCGCCTCCGTCGCGTCGGGGATCCTTATCAATCTGGGGACCCCCCACAGGGACCAGCAGACGGCGATGACCGAAGCCGTGGTTGCCGCGAATGCCGCCGGAACGCCGTGGGTGCTGGACCCCGTGGCCGTCGGATTCCTCTCTGTCCGAACTGAGCTTGCCGACGCGCTGACCGCACGAAACCCGCGGATTATCCGGGGGAATGCCTCCGAGATCCTCGCGCTGGCGGGTGCTGGCTCCGGCGGCCGCGGAGTCGATTCCACCGACGATCCGCTGGATGCCCGGGACGCGGCCCGGGCACTCGCGCAGTCGACGTCGTCGGCGGTGGCCATTTCAGGCGCCCACGATTTCGTGGTTGGCCCGGAGGGGGATGCCGTCGTCGTAGCGAACGGGAATGCCCTGCTGACGAAGGTGACGGGCGGCGGCTGCGCGCTGGGGGCCGTCATGGCTGCCTTCGCCTCCCTGACCGACGACGCTGTCCTCGCGGCCACTGCGGCCACCGGCGTGTACACAGTTGCTGCGGAGCAAGCGGCTGCGCGGGCGCACGGGCCAGGAAGCTTCGCCATCGAATTCCTCGACCGGCTGGCGGCCGTCACCCCCGAGGACGTCGCAAGGGGTTTGAATCTCCGCGCGGTGAGCGTATCGGACAGCGCGCGATGAGTCGATGGAACGACTCCGTGACTCTTCGGGAGCATCTATCCCTCTACCTGGTGACTGACACTGGCTTGTGCCAACCGACGCCGGTAGCTGAGGTTGTTGCAGCGGGGGTGGCCGGCGGCGCGACAATGGTTCAGGTGCGCGACAAGAACGCGTCGACCAAGACACTGCTCCAGTTACTTCTCGCAGTTGCCGAAGCGGTCGGATCGACTGTCCCTGTGCTGGTCGATGACCGTGTTGATGTCTTTCTGGCTGCTCGTGTCCGCGGGGCGCAGGTGGCCGGGGTGCACGTTGGTCAATCCGACCTGCCCGTCCAGTTGGTGCGGTCAATCGTCGGACCGGGTGCGATCGTGGGCCTCAGCGCTGCTACTGCCAGCGAAATAGGGACCGCCCACAATCTGCCAGCTGGGACAGTGGACTATCTGGGGGTCGGTGCCATCCATGCGACGGCCACCAAAGCCGATCATCCAGAGCCTTTGGGAATCGAAGGATTCGGGGCTCTGGCGTCCGGAAGCTCTTTGCCGTGTGTGGCAATAGGCGGGATTGGGGTATCAGATGTGCGGCCGCTCCGCGACGCCCGGGCTTCAGGGGTCGCCGTCGTCTCAGCCGTCTGCGCGTCGGCCGATCCGGAGGCAGCGGCAAGGGAATTGGCTGGCCAATGGCGCTCCTAGAACCGCTGGCCCTCCGCCGGATCCCCCGCATTCTCAGCATCGCCGGAACGGATCCCACGGGCGGGGCGGGCATTCATGCCGATCTGAAGAGTATTGCCGCGATGGGCGGTTACGGGATGGCTGTCGTCACAGCGCTTGTCGCGCAGAACACGAGGGGCGTCCGCTCGGTGCACACCCCACCGGCCGGGTTTCTGCGTGATCAGCTGGATGCAGTGAGTGACGACGTGACCATCGACGCCGTGAAGATCGGGATGCTCGGCGACGCGGCCACCATCGAAGTTGTCCATGAGTGGCTTCTGCGGGTTCACCCACAGCTGGTGGTGCTTGATCCCGTCATGATCGCCACCAGCGGCGACAGACTATTGGCTGGCTCGGCTGAAGCATCCATGCGGGACCTGGTGGAGACGGTGAGCCTGGTGACACCGAACCTGCCCGAGCTGGCGGTGCTGGTGGGCGCGCCAACTGCCACGCGCTGGCCGGAAGCACTGGACCAGGCGCGGAGGCTCTCTGCCGGCGCAGCAACGGCTGTCCTCGTCAAGGGCGGGCACCTACTCACGGATTCGAGCCCGGATGCCCTGGTGGATATGACGGGATCGGCGGAGGAAACCTTTCAGGAGTTCCACGCGCCCCGAGTCTCCACGAGCAACACCCATGGAACAGGGTGTTCGCTGTCCGCTGCCGTTGCGACAGTCATGGCGCGCACGGGGGACTGGGGTACCGCCATCAGTGAGGTGAAGGAGTGGCTGCAGGGGGCTTTGACCTACGCCGACGACTTACAGGTCGGTGAAGGTAGCGGGCCGATCAACCACTTCCATCACCTATGGCCGGCAGCATCGCCAGGCAAGTGAAGACCTGCGCCCGCTCCGACACACCGGAATCGACCCAAATCCTCTCCCCGTGACATACCGTAGACCTAACACCCGAGAGGATCCCCATGGCATGTGACGGCTGCAGAACTTCGTCAAAATTGGATTTCGACTTCAGCATGGCCTTCCAGCCGATCTACGACGCCGTCGCCGGACGCGTGTGGGGCTACGAGGCGCTGGTCAGGGGCTTCGCTGGCGAAGGTGCCTACGACGTCCTGTCCAGGGTGTCCCCGGAACAGAAGTACCGCTTCGACCAGGACTGCCGGGTTAAAGCCATCGAACTGGCCTCACGACTGTTCCCCGCGGATGAGGAGCTGAAGCTCTCCATCAACTTTATGCCCAACGCCGTCTACGAGCCTGCCGCCTGCCTTCGGGCGACGCTGCAGGCCGCCGCCCGCTTCAGGTTCCCGACGTCGGCAATCATGTTCGAGTTCACCGAGAACGAGGAGGTGTCCGACACCGGCCACCTCACGAACATCATCACCGAATACCGCAAGCACGGCTTCACCACCGCCATCGACGACTTTGGTGCCGGTCACGCGGGGCTGGGATTGCTGGTCGATTTTCAGCCCGACCTGATCAAGATCGACATGCTGCTGATCCGCGGAATCTACACGAGCCCGGCGCGCCAGACCGTCGTCGCCGGAATCGTCGATATGGCAGCCAAGCTCGGCATCACTGTCCTCGCCGAGGGTATTGAAACCGAAGCGGAATACCTCGCACTGAAGGCTGCCGGAATTGGTCTGTTCCAGGGCTACTGGTTCGCGAAGCCAGCGTTCGAGGCGCTTCCGCCGTTGCGAGCCGTCCTGGTTGGTAGCTAGCGGCTATCGCGTTTCGCCTGGCGTCGGGCCCCCCAGGGAGCGGCTTGAGGCGTCACGCTTGACCCCGCCAGTGGTTCTTTGATGGGAGCGGGCGCGCCCCGGGCCGTCGACAGCCGGAGCACTATCAGGCGCCGACTGCGGCCCCGCCGACTTACCCTTCCGTGCCCGCTCCAGGCGTTCGAGCTTGAGCTCCTCGGCGGCAACATGCGCAACAGTGGTGAGCTCGGCGCTGACCAACGACAACGCCTCCTCGAACACGTAAGCTCGCGCGCGTGCCTTGTCGGACCGTTTGGAGGCTTTCCCCCGGCCACCGGATTCGACAACTTTCCCTGCCGCTTTCCGGCGGTAGTTAGTGGTGTACTTATTGCGTGCACGCCGGATCCGCTTGTGAAGCGCCAGGAGTCCGTCCTCGTCAAGAGCTGCCAGCCGTTCGGGCTCCAGCTCCCGGATGAGATCAAGCTGCTTCTTCGTCAAAACCCACAGGTACTGCTCCATCTGCCGATACTCCCACAGCCCCCGTTTGACGGGTAGTCGCCAACAGGTCTGCTACATGCGGCCGAGTGCTTCAGTGGCAATCTCCCGGAGCGCGGGATCCTGCGCACTTTCGGACACCTCGGCCACCTTGTCGCGCACCTCGGGGGAGAGTCCGGCAGACACGGACCGAAGAGCGAGCTTCTGCACCCCCTGATCGTCATCGAGCATGAGAGAGCCCAACACCCTGCTGGCCGACTCTGCCGGTAGCATCGCTGCTGCCTGCGCAGCTGCCACCCGCACCCGGGCGTCGTCGTTCACCGCCGCGGCAGCAACGACCTCCTCGGATTGATCGCTTTCTATCGCTCCGGCAAGGTAGGCGGCCTTGGCAGCAAGTCCGGGTTCAGCCTCGCGGACCAGGGTCAGCAGATGCGGAAGTGCATCTGGGCCAAGCCTCGACGCTTCGGGATAGTCCACCTCATCCGGATCGAGGGCTGAACGGACATCCTCCATGGTCACTGACATGGCGCTCTCCTAAACGTTCACTGTTAGTGCGCTGTTGACCAGCGTAGTGGTTTCCGCCCCGTTGAGGTCAGGCGGTGGATTGGTGATGTTCCAGGTGCCGCCACCCATCATCAACCGGTCGGTCGGCGTGACGTGGGGCAGTCCCAGCACGTGCCCCACCTCGTGGCCAAGAGTCCAGCTGCTGGCTGTGGAGGACACGGCGCAGCTTGGCCGGCCAGCGGGGAAGGCCGCGCACCCGTTCAGGGGCGGATTGGTGCTTCTGACGAAATAGACGGCGACGTGGTTGGTGCCGACATTGGCCCGGTTTCCATAAAGCTGGTTCTGCTCGGCGGTAGTCGAACCCATGGTGCACCCGCCCACATCCAGGTCCGTGAGCAACGGGAGGTTCAGGTTCTCGGTGGAACCCACTGCAACATTGATACCCCGGCTGGCGTAGACCGTCCGCATGGCCTGGACCATTTGGTCGACGGTGAAGCTCGTGGGGGCGGTCAGGATCTTCAGGTGGAGGATAACTGTCGGGACCAGGCTCCACGCCTTCGACCAGACGTTGTTGTCAGTGCCCCTGACGAAGACATGCTCGTGTTCCTGACCCATGGTGTCGGAGACCGGTTCGGAGGCGAGAACACCGCCGTCGTTGTGGCGTCCCCAATCGTGCCAAGCGCCGTTCCAGAAGGCTTTCTGCCAGAGGGCGTTGTCCGCGCCGCGGACGTAGATATTGCAGACGGTGTTGTTGCGGGAGACGATCGACGGTCCGCCGGTGAACCCGCCGGCGGGGGCTCCGTGGTTGAACCAGCCGGACCAGCCACCGCTTCCGGTCCAGGCTTTGGACCAGACGTTGCCGTCGGTGCCGCGCACGAAGACGTGTTCGTGGTTATCTCCCATGGACCCAGGGGCGGGTTCGGAGGCGAGAACACCGCCGTCGTTGTGGCGTCCCCAATCGTGCCAGGCGC
>NZ_JABFOM010000015.1:0-75867 GCF_013116715.1 Arthrobacter sp. 147(2020)
CTGCACTACCCCGGAATTCCGCGGGCGCCCGTGCAGACAGCTACTGAAAACGACAATTTTCGTTGGCGGGGGAACGGTAAAAAAGTGTCGCGGTGAAGGACCGGTGTATTCAAGCGGTCGTCGCAACGGTAGGGGTTTCTGGTTCGAATAGTAGTTGTTGCATGGCGTATGCGGGGGTGATTCCGCCGAGGGTTTTACGCGGCCGGTCATTGAGTTCGGTCGCGACCTCGAGCAACCGCTGGGGTGAGTGGACGGAAAGGTCTGTGCCCTTCGGGAAATACTGGCGCAGCAAACCATTAAGATTCTCGTTGGACCCACGCTGCCACGGCGAGTGAGGGTCGCAAAAGTAAATCGCCATCTTCGTGGCCATGGTGATCTGGCGATGCTGAGCCAGCTCAGTGCCTTGGTCCCATGTCAGCGATCTGGCCAAGTGCGCCGGCAGGGTCTTGATGGCGGCCAGCAAACCATCCCTGACGGTGATCGCGCTGTGATCACCCGGCAAATGGATGAGCATCGCGAACCGTGTCTGTCGCTCCACGAGGGTGGCGATAGCTGACCGGCAGTTCGAACCCAGCACTAAATCGCCCTCCCAATGACCGGGTACGGCACGGTCAGCGACCTCTGCGGGGCGATCACTGATGAGGATCATGTCCGGAATCTTCCCCGAACTCTTCGTAGCGGTGGAGCGTCTGGGACGCCTCACTGCACGACCGGTACGCAGATGTTGGTGCAGGTCAGCGCGTAAATGCCCGCGTCCTTGGACGTAGAGGGCTTGGTAGATCGTTTCGGGACTCACCTGTAACTCCTGCCGTTCACTAAAAGCCATGGCAAGGTGGTCACTGATCTGTTCAGGGCTCCACTTCACACACAACTTAGACTGCACCAGATCAGCCAGTTCCGGGTCATCGAACTTACTGGCTTTTGGCCGCCGGCCCGATAGCTCTGCTCGTCTCTGGGCAGCGTACGGGGCGTACTTCGCCTGGCTCGACGCTCGTCTACGGACGGCTGCGGGTGGTTCGCCCCGGTGTAGTTCGCGGCTGACCGTCGAAGGACACCGGCCTATCTCTCGGGCAATTGCCCTCACTCCGTGCCCGACCAGGTGCAAGTCCGCTATCCGTAATCGTTCCTCCAAACAGAGGTACCGCCCCGAAGGCTCAGGCTTAGCGCGCGGGATACGACCGCCGGTTGCCCGGCGCCAACGTTGTCCAGTTCGTCGATTCACGCCTACAGCATCACACGCCGCGGTCAGCGTAGACCCCTGGGCCATCAATACCCAGAACCGTGCCTCCTGAACAATCTGTTCCTTTTTCGATGACATACACAACACCTCGCATCAATAGGGGGTGTTGCAACGACCGATTGAACTCACCACCGGCTTACGCGACACGTTTATATGCGCTCACCTGAGGCTATTTGCCGGAACGTTCTGCCACCATACGAACGGCGCCGCGTCACTTTCGCTTATGGGCCGCTAAGGCCAAGCCGTTGATCATCGAGGCAAGGTAAACGCTTTCCCGCAGGCGGCCCAAAGGATCGGCGGCATGTACGCCGCGGGCCCTTCACCGCGGGCAAGGCCAGCCAGATAAACCGCTCCAGGTTGTTGTACTCACCAAAGTCCAGCAGGGCCCCGTCAATTTCGGTTCGAGGTCATGGCTGATACTGAGCTGAATCGCAGTAAGGCTGCATCCTTCGACAGTCGGATCGGCGGCGTACACCTCCCGATCTGCTTCTATAGCGGAGACGGGGAAAGGGTGCTGAAAACCGGTTTCCGCGCGGAAGCGTGAGGGAGAAATACAAGCCCTGTGAGCGGCAGCCTCCCGGTCCTTGGAAACAGTGCAGGACGCCGCCAAAGACGTTGATCATGTCGAGCGCGTCCTGCGTGATGGAGAACGTGTGGCCCTGCGGGAGAACCCCCTGAACTGCGGCCTGGGATGGACGTGACAAGTTCGGCTTTCTGTTGATGGGAGGGGCTTTTCCTGCCCGAGCGAGATCGCCCCGTTCGCGCTCCAACAACCACTGTCCCTGGGTGACCAGAAAACTGGTGTTTGCTGCGGAAAACCCTTCTGCGAGGTCTCCGGTTTCAGGATGCGCAACGTCGGAAGTCTATTCGTGCGCTGGTTCTCCGGTGACGCGGTGGTCGGCGTGGTTGAGGCCTTCCAGGACGAGTCGTGCCAGGTGGCCGTCCGTGATGCTGTAGACGATATTCCGGCTCTCTCTACGGGTGTTGACGAGGCCGGAGAACCGTAGCTTCGCTAGATGCTGGCTGACCGAGGTTCGGGCTGCGCCTGTTTGGTCCACTAAGGATGTGACGTCCGTTGGCCCGAGGGTGAGGATCCAGAGGATGTGAAGTCGGGTGGGGTCGGCAAGCATCCGAAACGTTGCGGCTCCTGTTTCCAGCCGCTCGGTATCAGGAGGGCAGGGGTGATGCAGGCTCGGTTTCGGGTGGATCTGGGGATCTTTCACTTCAGCGAGCCTTTTGCGTTGACGGGACTTCTTCGTGGGTTGTTTCCTGGCCGCGGGGCCATAAACGCCAGGCAGCCAGTGTGCCCAGTGTAGCGAGCACAGCGAGGACTACCGCGGCTGCGGTCTGCCCCGCGGCGGCGCCGACCCAGCCGGCGATCGGGTAGGTGAGGATGAAGCAGGCATGGGACAGGGAGAACTGCGCGGTGAACAGGTGGGAGCGGGTGCTGTCGGTGGCCGTTCGGCGCAGAAGCCGGGCCGAGGGGGTGTTGATCATTGATGTTCCTGCACCCAAGATCACCCACACGATTAGGAGCAATGGCCAGGATTGTCCGGTCCAGGCAATCACGGCTGCTGCGATGATCCCCAAAGGCAGGATGATTCCGCCGAGGATCATCAGAGACTGATCCGAGACCCGGTCCAGCACCCTTGGCGCGGCGAGAGCGACGACCATGGACCCTGCACCGTAGCAAGCCAAGGCGAGTGCCAGATCCGTATTTGATCCTTCGAACACATCCAGGGCAAAGATCACGGTGTTAACCAGGACCAGTGCTGTTGCGCAGGCGACGACCAGGTTCAGGGCCATCAAACCGCGGAGGGAGGGCTCGCGAAGGAAAATCCGTGTTCCGAGGGTGGTCCGGTGCAGTAGTGAACCTGACCGTTCAACGTCCGGTATTTGCGGCAGGCGGGTGGTGATGACCATGAGGGCAGAGAGCAGAAACCCTGCCATCGTGCCGATGAAGAGGTCGTGATAGGACATGAACGTCAGCAACGCCGCAGCGATCACTGGGCTCAGCAGCGATTCCAGGTCGTAGGCCAGACGGGACAGCGATAGTGCCCGGGTGTAGTCCTTCTCCTTTGGTAGGACAACCGGGATGAGGGCTTGAAAGGCGGGGGTGAAGGTCGCCGATGCTGACTGCAGGACGAACACCAGTACGTAGATCTGCCAGATTTGATCAATGAAGGGAAGGCTCAGAGCAATGCCCGCGCGGATCAGGTCCGCACCGACTAATACGGCTTTGCGCGGCAATCGCTCGACTAAAGCAGCCATTACCGGGGCGACGAACACGTACGCGAGCATCTTGATCGTCAGGGCCGTTCCTAGAACGGCGCCGGCCTGCCCGCCGGCCAGATCAAAGGACAGCAGGCCCAACGCCACCGTCAGAAGGCCGGTTCCCAGTAGAGCAACAACCTGCGCTGTAAACAGCTTCCGATAAGCGGTAACTCGAAGTACTTCAAGCATCGACGACCCTTCCTAATCCTTAGTCAGCTCTACGCATCCTACATGTTCACACTTACGCACTAATGCACTGCGGTTGCGAACAGCTTGAGACCAGGCAAGGAAATAGGCCTTGACTGATACCCCGGGGGGGTATAAGTTATAGGGAACCGGAGCAGGAAGTCCGAGCCCATCATGGGCCGCTTACTCCTTGAAGGTCCCTAGGGCGGCTGTAGCCAACGTGAATGACACCGGGTGGCTACACCTGCTGATTCTCGAATAACCATTCCTCATATTTTTGGAGATCCTCATGTGCGGCACTTCTTCCGATCTGACCCTGACCGACACATCATCTTCCGGATGTGCTTGCTGCGCCCCTCGGGACAGCAAAACCGAATCGGTTCCCGCAGTTGGCAGCATCAGCGCCAGCTTCGGTGTCGCTGGTTTGACCTGTGGGTCGTGCGCATCCCGGGTTAGCTCTGCTATCGGCGAGATTGATGACGTCACCGACGTCCAGATTGATCTCGTTTACGGCGGGACCTCCACGGTCACCGTCCTCAGTAACCAGGCGGTTCCCGCAGCAGCAGTACGCTCTGCGGTCGAGCAGGCCGGGTACCAGCTTTCTAACGCCTGATCTTTTCGCAGGTCCGGGACACGATCCCGTTTGACTGAAGGAGAAAAATCATGAAACACCAGCACCACACGAATGCCGATACGCACGGCCAGGGCATGCCCACGACGGAACCGACCTCCGCGTTGGATCCTGATCAACACGAAGACCAGGGTCACCAGACCCATCCCGAGGACGCGGGCCACGAGGTGCATTCCCACGGTGAGCATGCGGGGCACTCCACCGCAATGTTCAAGAACAAGTTCTGGTTGAGTCTGATCCTGGCTGTTCCGGTGGTGTTGTTCAGTCACATGTTCGCCATGATCGTCGGCTACACGCCACCGGATTTCCCGGGGTCGATGTGGATCTCTCCAATCCTGGGCACCATCATCTTCTTCTACGGTGGTGCCCCGTTCCTTAAAGGTGCGGTTACTGAACTAAAGTCCCGACAACCGGGGATGATGTTGTTGATCGCGATGGCTATCAGCGTCGCGTTCATAGCGTCCTGGGTCACCACCCTCGGGATTGGTGATTTCAACCTGGACTTCTGGTGGGAACTGGCTCTGCTGGTTGTCATCATGTTGTTGGGGCACTGGATGGAAATGCGTGCCCTCGGATCCGCTGCTGGCGCCTTGGATGCACTGGCTGCGCTTCTCCCGGATGAAGCGGATAAGGTCACCGACGCGGGAATCGAAACAGTTCCCGTGAGTTCGCTGGCCACCGGCGACGTCGTTTTGGTCCGTTCAGGAGCGCGGGTCCCAGCCGATGGGGAGATCGTTGACGGTGTCGCCGAGTTCGATGAGGCGATGATCACCGGCGAGTCCCGCACTGTCCAGCGGACAGTTGGTGAGACCGTGGTGGCCGGGACGGTAGCAACTGACAACGCGGTGCGGGTTAAGGTGACCGCAGTCGGAGCCGATACCACCCTGGCTGGAATTCAGCGCCTGGTCGCAGAGGCGCAAGCATCCTCGTCGAAAGCGCAGGCCCTCGCGGACAGGGCGGCGGCGCTGTTGTTCTATTTCGCTCTGGTCGCTGGCATCCTCACTTTCATCGCGTGGATCTTGCTGGGCAGCCCCGATGACGCGGTCATCCGCACCGTCACGGTCCTGGTCATCGCCTGCCCGCACGCCCTCGGGCTGGCCATCCCCCTAGTGATCGCCATTTCGACGGAACGCGCGGCAAAGGCGGGAGTGCTGATCAAGAACAGGATGGCGTTGGAGCGCATGCGCACCGTCGACGTCGTCCTGTTCGACAAAACAGGGACCCTCACCGAGGGCCGGCACGCCGTCACCGCCACCGTCACCACTGGAGCAATGAGCGATGCAGAAATGCTGGCTCTGGCCGCAGCGGCCGAATCCGACAGCGAACACCCGGTGGCCCGAGCCATCGTCAAGGCGGCTGACATGCCTGAAGCGTCGGCGTTCGGGTATCGCGGCAGCGACTTCTCGTCGATGACGGGCCGGGGTGTCCGGGCGACGGTTAACGGGACCGAGATCACTGTGGGAGGGCCGAACATGCTTAAGGAACTTCAGCTGGAGACTCCTTCGGATATGAGAGATGCCGTCCAGGAATGGGTCAGTCGTGGAGCCTCTGTGCTGCATGTGGTCCGCGAGGGCGTTGTCATTGGTGCAGTGCGACTCGAGGATCGGGTGAGGGATGAGTCACTGGCGGCGGTGAAAGTGCTGCAGGCCAGGGGAGTGAAGGTCGCGATGATCACCGGCGACGCACGCCAGGTAGCGGACGCGGTCGGAGCTGAACTCGGTATCGACGAAGTATTCGCTGACGTGTTGCCGCAGGATAAGGACTCCAAGGTTGCTGAGCTGCAGTCCCGCGGCCTGAAAGTGGCGATGGTTGGCGACGGCGTGAACGACGCCCCCGCGCTAGCCCGGGCAGAGGTTGGCATCGCTATCGGTGCCGGGACCGATGTCGCAATGGAATCCGCCGGCGTAGTGCTGGCCGGCAACGACCCACGATCAGTCCTGGCGATGATCGACCTGTCCCGGGCCAGTTACCGAAAAATGATTCAAAACCTCGTCTGGGCAACGGGATACAACCTCATCGCCGTACCATTAGCTGCTGGCGTGCTGGCCTTCGCCGGTTTCGTCCTCTCGCCCGCAGCTGGAGCAGTACTGATGAGCGTTTCCACCATTGTGGTCGCACTGAACGCCCAGCTACTGCGCAGGATCGACCTCAGCCCCGAACGCTTCACCACCACATAGCGGTGTGACATGAGGGCCGGCTATCTTCCTCCTCATTGGAGGAAGAAGTCGGCCGTCACTAGGCTGGAAACAATCACGGACATGAAAGGGTAACGGCGGTGACGGGCACATTCAGGCTACGGGCAATCCTCGATCTGTCGCGAACAGCCCTGACCTTCCTGGGGTTCGTGGCCATCATCATCGGGATCCTCGCGATGCACGTATGGATGGGCGGCCACGGCCCCACAGCCCACGGTTCACCTGCACAGAGCGACTCCGTTCACGGTGCTGCTGTCGCAGCGAACCCGACGACAACGGATATCGGATCCCCAACGTCTATGGGCGGTTCGCATCAAGTACAAACGAGTGATTCCTACCCTGTTGAATTTCAAGAAAGCACCGGCGACTCGGTGCAAGGTTGCGTAGCGTCCTGCGGGGATGAGGGTATAGCACTTGGCATGTGCCTTCTGGCCGTTATCGTCGTCGCCGCACTGGCGTTCCTGGTACGTTCCGGCCGGCTCGTTCCCGGATCAGTGCTCCTCCGGGGCCCGCCGCTGATCCGCTTGCGACCCCTATCGATCCCTGTTCCTTCCCTGATCCAACTCTGTATCAGCCGGACCTAAAACACCGGCTCCCCGCCAACTCGGTGCGCCTGAGCCTTATGGCTCCCCACTGGGAAGGCTCCTTCGTCATGCCCATCACGGGTACCCCTACAGACTTTCATCAGACGAATTTGAAGGATCAGATCACCATGAAGCGTTACCTTTCCCTTTCAGCACTAAGCGTCGCGGCCATCGTCACCCTTGCCGGGTGCGGCAGCGACACTACATCCTCTACTCCGGGCGCCGAGCCAACGGCCTCCACCCAGGAGATGACAGTCTCCACCGAACCAGGCACTGAGGTTTCAGCCGAGCACAACGAAGCGGATGTCATGTTCGCCCAGATGATGATTCCCCACCACCAGCAGGCGGTGGAAATGAGCGAAATGATGCTTACCAAGAACGATGTCAGTTCCGACGTCGTTGACCTGGCTACCCAGATCAAGGATGCGCAGGGGCCGGAGATCGAGACCATGACCGGCTGGTTGGAAGCGTGGGATGAACCCGTTGAGCCTGAAGGTGGCATGGAGGGCCACGACATGGGATCCATGGGTGGTATGGACGGCATGATGGACGCGGATCAGATGGCCGACCTCGAATCCGCCGAAGGCGATGACGCGGCCCGGATGTTCCTCGAATCCATGACCGAACACCACAACGGAGCAGTAGACATGGCCCAGGAGGAAATCGACAACGGCGAGAACCCTGAAGCGATCGCCCTGGCCGAGACGATTGTGGAGACCCAGCAGGCCGAAATCCAGGAAATGGAAGCGCTACTCGCCGAACTCTAACCCGGCGCTAGTTTTGTTGGTGGGAGGGTCAGATACCTGGCCCTCCTACCCTGCCCACTTATTTTTGTGACTCCAAAGGATTATCACCGTGCCTCACCCCCAAATTCTCGTCCCACGCCCGCACCGGGTTACTCGGATGGCTGCCCTTACCGTCGGCCTCCTGATGGTCACTGCCTGTTCCCCAGAAGTCCCGCAAGGCTCGGACGCCAGTGAAGTCTCTGAGTCTTCCGCCAGCGCGCAGGATTATCCCGCCGGCCATATCCATGGCATGAGTGTGGACCCGGGCTCGAATCGGGTGCTCCTGGCTACCCACGACGGGCTGTTCGACGTATCTGAGTCGCCGGCAATTCAGATCGGACCGACCATCGACCTGATGGGTTTCACCACGGCAGGGAACGGCAAATTTTACGCTTCGGGTCATCCCGGCCCGGGATCTGACCTGCCGAACCCGGTGGGCTTGATCCGATCCGACGACCAGGGCCAGACCTGGCAGCCACTATCCCGGCAGGGCCAATCTGACTTCCACGCCCTCGCGGCCACCGACGGCGGGATAGTTGGATTCGACGGTCAGTTCCGGGTCAGCGTCGACGGGACCTCCTGGGAATCCGTGGATGAACAGATTCCTGCTTTCAACCTGGCGGCAACACCGCGGGACAGTATTGTTCTGGCAACCACCGAAAAAGGCTTGCAACGCTCCACCGACGACGGCACGACGTGGGCCGCTGTGCCGGGGGCACCTTTACTGATGTTGACCGCTCTCTCTGAAGGGAAAGCCGCCGGGATCACCACCGATGGCCGGATCTACACCAGTGGTGACGCTGGCCTGACCTGGGTCGAACGGGGGACAGCCCCCGGAGAAGCGTCCGCGATCGCAACTCACATGCTTGATGACTCGACATTGCGGATCTGGGTGGCGACCGAAGACAGTGTCCAGGTATCCAACGACAACGGTCAAACCTTCATGGACATCAGGTCGAACCACCAGTAGCCGCGAAGAACCCTCCAAGCGTGTTCTAGTGGTGCGTGGCCACGGGTTGGAAAACACCACCCGCACGAGAAGCTGAACCGTACCGGGCAGCCTGGAATGGCGTCTTTGTGGTTAGCGCAGCAGTCTGCTGATCGCCTGGGTTGCCTCCTTGACTTTCGCGCCGATGGCTTCAGTGGATCCGGTTGTTCCGGCTTCGTGGGCTGCGTCGACGACGCAGTGTTGTAAATGGTGTTCTAGCAGTCCCAGGCTAACGGCGTGCATGGCACTGTTGACCGCTGCGACTTGGGTGAGGATGTCAATGCAGTACTGATCCTCGTCGACCATGCGCGCTATCCCACGAACTTGCCCTTCGATGCGCTTCAGGCGCCGCAAATAGGCTGCTTTGTCTGAGGTATAGCCATGCACTGCTGGAACGGCCGCCGGATGATCAGTCGCTGGTGGTTCGTCTGGTGGCTCCGTCGGGGAGAACTCTATGGGGACTGCCTTCGGCGCTTCTGTCGTACTTCGAGATCCAGATCCGGCGCTCACGTGCTTTCCTCCCATTACCAACCAATGATTCCGGTTACACCCAGATAAGATCGTTGGTCCGTCCCCAACTACACACTCCGCGCAGCAACTATAAGTATGAACGACGCTCCAGCCCGCTGGGTGAGCGATCAGGATTCGGAATGGTTCCATCTATGCGGTGCGTGCCTGCAAAGTGCGGCGGGACGGGAGCGGCAATCCGCTGCCGTTACCTTAACGTGACTTTGATACCACGGTGGGGTATTCTCGTCCGAGTGGTCCTGGCACCCCGTCAAGATCATATTCCCGTGCAGAATGCCGAGCCCTGCCGCTGCACCGGGACCCGTTCGCATAATCCAGATGGCAGGGACGGGGGAACCACGTTTCCACCGGGCCACCGCACGCGGTGACCCTCGGGGTTAAGTCGATCGACTAGCCAGTGTAGGACCTGCCGTATCGTCCGCGATGGCAGGGACAGCACTGATGGTGGACGGCCGGGTGACTCCCATCCGAACCCGACAGCTCACCCCGCAGGCATGGGAGAGGCAAATCACCATGTCACGTAAGACCATTTCGGCACGCCACCGCGCTGCCACCACCCACTCCGTCGCCCTCAAGGGCCTGTCTTATTCCGCTAAGGCGAATGCTGTAGCACTAGGCAAGCCAGCCATCATCGCAGCAGCGACCGGCAGCCTCGTCTTCTCCTTCGGTGCTACCGCCCAAGCAGGAACCTACACGCAGGAAGCTGCAAACACCGCCCAGGCACCCGCCGTTTCAGCGCCCGCCGCCCCTGTAGCTGCTCCTGCCGGTACCAATGTCTACACGGTTGTCTCCGGTGACACTATGGGCGCGATCGCGGCACGCCACGGCATCAGTCTTGACGCCCTGTTGGGACAGAACGGTTTGTCATACGCGTCAGTCATCTTCCCCGGACAGCAGATCCAGCTCTCCGGCGGTGCGAGCGGGGCAGCTAATCCAGCCACTGTCCCCGCAGCGCCTGCGAGTCAAGTGTTCGCCCCAGCACCAGCAGCAGAGTCAGCCGTAATGTCGTTGGCTTCCGGTTCCATCACCCCGATCGCACCTAAGAGCTCGTCGTCGGTTCCCGCCAGCGGCGTGGGTGCAGCGCTTGTCGCTTCTGCTTATGGTCAGCTCGGTGCCATCCAGGACTGCACCATCCTCGTGGAGCAGGCATTGCGCTCCATTGGCCTGAATGTTGGCGACCTCGGACCCCTGCAGTTCGACCAGTACGGGACCAGGGTTTCAACCCCAGCCCCGGGCGACCTTGTCGTCCGTCCCGGCCACATTGCGATCTACGTTGGGAACGGAAAGGTGATCAGCAGCGGTATGAACGGTTCAAACCAGACCATCGAACACCCACTATCCGATCTCGCCGGTTCTTACTTCGTGCGAGTCAACGGCTAACATCGCGGCCCTACGGAAATACTCCGTAAACTGATCAAAGTGGCAGGTGTCCTGGACGGAGGACACCTGCCACTTTTGTGTTCGGCGTTTTCAACATCGTCTAACCCAATCGCGGACGCTGGGCCTCAATGATCCCCTGACCTCGCCGGAATTTTTTCTACTTGTACCTTCGCTACATCCCCGCTACGGCGTCGGCGGATGACGATGGTCGAAGGCACCACCTACATCATCACGGAAACAGTCGACGAATTGATCGAGTTGATCGCGACCTACCGCGCCCCGTCGCCCGGGCCCAGGCGGCACGTCAGGAGGCTGAAGTCGAGCGCTCCGCTGCGGCAGCCCACGGCGATGAAGTAGTGATCGGAGCGGCGGTAGCCGGCGCAAACAGGGGGGGCCGCGTACGTTTTACGGAGCCTGAGCAAGCGGGGTGGGATACCGCAGAGCGCCGCAACAACCTTGTAACCGCTCTGGAGGGCAACAACGACCGCGAAGCAGTGCACGCCAGCTTAGTTGCTGACGCGCACCAAGGCACGCACCCGAGCGCCGCTGTGCAGATTCGTCCTCAATCAACACCAGTTGCGAGAAAAACGATTACCAAAGGCAAAGGGCGCGCAGCCGAACGGGGCCTGGCCCGGTAATGGTTGTGCACGCATTCAGTGCGGCAAATCGTGGCGATGCACGGTGCGTATGTGCCAAAGATAAAAAAGCGACCGCCGCAGGAACCGAATGGTTCCCGCGGCGGCCGCTGGTGAACTGATGAGCTAAAAGCTATGGCCGGTCAGTTCGTGATGTTGGTGCTGTTATGCCTTGGCGTTGCTGCGGCGAACCATGAAGGTTCCGCCGGCTGCTGCTGCCAGGACAAGCCCGCCTCCGAGGGCGATCATGGTTAGGTTGGAGCCGCTTTCCTGGGCGACTCCGGTGTCGGCTCCGCCTTCTGGCATGGCACCCATTTGTGATGCTGCGAGGTTTCCACAGAGGGCTGGTGAGGTTGCGCCGAGGGGTAGTGCTGGGTCGAGGTCACTCGGGGAGTTGAATACTTCCTCGGAGACACCGGCGGTGGCGGGATCCAGGCCGTGAACGACGACGACAGCGGTGCCAGCGTCGAGTGCGTCCTGGGTGCCCTGGTTGATTTCGAAGGACCGCTGGATGGTGTAGCTTCCACCCTGGCCGGCGAGGGCCAGGTTGAGGCCTTCTTCAGGTCCGGTGGCGCCCGAGGTGGTCAGCGTGGTCTGGATTCCGCCGTACTTGGCTGCGCCTTCGGTAACGCTGACGATCCCGTCAGCGTTGGCATCGTCAGCGTCAGTGGGGCAGGTACCCATGGCGAGGCCGTGGATGTGCTGGACGTGTGGGTAGGGTCCGTCCATGAAGGTTTCGGCGAGGCCGGAAACTTCGAGGTTCACTGTGGCGGTGGTGCCTTCGACATCAACGGTGACGGTGCCGGTGCCGGTGGTGCCGTTGAGCTGCCCGAGGTTTGAGGAGTAGGAGCCAGTGGCGTGATCGGCCATGGCGGGGGCGCCTGCCATGGCAACGGTGCCAAGGGCGAGGACGGGGACTGCGAGGAGGCGCATCTTCTTATTCATTCGATAGATCCTTCTGTGCGGCGATCGCGCGTCCTGACTGGACGCGTCTTATTGTGATTCGTAACACTCAGGGAAAAGGATGGGCCATGTATAAACGTTTCTGGGACATTCTGGGCAGATTTTCTGCTTCGAGGTCGTATGCTCGGCTTCTACGCCACATTGTCAGGTAAATCGCAGAAACCCGCTGTACAATTTTCCTATCCTCTAGTGCGAGTGATTATTTACTGGGCGTTCGCGTCCGAACCAGAAGCGCCGGGAAACACGACAAGCGACCTCCATCGCATGTGTTTTCCGGCGCTTCTATGTCTACGTCACATTGTCCTGAGGCACACGCATGTTCGTCGAGAGTCCCCCGCCGGTAGGTGAGCTGGCGAGAAGCGAACCACTAAAGTCGTCAACATAATGTAGGCGAACCCGGTAACTCCCGCTAAAACAGATTTTTAGGTACGCCTAAAAATGGTATCTTGACGTATGTTCCTCTCTAGCGCGTCATCGCAGAGATCGCCGTCTGATGAGGCTTCTAGGCCAGGCGCCATGGCCGGCCAGCGGCTCGTCTGGCTTCTAGGTCCAGCCTTGGTCGCTGGCGTGGCGTATCTCGACCCAGGAAATGTTGCCAGCAACATGACTGCCGGGGCCACCTTCGGCTTCCTTTTAGTCTGGGTTGTTGTCCTTGCCAACACCATGGCGTGGCTGGTGCAGTACCTCTCTGCGAAGCTCGGGATCGTTACCGGCAAGAGTTTGCCGGAAATTCTGGGCGAGAGGATCGGATCGAAATGGGCACGGCGTTTGTTCTGGGCCCAGGCCGAGCTAGTGGCTATGGCCACGGACATCGCAGAGATCGTCGGTGGTGCGATAGCGCTGGCCCTTCTTTTTGGGTTGCCTCTTCCCTTGGGCGGAATAATTACCGGCGTCGTGTCCCTCGTCGTACTCCTTCTGCAGGGCAGTGGACGCCAAAAAACCTTTGAGCGCGTCATCATTTCGCTCATGCTGATCGTGGTTATCGGGTTTTCCACTGGGGTTGTCCTGCACCCACCCGAAGCTACGGACGTGATCAGCGGCCTTGTCCCCAGCTTCGACGGCAGCGAATCTGTCCTTCTGGCTGCATCAATCTTGGGTGCCACCATCATGCCGCACGCGATTTACGCTCATTCGGCCCTGGCCCGAGACCGTTTCCCCGACCGGCTATCTGGCATACCAACTAGCCGGCTTCTGTGGGCCACTAGATGGGACGTCACGATCGCACTGGTGATAGCCGGGGCGGTGAACCTCGCGATCCTCCTGCTCGCGGCGACCTCACTTCAAGGAGTTGAAGGAACCGACACGCTGGAGGGCGCCCACGCGGCGATCGTTACCGCCATGGGGAGCGTCGTTGCCACTATCTTCGCCCTTGGGTTGCTGGCCTCAGGGTTGGCCTCGAGCTCTGTTGGTGCCTATGCTGGCGCCGAGATCATGCACGGGCTGCTGCGGGTCCGTGTGCCGATTCTCCTACGGCGCCTCGTCACCCTCATTCCGGCCCTGCTAATTCTTGTTCTTGGCGTTGATCCCACCTGGGCCCTAATCCTGAGCCAGGTGGTTCTTTCCTTCGGGATACCGTTCGCCCTGATCCCTCTGGTCTGGTTGAGTGCTCAAAGCTCCGTGATGGGCCACCACCGAAGCCGCTGGTGGACAACCGCCCTTGGAATGATCGTCTCCTTGCTCCTGGTGACCTTAAACATCACCCTGCTTTACCTCATCTTCACCGCGTCCTAGAGAAGAGATCTCAACCCAGTCGCCTCAGCAGCAATCTTGCTTGCGCTGCCGGGGGCGAACATCGCTCAAACGTATGATGGAGCCTTATGGGAGATACCGGACACGTCGCTGTCTCGCTGGAATCGAGGGCGGGCCATCACAGAGCCCGCAGGCAGGGACGACCCGCGGACGCAGCGATCGAGGATTACCTGAAAACCATTTATCAACACACCGAGTGGCAGAGTGATCCGATCACGCCGTCCGTTCTGGCTTCAATGCTGAGAATATCGCCAGCATCGGTCACCGGAATGGTGAAAAAGCTTGCCGCGAGTGGCCTCGTCGAACACAAACCCTATGGGCCGCTGCTCCTCACCGCTGAAGGTCACTCTCGTGCCGTTGCCGTAGTCCGGCGCCACCGGATAATCGAGACTTGGCTCGTGAATGAGATGGGCTACTCCTGGGATGAGGTGCATGATGAAGCGGAAGTCCTGGAGCACTCCATCTCTGACAAACTCCTCATAGCCATTGATGACCGACTGGGTAATCCCGAACACGACCCCCACGGAGACCCAATCCCCACCATTGAAGGCCACACCCGAAGACCGAACTTCACTCTCCTCAGCAATGCTCACCCAGACGACGAGGGCACCGTACTTCGGATCAGCGACCGAGACCCCAATTTGCTCCGGCTGTTGGCCTCTCACGACATGCGCCCTGGCGCTCATGTTCAAGTTCACGAGTTCAGCAAGACTGCTATCTTCATCTCGATTAATAACTCAGGAAAGATTATCGAAATCCCCGGCGCAGGTGCCGACATCATCTGGATTACCGCATCAGACTCAGGCCCCCTTGAAACGTCCCGGTAGTGCGCCCCCGTCAGGCGGTAGACGAGCTCCATTAGACGTGTCATTGCCATGGGCAATAGGCGCCCGCCTCGACGACGGTGGTGAAAATGTGGTCACGTCGCAGCTGCATAAGGTCCCAGCGGCCGGCAGGGGTCTTCATACTAGGCGTTTCCCGGCAATAACTTCAGGACAAGCCTGACGAACAATGTGAGTGCAACGTTCACGCACTCATTCTGGGGGCCCGGCCCAATAATCAGGCCGGTCACCGCTATCTTCTAGCCGGTTTTTCAGTGAGTAGCTCGACTAGCGCGTCGGGGTAGCGTGATGATACGAGCCAGTAGGGGGTGCGGTCCTCAGCGTCCGTTATCTCGATTTTAACGACTGGGTCGATCCAGCCGCGGATGCAAAGGTAGGTCCACCCGTGAAGGTTGGGTCCGCGCTCGGTGGTGGCTTCGACTTTGCTAAAACCCTCCACACGGCCGACATAAGTCCGATCTATCTGTGCCCTGCCAACTCGAAGGGAGGAGGCGGTCACGAGAATCTTCGGAGTTGACATGACCATGGCAAAAACAAGCACCATCAGGGTGATGACCGAGGCGATGATCCCGATAGTTATGTCGATGGGCACAAAAATCACTGAGGGGACAAAGGACAGGGCCACGGTGATGGCCCAGACTCCGACGGTCGGACTGAGACGTTCCATATAGAGAACAGGCTCATCCCCATAGTGGTCTTGCTTGATGCCGGTAGGAGAGGATTCTGCCCTGCCCTCGGACAGATTCTCTTCATCAAGGGCGGTCCCCTTGATGTTCCGGGCGTGAGGCCTGCGTTTCACTACAAATCCTTTGATGATGGGTCCTTATAGTCCGGAGTATGAGTAGAGCCCGGAGGAATGGACGTTGGCGATAGTGAAGTTGAAGGTGACTTAGATTGTTTCATCCCGCATAGCGGGACGGAAACTTCTCTGAGTAGTGCGGTGGTGACGTTGCGGGGCTTGCGGTTTTCATGCGGAAGGGTCGGTGCTCTGCCGCAGACCGTGTTCGGTTCGGGTGTGTGTTCGTCTTGTACGTCTGTTGGAGGAGGGCACCCATCTTTGCGGTAGGACGAACCGAATCATGTGCACGAGAATTATACGGGAGCAGAAGGCTGCCACACCCTACCGAGGAGATTCTGTGATCGACGTCAAGAAACCCCACCAGCGTTGGGTCCTGGCGGGTCTCGCTACCGCCTCCGTCCTGGGCTCCGCTGCGTGCGCAGCCAGTCCGCCGCCGTCCTCCGGCGCTGGAGGAGATGCCGCCAACGCCGCCGAGCCGGCTACCGGCAGCGCTGAGAGCAGCGATTTCACAGACGGTTCGTACTCGGCGACGGGGTCCTACCAGACCCCCGGCGGTGAGGAGTCGATCGGGGTGACGATCACGCTCGCATCGGGCAGTGTCAGCGATGTGCAGACCGAGCCGATGCCGAGCAACCCCACCACCGAGCTCTACCAAGGCAAGTTCAGTAGCGGAATCGGGGGACAAATTGTCGGGACGCCTTTATCTGAGCTGAGCGTCGATAAGGTATCCGGGTCCTCCCTGACCAGCGGCGGCTTCAACGACGCGATCGAGCAGATCAAGCGCGAAGCCGCACAGTGAGCCCCACGGGCTGCCCTGGGCGGTTCAGGTTCGACGCCATCGGTACGGTCTGGCAGATCGACACTCCGGCGAAGCTATCGCCGGAGGCCCGTGCCGCCGTGGCCGCCGTGATCGAGGAATACGACGCCGTTTACTCCCGATTCCGTCGTGACTCGCGTGTCTTTTTACTCACGGAAGGCGGCAGCATCACCCTTCCGCCTTCCGGTGAAGCTTTAGGATCCCTCTACCGCACCCTGTACAGGCTTACCAACGGCGCGATGTCGCCGCTGGTCGGCGGTTCGCTGGAACAGCTGGGGTACGACGCCGGCTACTCCTTCATGCCGCAGGGCGCACCTGTCCCGGCGACGGCTTGGGATGAGACTTTCCAGTGGGACGGAACAATTATCCGGTCCACCTTGCCGGTCACGGTCGATGTAGGAGCGGCAGGTAAGGGGCAGCTCGTTGACCTCGTGTCGGAGTCGTTGCGGAGGGCCGGCTATCCGCAACACACCATTGATGCCGGTGGGGACATGCTGGCCGTCGGTCCCTCAGCTCTCCAGGTTGCGCTTGAACATCCGTACACCCCGGACTCGGCCATCGGTGTGGTGACGCTGCAGAACCGGGCGCTGTGTGCCTCCGCCTCCAACAGGCGCCGCTGGGCAGACGGCCTCCACCATGTCCTGGATGCCACCACCGGGCGGTGCGTCGATACAGTCGTAGCTACCTGGGTACTAGCTGATAGTGCTCTCATCGCCGATGCGCTGGCCACGGCCCTTTTCTTTGTTCCGCCCGACGTGCTGCTGGCCGAGTTCGAATTTGACTACGTTCGGATTACCTCCGAGGGCCGGGCGCACTACTCATCGTCACTGGCAGGAGCGTTGTTCTCATGATCGGACAGCTGAATTGGCTTACCAGATTGGATACTTTCCTCGGGCGCGTCACGATGTACCGGCTGGTTCTGCTTTTGCTCCTGGTTCTCGCGGCCTATGCGTTTGTCCTGTCTGGACTGGGGCTCTTGGCCTTCAGCCCGAAAGAGTTGGGTGCCACGCTGGCGGCTGCCGTTGTCACCTCGTGGGGCGGCACCAGAGTGATGGCGATGATCGTCCGGACGCGTCCCCACACTGAGTCATCACTCATTACGGGGTTGCTGCTCTTCTTCGTGATGTTTCCCTCCGATGCCGCCGCTGGTGTTGGTGGAATTGCGGCGGCGGGACTGATCGCGGCTGCCTCGAAGTACCTGGTTGCCTTTCGTGGCCGACACATCTTCAATCCCGCAGCTTTCGGCGCCGCAGCGGTGACGCTGCTAGGACTAGGAGCCGCAGCGTGGTGGGCAGCCAATCCCGCGATGTTGCCAGTCGTGCTGTTGTGCACAATCGTGATTCTGTACCGAACCCGGAAGCTCACCATGGGCGTCGTGTTCCTTGTACTGGCCGTCGGAATCCTCGTGATGCGCCTAGCCGCCGGCGGCACGGATCCCGCCAGCGCACTGCAGCTGGTCCTCGTGTCCTACCCGGTGCTCTTCCTGCTAGGGTTCATGCTGACCGAGCCCCTCACGCTGCCGCCCAGGCGTTGGCAGCAAATACTGGTCGCCGCCCTCGTAGCCATAGTTCTGTCCCTGCAAATCAGTATCGGACCGGTATTCATCGGGCCGGAGTACGCACTCCTCATCGGGAGTGCTGTCGCCTTCACTATGGGCCAGCGGCGCCGTATCCGTCTTCGTTATGCAGAATCACGGCAGCTGACTCCTACCAGCGTTGAGGTTTCCTTTGCACCAGCGAAGCCTGTGCGGTTCAAGCCCGGACAGTACATGGAGCTCACGCTGCCGCACGCCCGACCGGACCGGCGCGGAGTCCGTCGCATTTTCAGTATCAGTTCTTCACCCGGGGACGGCTCGGTCCGTTTCGGCCTTCGCCTTTCAGATCCCCCAAGTTCCTTCAAATCGGCGCTGTTGAACCTGCGTCCCGGCGCATCCGTAAATGCCACCATGGTTGCCGGCGACTTCGTGCTGCCCGCGAACCCCGCGGTGCCGCTCATGTTACTCGCCGGCGGAATCGGAGTGACGCCCTTCCTCAGCCAATTGCGGTCTATGGAAGGGACGGATCAAGGCCGCGACATCGTTCTCCTCTACGTTGTCAGCACACCGACCGAGCTCGGCTATGTCGACGAGCTATCGCGATCGCGAGTAATTCTGTTCTGTCCAGGCAACCCCGGACCGCTTCCGGAAGGCTGGATCCATGGAGGCACAGGCTTTCCCACAGCCAAGGATCTGCGCTCGCTCATACCCGACGTGGACCGGCGGCACGCGTACATTTCTGGGTCACCGACAACCCTGGCCCATGCCAAACTCGTGATCCGCGAAGCCGGCGGAAAATCGATCCGGACCGACGCCTTCCTCGGCTACTAGGTCAGAGAAGTCGTTGGTGAGCTAGAAAGCATCCCCAGTCTTGTCTTGGGATGCACTGTATGAAGAATGCGCAGGGTCTCCATTGGCTGACCTGAAAGCGATTTTTCCAGCCGGACGGAGAACCTCTTTGTTTAATGAGGTGGTCAGGGCAATACAACTAGGCTGCGGGAGTGATTCCGCCGGTACAGGCGGCGCCCGGCTCGCGACTCTGCTCACCCTGAATGTACCGTTCGAGGAACACTGGGAGACGGCTGTCATCGACTGAATCCACGCCGAGCTGAATGCTCCAGGCACTCACCATGACGGGGGTTTCCTGCTCCGCGTTAGGGCTTAACAATACGTAGCCGCTGGAGCCCACCAGATCGGTCAGGGTGTCAACCTCCGCCTGGGGAAGGTCGGGCTGGTAGGTAATCCAGACCGCACCGTGCTCCATTGAATGCACGGTGTTCTCGTTGGGAATCTCAGAGGTATAGACGCCACAGTTGGTCCAGATGGCATTGTGATCCCCACCAACGGGTGGGGACTGTTCGTACTCGACCGGCCCTTCGATGTGATTGAAGGTGAGGTCTTCATATTCCTCGATACCTTCGATCGGCTGGCTAGCGAGAGCTTCAATTCGCTGATTTTCCTGCACCTGACCCACAATCACGATGGTCACGGAAACGACAATGGCGACAACAACTGCACCGATACTGCCGAGGATCAACGTGGTGCGCCGGCGATCACTAGCCCGTTGCTTTGACTGAATGGCTTTCAATCGCGTCTGGCGGTCGGCATTGTCCTGGGCTCGCTTCTTGTTCAACACGTGAATCCTTTTTCAGTAAGTGTGATCAAAATAAATGTACCGTCGGTGGCGCTACAGCTCATCCAGCAGGTCTTGCATGGCGGTTATTTCAGCCACCTGGGACGCCACCATTTTCTCGGCGGCAACCCTGACCCGCGGCTCCTGGACCAGTTCCGCTCCCGCTTGGGCCATGTCCGCGCCCGCCGTGTGGTGAGCGATCATCAGGGTCAAATACAGGCGCTCCGCTTCGGCGCCTGAAGCGTCCGATAGCTCGGCGATCTGCTCAGGGGTAGCCATCCCGGGCATCAACCCGTTGTCTCCCAGCATTCCGCCTTCATTGCCATGGTCCATGCCCCCCGCCATCCATGCCATAGTGGGTTCACCGGAGCTCTGCGGCAATCCCCATTCTTCGAGCCAGGCATACATCTGGCCGATCTGATGCTGCTGGGTCATTGCGACATCATAGGCAATGGTCCGGACTACCTCATTGTCGGTGCGGTCACGTATCAAGCGGGACATTTCCACCGCCTGTGCGTGGTGGACCTGCATATCGCGGGCGAACCCAGCGTCCGCGCTATTAGCCGCCGGGTATTGCGGGCCAGTGCCCACCCGACCAGCCACGAACGCCAAGGCAAGAATGCAGACCACCAGAGCTCCGGCCAGGACAATGAGCAGGCGCTTCTGCCGTGTCTCCAAGTGCAGCGTCATCTACCTTGTCCTCACTCGTTGTCATTTCATCTTTTCAACGTGCTGCACCACAGCCAAGGTTCCACACCTGCCGCATGAGATACCCCCTAGGGTCCTTAACTTGGATGGGCAGAATGTTGATTGTTCCTATAATTCTACGCTGTGTAGAAGTAACAAGTGGTTCCTCGGTCGTTACTAAAAAGGCGCAGTCAACACCCACTACTGTGAGGTTGGGAAGAACCGCAAATGGGTGCTAGGCCACGGGTGGGGCGGTTCTCCTTCTTTATCAGAACAAGAAGCTTAACTGGAGACCGAAGACCGGGGTAGCGGGATCCTCCATTACTGGGAGTGATGTTTGGCCGGGTTGATCCCTCTTGTATGGGGCCTACTCTGAGGACTCACGTGACGGTTTTTGACCCATTTGCGGCAGGACTGTCGCTGACCTAAAACGATGGATTCAGAGACGCCGACAAGTGAGACACGACGTGCTGTGACTGTTAGCTCCGATTGGCGGCTTTTTCACAGCTTGGTTTGGCGGTTTGACGTGCGTTTGAGGATCTTTGACTGACTCGGGCCGGAGAGCGAAGGTAGGGTGCAGCTATGAGCGTCCCAACTGAACAAACCCATCTCCTTGACCCGGATCCCAGCGTGGTGGCTGACTTGATCGAAAAGGTAGTGGGCCAGCCGTGGCCGGAACATAAGGATCAGTTCAACGCATATTTCAAAAGGATTGGCTGTACCCCGGGACAGGCTCTGAAGCACGAGGAAGATTTGCCCGAATCGATGTCGGGTGTTCTGTTCATGCCGGTTGCAGGCATGGAAAGCGGATCGTGGTGTGCGCTCGATGGCAAGCTCTTCAGTCTGAACTTCATGTTCTATCCCGGGATGCTTGAAGAGCGAGCAGCATCAGATGTGGGCGGACGTCTTGTCTATGAGCGTCTCAACAGTGCGTACGGAGTAACCGACCGAATTCCCCAGGGTGATGGTAATTGGTCTGCCGCATGGACGGTGCGCGAGACGTCAATTGACTTACACGCTCACGTCAATCAGGCGCCAATGATGCAGCTTGGTCTGAGCCACAGCGCGCTAACTGCGATTCATGACAAGCAGTACATCGATCGACGCGGATACTAGCCAAGATCCGCTCGAAAGAATCTGGCTGACGCGCCGAACGCGATTGATAGCGAGCTGCACTATCAGGCTGGCTGTGAGTCGCAACGCTGAGTGGCACCGTTTCGCAGCGTTGTGGCGTGTTCTACTTCGCGTTTAGCTCCCGTGATCGGCGGTAGAAGGTTGCGCGGGACATGCCGAGGTCGCGGGCGACCTGCGCTGCCGGCTCGCCATTGTCGACGAGTCTGAGAGCGTTTCGGATTTTGCTGTCACTGATCATGCGTGGCCTTCCTCCTAGATCCTTGCCGGCTTCCCGCCGCTTCATGATCGAGTCGATAATCCGCTCTCGCTTGATGTCGTGTTCCATCTGCGCTAACGCCGCCATGATCGTGAACAACATTGAACCGATCGGGGTGGACGTATCGACGTCGCCGCCTCCGAGGTTTAACACCCGAAGACCGGCTCCCCGACTGTGGAGCTCCTGGGCGAAGTCAAGCATGTTCTGGGTTGACCGTCCCAGCCTGTCCAAGGTCGTGACCACGAGAGTGTCCTTGGCCTCCAGTGCAGCGAGTGCCCGATCAAACTGGGGTCTCATCGCTCGTGCACCGGATACCCCTTGGTCAACGTACAGGTCATCACGCCGTACCCCGGCGGCTATTAGGTCTGCCTCCTGCCGATCTGTCGACTGAGGCCGAGTTGAGACTCGTGCGTATCCAATCATCTTCGCCACATCACTCCAGGTGTCTCGTATCTAAGAGTTCCTACAATGATCCGAGCATACGGTTTCGAGGCATAGATATGAGAACCGTGAACCACGGAGAATCCGGTAACGTCGACCGGACAGAGGGTCGTGCGAAGAGACGCCTCGTATCCCTAGGGATAGGAAACAGGTGATCGTATTGCAGATGAGGAGCTATATTGCGGACATTCAAAACGGGTGAGGTAACCGGTCCGCCCACAACCGCACAGCCTCAGAGCCCTGGCTGAACCAGCAGCGCCCGGTGATCGACCGGCTTGCGGCGGTCGATGGGGCGTCCTATATAGTCTGGATCCCTGGAACGAGCCGATCATCCGGCCCCTTCTCACCGGCCTCGACCCCGAAGCGCCAACGCTCTTCTGACAATGCGAGGGCACCGCAGCCGTCACCATGTCAGGGCCGTGTTCTACGCTGTGTAGTGGAGTCCTGTTCTTGGGTGTCCGTCGTACCCGACCTACCGTCGTTGGAGCATCATGTCTGTGAGCTCGATCCCGCGCCCTGCCGAGTTGGCTGACCGCGTCCGCAGCGCTTTTCGTGCCCGGGTCTCCGGTGACCCCACCGGGGCACCAGACTGGGTGCGCGACATTGCCCTGGTCGGGGAGGGACCAGGCTTGTTCGAACCAGACGGCGTTGTCTGGCAGGTCCACGGTGGCCTTTCCACTTTGGTCGGCGGTGTCGCGGCTCTCCTCGGACAGGGCGCGCACCCGCTGGCGATGGCCGGGGTTGCGCGGCACTCCTCCTATCGCAGTGACCCCTGGGCGCGCCTCGCCGGGACAGCGCGCTGGCTCACCATCACGACCTTCGGCTCCGAGGAACTCGCCGAGCGGGACTCGGCACGGGTCCGCGGCATGCACGGGCGGGTTCGCGGCACCACCGACGACGGCCGCGCCTACTCTGCGTCCGACCCTGCCCTGCTCCGTTGGGTGCACCTGGCCTTCACTGATGCCTTCCTTGGGGCCCACGAGGCCGTCGGCCACGACCTTGCCCCGCGATTCGGTCGCAACTGGGCCGACACGTACGTCGCCGACTGGTCCCGCAGCGCCCAGGCGCTCGGAGCTGAGGACCTCCCGGTCAACCGCCAGGAGCTAGCCGAGGCCCTGCGCGCGCTGGAACCCGACCTCGAACCAGTCCCCGCCGAGCTCTTGACCTTCCTCTCCGCACCGGACGGGCTGAACCGGGTCGAGCGGATTTTCTACAGCGGCCTTGCAAGCGCCGGAGCGCTGGTCATCTCCCCGTCCGTGGCTCCCCGCGCAGGGGTGCCCGGTCGCGGCGATCGCTCGCTCGCTAACCGCCTCCGGTTGCAGCGCACCCGCTTGCAGTTGCGGACCTTCCAATTGGCCCTCGGACCGCACAGCCCCTCCGTGGATGCGGCGCGCTACCGGCTCGGCCTCGCCGGCCCTCCCGATTGGCTCGACTGAGTCTCGGCCGCGCCGGCGCTCAGCCGGGCGGCCCTCTTCAAGCACGGATGGGACGTGCCGATCATCCGGCCGCTGCTTACCGGCATCGACCCCGAAACGCCAACCCTCTTCTAGTCGGTCAGATCAGTACCTATCGGTAGGGCTTTCCGGATTTGACGCTCGGCTTCGATGGCTTTCCGGGGTTCTTCGAAAGCGTCAATGGCAAGGCGATGGACGAACATGCCAGGCATCCACTCGACATACTCGCTCACATCACGCGAACCGTCGTCGTCCTCAAGTGCACCCTGAACGTCGATGTAGAAGACCATGTACTGCCGGATCTCGCCGGTAGTCACAGTGACCGGTTCTGTATAAGCGCTTTCGGGGATCTTAAAGAGGCCCGCTTTTTGGCATTCTTCGAGGAAGCGAAACGTGGTCCTGGTGACGATGATGACGGCGGCAATCATGACGGCCGCCGCCTCGAAGCGCTCTTGAAGGGTAGTGCCCTCAGCGGCTTGTCTCGCCTCGGTTCCTGCATGGATGAGGTCTCCGTAAAGCCATCCCTGAAAGAGCACGCTGTCAGGCATGGGAGGTTTTCTCTCCCCTTGGACGGTGTAGGAACTGAAAACGGTCCTGCTGGTGCGGGCCCAAAGCACCTTGCATCGCTTAATCTTTTCGCGCAGCTCCGGATCAGGGTGGTGTCGGGCGAAGTAGCCGAGTGCGTTGAGAACCTTGCTGTAGTGGATGGAATCTCCTTGGAGGAAGAGGGGCCGAACGCGAGCGGCGGCTGACTCAAGCTGCTCTTCCTCGGGTAGCTGAGTGATATTTATCGGCGGGTGCCCGCCGCCGATAATGACCTCGAAGCCTCCGGTGTGAAGAAGGTCTAGGTGTTTCCAGGAGCTGAGACTATGGGCGGCGACACGCCGAGCACGGATTACGAACTGGGTGAGTACGCCCAGATGTTTTGCAGCTGTGTCCTCCGGTTTCATGCGTCAAGCATGCCACCGACAACGACAGGGGGACTGTAGGTAGCCGCTTGTTCTGGATGATTCTCGACCGGCTTTCCAACCTCTGAACGGTCCTGCGCTTCGCTCCGGCCTGATGAGGCCCGGGAGAGGGGAAGGCGGTCAGCTCGCCGCTTCTGCGGGAACCTCGAGCTGTGGTCGCCGGCGACGAACCGCCGTCCTCGCACTCAAGTTCACCCTTGCGCTGGTGCTGCGCACCAGGTCCCCTCACTTCGTGTTCCCCGCTACGCGGCATTCGTCTCGACGGCAACCTGCTCCGCGACGTCATCCGCTGTTCCTGCCAGCGTCGGCTCGGTTCGCGCCTCCCCGGATGGAGAGCTGACACCGGCACCATCCAGGGCCCGTTTCATCTCGGCGGTACTGAGCCCGAGCCGGGCCGCCACCGCCGCGCGGCTTTCGCCTGTATTAAGCATCTGCTGAACCTTCGCGCCGGCTTCCTTCGCGGCCGCTTCGGCGTCCTGTTCGGCTTTCGTCAGGATCGCGTCGGCACGCTCACGCGCTTCAGCGCGGATATGCTCTGCCTGTTGCTCCTGCTCAAAGAACTCCGCCGCCAGATCGATCAACCGTTCGTGCCGCTCGGTCAGCTCCTGGGCTTTCGCCCTCGCCTTTTCCCGTGCTGCAACCTGCTGCGCTGACTTCCTCGGTGCTGCCATGATGACTCGTCCCCTTCACTCATCCTGTGTTCAAAACCTGTACCTGGTACTGCCCCGGCCGCGACTTGCGAACCGGCGCACTTTCCCTGCCTAACCTAACGGTTAGCGATCGCCCACCACGGGCTAATCCGGACCGATCACCGACCGTGCCCGACGCCACCACCGGCACCCATAAGTTGACCGGGAACTGCCGATGCGGACCTCGCTGACGCTCGGGCTGGACCTAACGGACGTTGACCACACGTGGACAGCTCCGAGATAACATAACGTCTCTCCGCTGCCCACCCGGTGGATAACGTCCGTTAGCGGTTCCACACAATCGAATGGGCGGTGGATAACGAAAATCGTGTTACCCACCGCCCATTCTCGTGCGCACAACCGCATCGAGATTCGATGGACCAATTGTACTGGGTTCCACAGCGCTTCATCTGGTTTTCCTCCTGCTACGTCATCGACAGATTTTGCTCCCTTCCACCCACATGATTGGTCACACCTCTTGCATCTCGATAAATGAGGTCAGCCCTGCCCGGCGTGCCGCCTCAAGTGGGGTGGGGGAGTGGGTGAGGATGGTGGAGTGATGACCGTCCATAAGCTCAGTGCCGGGGACGGCTACGCCTACTACACCTCCGAGGTCGCCAGTGCCGACGAGCTGCGAGCCGGGGGCCGCGAGCTGGGGGACTACTACACCGTCGAGGGAATGCCTCCGGGCCAGTGGGTTGGACACTCCGAGCAACTGTTGGGGGTGACCGGTGAGGTCACTGAAGCGCAGATGAAAGCCCTGTTTGGTGAAGGCCTTCACCCCGAGGCGGCGAGTATCCTCGCCGCCGGCGGCAGCGCGAACGACGTGAAGCTGGGCCAGAAGTACCACCAGTACGGTGCCGCGGACACGACGATGACGCGCCGGATCGACGAGGAAGTGGCCCGCTTCCGGCGCACCAGTGGACCCGCGTGGAGCGGCCCGGAGAACGCCGACAAGGCGCCGCCAATAGAGGCCATGCACGAGATCCGCTCCCGTATTGGTGGAGAGTTGTTCCGTGACTCCCACGGTCGGAACGCCCGCAGCAACGAAGAACTGGCCCGGTACGTGACCACGCAAACCACCCCGTCGAAGCAGACCGTCGCCGGGTATGACCTTGTGTTCTCGCCCGCCAAATCGGTGTCCCTGCTGTGGGCGCTCGGCGGCGACGAAGCACGCAAAGCAGTCGAGGCTGCGCACAATGAAGCAATCAAAGAGACGATCACCTTCCTCGAGAACAACGCCACCTATACGCGCCGCGGGAAGAACGGTGTCCGCCAGATCGACGTCGACGGCGGCCTGGTCGCTACCCAGTTCCGGCACTACGATTCCCGCGCCGGGGATCCGCAGCTGCATGACCACGTCGTCATCGCGAACAAGGTCATGGGCGTCGACGGGAAGTGGTCCTCCCTTGATGGGCGCACCCTCTACAAGATGGGCGTCGCCGCGTCCGAGACGTACAACGCGAAGGTCATCGAGAAGGTCTGCGCGTCCCTGGGCGTCAGCACCGTCGCCCGATCCACTGGTAGTGGAGAGCCCGTTTACGAGGTCGCCGGCATCGACCTCGAGAGCATCCACCGAGCCTCCTCGAGACGCACAAACATCGCCGGGGCGATCAACCGGCTCGAAACCGAGTTCACTTCACGGCACGGCTACGCGCCCAGCGATAAGCAAAAGATCGCCCTGGCGCAGCAGGCCACACTGGAGACCCGACCAGAGAAAAAGAGCGCCCGCCGGCTCTCCGAGCTGGTCGACGAATGGCAGAAGGATTACAGCTCCGAAATGGGGATGCCGGTCGGACCGACTCTCCTCGAGCACGTCCGCAGCGCCGGGCTCGGCGCTTCCGCCGGCCCCAGTATCGCCGACCTCAACGTGCACGAGCACGCCCGTCAGATCGTCCACGAGCTGTCAGCCAAGCGTGCTTCATGGGGCCGGAACTATGTCATCGCCCAGACCCGCCGACACCTCAAAGAAGCCTTCCCCGGGCAGAGCATTACCGACGAGACCGTGGAGAAGGTCACCCGCTCCGTCACCGGCACACACAGCCTCCAAGTCACACCGGAAGCCATCACCCCAAGCCTGCGCGAGTTCCAGCGGACCGACGGAACGAGTCAGTTCCAGCAGGCAGATAGCGCCCTGTTCACCTCCCACGAGGTGCTGAACGCCGAGCACAGGATCCTCGCCGCTGGACAGAAGACCGTCATCCCGGCCGTGTCCATGGAACGCTTCGACGCAGTCCTGGCGAAGCACACCGAAGCTGCGGCCAAGGCCGGCGGACCAGCCCTGTCTCAAGGACAGATCGACCTGGCGCGCGCGTTCGCCACCGACGAGAAGCTGCTGACCCTTGGCATCGGACCGGCAGGAACGGGTAAGACCACGAGCCTGTCCCTGGCCGCCGACACCGTCCGCGACACCGGCGGACGGGTCATCGGACTCGCCCCCACCGCCGCCGCGGCCGCAGTCATGAGCGGGGACCTCGGAACCGAAGCAACGACCATCGACGCGTTCCTGGCCACCCACCGCAACCAACAACAGAACCAGCAGGACAACGGCGCGGGCGCACGTTCGAGCTCCATCAACCCGTCCTTCATCCTCGGCGCCGGAGATGTGATCATCGTCGACGAGGCCGGCATGGTCACCACCCCGAAGCTCGCCGAGGTCGTCGCCGTCGCGGCCCGCAACGGTGCAGTCATCAGGGCCATCGGAGATGACCGGCAGCTCGGCGCCATCGGCTCCGGCGGGGCGCTGCGCCTGCTCAACAACGAGGTCGGAGCGGTCCGCCTCGAGGAAGTCCACCGCTTCCGCACGGAAGGTGAGTCGGAGGCGTCCCTGGCGCTGCGCGAACCTCCCGCAGCCGGTGTAGATACTCCGTTCCACTGGTACCTCGAGAACAAGCGTGTCACCGCCGGCACCACCGAAGCCATGACCCAGGACGCACTCGCCGCGTGGATGGCCGACACCCAAGCCGGCAAGACCTCGCTGCTGATCGCCACCGACAACGCCACCGTCACCGACCTCAACGCCCGCGCCCAGGCTGCCCGCATCGCCACCGGCGACCTCACCGACGGCATCGGCCCGATTACCGAGACAACACCGTCCGTCGTGCTCCGCGACGGATTGCGCGCCTATGCCGGCGACACCGCCGTCACCCGCAAGAACGACCGCACCCTGCAGGTCAACCAGGGCAAGGACTTCGTCAAGAACAACGACGTCTGGACCATCGAAAAGGTCACCGCAGACCCCGCCACCGATGCAGCTGCAGGACAGGAACGGCAGCGCATCACCCTCCGGCACGCAGGCCACCGGGGACGGATCACCGTCGACGCCGACTACCTCCACGAGCACGGCCAGCTTGGCTACGCCGCGACCGTGCACCGCGCCCAGGGCGCGACCGTGGACACCGCGCACGCAATCCTCGACGAGCGGACCGACCGCGCCGGCGCCTACGTCGCCGCCACCCGAGGACGCGAGACGAACCGCCTCTACGTCGCCCTCGGCGACGACAACGACCAGGCCGTGACCCGCGACAGCGTCCTGTCCACCATCACCGCCAATTACGACCGCACACTGTCAGCGCACGAAGCAGTACGGATCGAGGCCGTCCGCACCGGCGACGTCGCGACCCTCGCCGGCGTCTACAACGAGGTCGAGAAAGCCGCGTGGGAAGCCAAGACCAGGACCATCGCCGCTTCAGTTCTGGGGCCGCGGACCGCCGTGCAGTTCACCTCGCACGAAGCATGGGGAGCAGTGACAACGCACCTGCGTACAGCCGAATCTCAGGGCCTCGACCCCGCCTCACTCCTGGCCCAAGCCGCAGGCGTCACCCGTGACAGCACCGGGCGCGGGCAGCATGCCGACACCGGGCACCTGCCCGGGTTCGACGGAGCACAGGACCCGGCAGCCGTCCTCGCCTACCGCCTCGAGCAGCGCATCGACGCCGCCCACAGGCTCCTCGCCAACGCCGACCAGCGTCCCCTCGGCGCCGTGTCCGATGAGCACCTGACCCGCCTCGCACAGCAGGCTACGCAGCACGCAGCAGGAACCGGACTGCCGCGCCGCTCGCCCGGAGAGATGCCGATGGACACGCAGTGGGCGGCACGTCCCTTCGCACTCATGCGGACCGACAAGCTTGCTGATGCACGCACCGATGCCCTGCAGAAGGTGCAGGCAATCGACCCGAACCAGCCCGTCGACGCCTCGACGAGGAAGGCACAGTGGACTGTGCAGGCGATGACGGTCGAGCTGGAACGCCGGCAGGATCTTTCCCCGACGCAGGCCACCATCGAGCGCACCGCACGCGGGGAGGAGCCGCGCACCGCGCATCAGGTCACCATCGGCGACGCCATCAGGAACGAGCAGCAACTCCGCTCCGTCGCACTGCCACAGGCCAGCACGGCGAGCAATGCAAGCATGCGGCCAGCGGCCACCCCGTCGGTCAGCGATGACCTCGCGCCGTCCGTGCTCGTGCGCGACGAGCTGGTGCCCTCGTCCTATCGGACGGAGCTTGACCGGCTCCGGGCGCACCTCGGGCAGAGGGTCATGATCCGTGGTGCGCAACTAGCGGAAGAGAAGCCCGCGTGGACGAACGCGCTCGGGCCCGTCCCCGGGAAGGACGCGAAGGCAGCCGAGTGGCACCGCATCGCGGCCGAGACCGAGGCATACCGGAACCGGTACAACATCGGCACCCATGAGGCTGCGTTGATTCCCAAGCAGTACCGGGATGATCCGACCGCGCAGCGCCTCATCGAACGCGCCACCGCCCTACACAAGCACAGCGAGCTCACTACCGTTGCACCGCGGACGGCCACGCAGATCCAGCAGGGGACGGACGAGGCCGCGATTACTGACCGCATGACGACCGACCAGGCAGCAGCCCGCCGCGTCATCGACCGGATGCGAGCAGAACGCGCCGCGGCCAGCGACACCCTGCCGGCGCCGCAGCAGCGCGAGGCACGCATCGTGGACGCTTTACAGGCCGAATCAGCTCCGCAGCAGGGCGACGATATGTCGGCCGCGGTCGCCCGTGTGCTCACCAGGCACCGCGCACAGGCGGCGGCCGCTGCAGATACGGCAAAGCCGCAGACGCCCAAGGTCGACGGTAATTCCGCCCGCGGCCCACAGGACCAGAACACGAAGCAGCCCCACGTGAATGAGACTAAGGATGCCACCCATTCCACCAACCGCAACTCAGGGTGGGGAAAGAAAGCCGAGGAAGCCGTTCAGCGGAAAAAAGCCGCCTCTGAGAAGCCCACAACGAAGTCTGCGCAAAAAGAAGCGGCATCCGCCGCCCGTAAGGCCGCGGAAGCCGCAGATCGAAGTAGAGGTAGATCGCTGTAGCTTCCGCAGCTCCACCTCGGCGCTTTGGAAGGACCAGTCAGAGCCTTTTCGGTGATCGGCGCGCCGCTAAAGTGCTTTTTTGCCTTCGATTAGCTTCGCGTTGGCACTCCTAATTCGACCACCTGGAGGCCAGAGGCGGGCGTCGACCACACCACGAGCAGTGAGCGCACGACGACGCTGCTCTCGGTAGCCTAAATGTTAACACCGTGTCGGATCCACTGCGATGCTGTTGAGCAAAGGCAGGATGATCGGAAGCCCAGTAAAGGACGGAACCATGATTGATCCGCAAGCAAGCCAGCGACGTCTACCTCAGGGTAGTTCCCAGCCCCCGTTCTCTTCGGCGGTCAACTGATGCGCTGCTCGCGCATTGAATTTGAGGGGTACCGGCGGCTGGCTAGCGCGTCGACGAACATCGATGGTGACATCACAGCCTTTGTTGGTTTCAACGAGGCGGGCAAGACCACCCTCCTGTCGGGACTCGCCTGGTTCAGCGCGGGCGGTGCCTTACGCGTGACGGACAAGAACCGAACTCGTCCACCGCAGGGCGATACCTCAGAAGTTGTGCGTATCTTCTTTGAACTGAGTAAGGAGGACAAGCAGGCGATTATTGACATTCCATGTGAGACGCCGCCAACTTCGTTTTCTCTGGCTCGGAAAGTCAACGATGAGCGCTCTTACACGCTGAGACCGTGGCCGCAACGTCCTAGGAGGCCGTTTACATTGGCGCTTGCTCGCCTGGAAACGGCCATGGCTTCCCTGCCGATCAAACCCGACACGGACCTCGAACTGAAGGACGACGAAGAAGATGATGGCCCCTTTGAGTGGGCATCCACGCTTGCGTCGGCTTTGAAAGACCCCGATCGTGGTTGGGACAGTGCGGACTTAACGGCCTTGGCAGAGCTCCGTGATTGGCTACTTGTTGTCCCTGACCGACGCAAGACGCCTCGTGACGCCAAACTCGTAGCGTTGCTTGAGGCGGCCGGAAACCTTGCGAGGCGCGTCCACCCGACAGACGAGATTTGGGAGGTGCTGCGTCTCCGGATGCCTCAGTTCGTTCTTTTCAAGGATGAGCACCGAACCATTGAGTCGACCTATGAACTGACCGCACCGCAGCGAGCGATACCGCCTGCGGTCAACTCATTGCTGCACATCGCTGGTGTCGACCTCGACGTCCTATGGACGCACATACAGAACGGTGACAGCACTAACCGCGCGACGCTCCTGGAGCGTGGGAACGAGCGACTGCAGAACCTGTTTTCGCAGGCGTGGAATCAGTCGGGGATCACTGTCCGACTCAACGTCGACGGCACACTGTTGGAGATTATGGTCCGCGAACTTTACGAAGGCGGAGACGTAACGAACATCGGCGAACGCAGCGACGGGCTACGAACCTTCGTTGCTCTTGTCGCGTTCTTGGCCGCCGGTGAGTTTTCGGTACCGCCCATCCTTCTCATCGACGAGGCGGAGACGCACCTGCACTACGACGCTCAAGCCGACCTAGTCGGAGTGCTCCTGAAGAACATCAACGCCACACAGGTCTTCTACACCACGCACTCGCCAGGTTGTCTCCCGAGCGATTTAGGAACGGGCATCCGTGTCGTCGTTCGCGACCCGGAGCACGCAAACGCAAGCGTCATCAGGAACAACTTTTGGGAGGGGGAGGGCCCAGGGTTCTCTCCGCTCCTCTTCGCCATGGGCGCAAGCGCCGCTGCATTCTCAATGTGCCGCCAGGCGGTTCTGGCCGAGGGAGCGTCGGACATGGTGCTCCTTCCCACCCTCATTCGTAAGGCGACCGGCCTCTCCGACCTCGACTATCAGATAGCCCAGGGGTTGGCCAACGCGCATGGATCCGGCATCAGAGTTGAAGAAGTCGCAGCTAAGGTTGTCTACCTCGTCGACGGAGACCAAGGCGGAACGGACCATGTAGATCTACTCGTGGCTGCCGGTGTCGACCGGAAGCGAACCTGCTCGCTTCCTGAAGGCCACGCCGTGGAAGACCTCATCGAGCCCACCGCCTATCTCAAGGTCGTCAACGGATTCCTAGACATCATGGGTCAGAAGCAGAGATTCGGCGTCGACGACCTCGTACAGGGTGAACCGATCGCTAAGACGTTCCAAGATTGGGCGAGGAAGAACCGAGTTGGGACGCCCAGCAAGGTGGAAGTCGCTTACGCACTGCTGCGGCACGACTCGTTACGCCTCACCGCCAAGGGAAAGCAATCACTCGTTTCGCTGCACCACAAGTTTACGAAGGCATTCGAGGCAAAGCCGTCGACATGAAGTCGCACGGTCTAGGGGCTAGGAACGCTGCGCGACGTCGGCGTCCCTGTTATTTGGCACGATGACCGCCGCGGAACAGCGCGCTCGGCCTACCTTTGTTGGACTCACTGCAGTGTTCGACCAAATCTCCGTAGGAGATGCAATGTAGGAGGCCACTTAGGCCCTTTTAAACCCTTGAATTGGCACACCGTTTGGGTTTACTCTTGGTCAACTTAAGTTGGCACAGGTTCAACTATCGGTCCTGCTACTAAGTAGTTGCAGGGTACCAAGGATGGATAGGGGAGGCTGTTCCTTTATGAGGAGCCCGACACCAAGGGCGACCAGGATGACAGCCAGATAGCCCAGCCTCCGACGTCGCACTGCCTGATGAACACGGCTCGACGCTGCAGGCGCTAAAAGATCGAGTACGTAGTGCCCGCCACACGGCCCAGCGGACCGTCAATACGCAGCTGATCGAGCTGTACTTGGGCATTGGTCGAGACGTCCTCGCGCGCCAGGAGCAGGACGGATGGGGGAGGAAGGTCATCGCGCGCCTGGCATACGACCTTCGAGGTGAGCTCGGCGAAATTCTCTCCCAGCACACCACTAACCCGATGCAGCGTGACCGGGCTGTGGTGTTCGATGTGTCCTCCATTGACGAAACAGAAACAGATCTCCAAGCCGCTGTGCTGCTGGCGTGCTGGTCCTACCGCTTCGGTACGGTCAACGTCGCTAACGCTCTCGCAGACGCTGGGCTGGAGCCGCGCCGTCACTACTTTGTGGTCTTGGATGAGCTGTGGCGGGCATTACGGGCCGGTAAAGGCATGGTGGACCGTGTGGACGCGCTCACCCGGTTGAACCGTTCTGTCGGTGTCGGACAGGTGATGATCTCCCACACCATGAGTGACCTACTCGCCCTGCCAGCGGAACAAGATCGGATGAAGGCACAAGGGTTTGTGGAACGTTCGGGCATGGTCATCTGTGGTGGCCTTCCGGCCTCGGAAATGGCGTTGCTGACCAAAGCGATTCCGCTCTCCCGGCAGGAACAGCAAAAACTCGTGTCCTGGCAAGACCCACCCCGCCCGGGACTCACACGGCATCGACGTCGAACCCCCTGGGCGGGAAAAGTTCCTCATCAAGGTAGGCGGACGTCCCGGCATCCCGGTCCACATTGGACTAACCAAAACTGAGGCCCTGCTCAACGACACGAATAAGCGCTGGCATGACGCCCCGGAGGGCGAATCCCTCATGGCTGAACCACCAGTAGCCCCACCAACGTCAGGAGATCCGGCATGTGGCCACCGAACCGTAGGGGTACGCACCATGGGGAACGCCCGGATGACGATAGCTCTGCTGAGTTATCGTCATCCGCCACTAAACGCCACCGCGCCCTCGACATGATTCTCGACACGGTTCAATGTGGTCTTTTCGACGAAACATTACTCTTACGTTAGAGTAGTTATGAGATTTTAGAGGTACTCGATTCGTGCAGCAGAGGATGACGTGCCCAGACGGAGGAAGGTTTACCCGTTCGGGGTACTAGTAGCTCCATTCCTCGCGTGACGATGGACCTCTCATGGTCACAAAGCCTTGTACTTCAGCTGAGGTGCACTACGTCTGGAGATTTTTCGATCTCCTTCACGAGACCTACAGATGAGGAACCTTAATGGCCGTCGCCCCCGCTCTTGTTAATTTGCCCCGAAAGGGTCCTCTGCAGAGAGTTGTCCGAGCCCTCGCTCGGTTGCATTTGGTCGAGCCGGAGTTGGCGGGGCTCGCATCAATTGTGTATCCGGGGGATCAGGTGATTGATGTGGGGGCCGCACACGGCATGTATACCTATCCGCTGGCTCGGTTGGTCGGGCGCTCGGGCCGCGTCGTGGCCTTCGAACCTCAGCCCAGGCAGCGGCGGGCATTAGAGGTGTTTTCGAATTTTTTTCGGCTGCATCAGGTAAAGGTCGATGACGCCGCTCTTGGCGCCCGCGGAGGTGAGTCAATTTTGGTACTTCCAAAATTTCTCAGAGTACCCATCTATGGACACGCCCATCTCGAAGCGACCCATCCTCGCAAATCAGGTCCCTGGGGCTACCGGGCAGTTTCGGTTCGTACCATTGATAGCTTCTGCGACCAGCAGGGCCTAGAGGACTTGGCGTTCATAAAGGTTGACGTCGAAGGGTTCGAACTCGACGTCGTCAAGGGTGCGCAAACCATGATCGAACGTTGCCGCCCTTCAATGCTCATCGAGATCGAAGACCGACACACCGCCCGTTATGGGCATACGGGCGCAGAGGTCGTGGCGCATATCCTCAACACCTGGCCGGAATACCGGCTGTACCGGTGGGCGAAAGATGCTTGGATCGCCACCGACGCCGTACACCCTGCAACACGCAACTATCTTTTTACTGTAAAAGTAGTGTGACACTGCCTGGGAAGTCCGTCTTCATAGTGAGCGTGGAGAACGCCGGTAGCTCACTTGGTTTTCGGTTGGGCGGGTTTCACGGCATGACCGCCGAACTGGTTGCGCAGCGCCGCGACCATCCTCATGGCGGGCGCGTCCTCTTGACGGGACGCGAACCGAGCGAATAGGGCGGCGGTGATGGCTGGTGCCGGCACCGAATTGGCGATGGCTTCCTCGACGGTCCAGCGGCCTTCGCCCGAGTCCTCTACATAACCTGCGATCTGCGACAGGCCTGGGTCCTCCTGACGTGCTTTAACGAGGAGGTCAAGGAGCCACGACCGCACCACAGTACCCTTCTGCCACGCCGCGAAAGTCCCCTGCACGTCCTTGACAATGTCTTTGGCTTCCAACAGTTCGTAGCCCTCGGCGTAGGACTGCATCAACCCGTACTCGATGCCGTTGTGGACCATCTTCGCGTAATGGCCTGCGCCGACATCGCCGACGTGGATGAAACTTTCGGCACGGTCTCCGTCTGGACGGAGCGCGTCGAAGATTGGCATTGCGAGATCGACGTCCTCTTGGGCGCCTCCCGTCATGAGCCCGTAGCCGTTCTCTAGGCCCCAGACCCCTCCGGATACGCCGCAATCAAGGAATCTGATGCCCCTCTGCGCGAGAAGCGTGGCATGGAGCTGATCATCGGTGTACTTTGAATTGCCGCCGTCGATCACTAGGTCGCCTGGGGCGAGAGCCTCGGATAAGTCCTTGATAACGGCACCGGTGATCTGCCCCGCGGGAACCATCACCCAAACAACCCGCGGGGTTGGCAGTGCCGCGACGAGCTCTTCTAGGGTGGAAACGTCAGTGCGGTCGGGATTACGGTCGAAGCCGGTCACTTCGATACTTCTTTGCCGCAACCGTTCGCGCATGTTGAATCCCATTTTTCCGAGTCCTACGAGGCCGATGTGCATGAAGTTCTCCTGATTTCTGCGGATGGTTTATGCCCTTATTGCTGCGCTACGTTGACAGTGCTTCATCACGTTGACGAGACCGGTGGTGCCCCTGAGCTGGACTCCCACACTTGACCTTGGGAGAGTGGAGTCAGCGCGGGTCTCTTGGCTTCGCGGTCGGTGCCGGATGATTTTCCTTGTACCCGACGCAACGCCCATGGAAGAAGATGCTGGCGTGCCCAGAGAAGGTCTTCCCGGAATCCCAGCGGCGTGGATGCTTGGCCGAAATCCATACCGGAACGGGCGGACGCATCAATGATCTTTAGTTTCGTGAGGACAACCGAGGCGATGAACTCGTGCCCGGCCGACGAGAAATGAAGACGGTCCGAGGACCACATGTGATATTCCCGCAAAGAGTGCTCAGCCCATAAATCGATCAACACGGCGCCTTGAGCGTCCGCAACCGATCTCAGGTTCTCGTTATAGATCGCTACTTTCCCCCTGAGCCTGCCTGGCGCCAGACGCGCCCCGATATCTGGCCCTGCGAACATCAACACCTTGGCACCAGAGGATCTGAGATCCCGAACCGCAACGTCTACCTGGACCGCCAGAAGGTCGGGTCCGAACCCGGTCTGATGATGTCGTTGCCCCCGGCGCAGAAGCTGACCAGATCCGGGGTCATCGCCAAGGCCAGCTCAAGCTGTTCATCCATGATCTCGCGCAGCGTCTTACCTCTCACCGCAAGATTGGCGTAGGCGAAATCAGGATCCAAGGTGGCGAGGACCTCCGCCACGCGATCCGACCACCCACGAAAGGATCCCGTCAAGTTGGGGTCAGCGTCGCCAACTCCCTCAGTGAAGGAATCTCCCATAGCCACGAACCGAACCGGAACGAAATCTTCCCCTTGTTGGCCTTGTTCTGATGCCGATTCTTTTGACAATTCGCTCCGTTCTTATCCGGCCCTGGCGCTCACTGTTTTATGAAGATGAGCTTCGCATCCGGTTCAGTCCTAGTTTCGAGGTTTCACCAGTAACTCTACTCTTACGTAATGGGAAGTTTCGAGTTTTCTGTATTGGATTCCGCTGCATAGCTGTCATGTACGTCCGCAGACGGGGTAGCCAGGGTACTCGGGGTTGAAGCCGGACCCGGTACACGCGGCGGGTCTACGGTTCGGGGCTTCGCCCGAGGCCGAGAATTTTGACCAGTCTGGGGAGGACGGGGGCTTGCACAAGGGTGAAAATTACGACCAGCACGAAGACGATGTCGAAGATCTTCTGTGGTTCGGATATCCCTGCACTGATGGGGATGGTAGCTAAGACGATGGGGACCGCCCCCCTGAGTCCGGCCCAGGACAAAAAGGCCTTCTCCTGCCAAGGCAGACCGAATCCGATACTGGCGATCACAATGGACAGTGGTCGTGCGACCAGCAGAAGCACTGATCCCACGACCAAGGCCGGAAGCAGCGCATCCGTAAGACGTGCGGGGCTCGCCAATAGGCCCAAGAGGACGAAGAGAGCGATCTGGGCGAGCCAGGCAAGGCTCTCGGCAAAGCCCCGGGTGGACCGGGCGTGCGGCAGGTTGGCGTTACCGAGCTTCAGAGCGGCTACGTAGACCGCAGCGAAGGACGATAGGCCTGCTAGCCCGGCTACACCGAATGACAGGAGCGCGATGAAGACCACTGCGATCGGGTAGAGGCCTGCGGCCGGAATGGTTGTGCGCCTGATCGCCGCCTTCCCAAACCAGGCGATAAGAAATCCGAGGATCCCACCTGCCACCAATTGAAAGACGGCTTCGGCAGCCGCGAGCCACCCATTGGTTGTGGCCCAAGAATCGGAAACTAAGAGGGAGACCACAATAACGACGGGAGCATCGTTGAGCCCCGATTCAGCTTCCAGGATGGCTTTGGGTCGGGCTCTGAGTGGAAGGCGTCGCATGACAGAGAACACCGCGGCCGCATCTGTGGAAGAGACGACCGTGCCGAGGAGCAGAGCTGTCCGGACGTCGACGCCCAATACCCAGTAGGTCAGAAGAGCGGTCACCCCCACACTGATAACAACCCCCAGAGTGGACAATGCCAGTGCCACGCCGAGAACAGGTTTGATTACCGTCCATCGAGTGGTCAGACCTCCCTCTGTGAGCACGATGGCCAAGAGGCCGAACCCGAGAACCTGCGTGAGTTCAGCGTCGTCGAACCGTAAACCAAAGCCTGCCTCTCCGACGATTAGCCCGAGGGCAATATAGATGAGCAAAGCCGGCAGACCGGCTCGGCGAGAAACTCCCACTGCGGCTACGGCTATCAGCACCAGCAGACTGACCCCTACAAGGGTGAGGTTGAAAAGATCCAGAGTTATGGGGTTCTCCTACGAGGCGAGGAACAGATCAGCCGGACATATCTACTCTTACGTTATAGTAGGTTTAAATTCGTCGGTGTTTCCATTTGTCCGTAATCCCGCTGTGAAGGTAAGGAGCACGTCATGTCTGTTTGCTCAGTAGTAGGTTGTGTTGATCCCGCTGATGACCTGCAGTACGCGGGGGAGCCCGTGAACCGAGATTTGCCAATTTGTACTGCTCATGGGCAGAAGCTGGCCAATGGTGACCAGTGGTATGCCCTTCGAGCGGGAGCTGACAATGATCATCCTGCCGTGTATACGGGTATCGATGTCCCGCCCCGGGTCCTTGCGGTGAGCGCTGCTCGTTGCGCAGGGAGTGAACCGGGCATACTCCTGCGCCTGACGCTCGGCGGTGAGCATGAAACCAAGGACCTGCACGTGTTGGTGCCCTGGGAGGAAGTCGGTGTCGTCACGTCCGTCCTCAAAGAGCCATGAGGCCGTTTCGCCGTGTCCATCGCAGGCGTCCTTCCCAGCATGGGATCTCGGACCCCGAGTATCTGGCAGTCAAGAGTGAGCTAGCTGAAGTAGGAACTCGCCCTTCCGCTGAAGGCGCAGGTGAAAAAAGTGAGAATCAGGACGTCGATTCGGCGTCCGCTTCACAGTTGCTGATTATTATGGGCCTATCAGGAGCAGGACGCAGCAGTGCAGCGAATGCTTTGGAGGATCAGGGCTGGTATGTCCTGACAAATTTGCCGCCCCTGCTTTTGAGGTCTTTCACCGACCTCATGGCCCACCCTCAGGCGCAGTGGGGGCGCTTAGCTGTTGTACTCGACGTCCGCGACAGAACCGCACTAACTGATCTGCAGTCCCATCTGCGATCTCTGAGCGCCTCCGGCATCGACTATCACTTGCTGTTTCTGGAGGCATCGAGCGAAGAGCTTGAGCGGCGTTTCGTGAAAGAAGCCCGACCCCACCCAGTACTTCCCGAGGCCAGCCTGCAGAAATCGATTGCTGCTGACCGTCAGTTGTTGGCCAGTGTCAGGGAAGCCTCGGATTTGGTCATCGACACCACCTCGTTTAACGTTCACACGCTGTCCACCAGCGTTGCAGAGCTGTTCTCCGCAACGGGCGTCATAGTTGTCCGTATCAACGTAGTGAGTTTCGGTTTCAAATATGGCCTGCCTGTCGATGCCGACCACGTCGTTGACGTGCGGTTCCTGCCCAATCCGCATTGGGTAGAGGCGTTGCGACCGCTTGATGGTCGGGACGAGGCTGTGAGCGATTATGTGCTTGCCGGTGACGGCGCCATCAACTTTCTCGACGGATACGCCAGGTCCCTGGAACCAGTCATCCAGGGGTACCGCCAGGAGAATAAGCATTACGCCACGATCGCGGTGGGATGCACCGGCGGGAAGCATCGCTCAGTTGCTATGGCCAGCGCTCTAAAGCGACGCCTCACCCTCGTTCCTGATGTGCGAATTTCCTTGCAGCACCGCGATCTGGGACGCGAGTAGAACAATCACCACAACAAAGAAGGAGCCGCAGCTATGCGAAGAGCGAAGATAGTGGCAACATTCGGGCCCGCTGTCGCAGGGTACGACAACACGCTCGCGGTCGTGAAAGCTGGAGTCGACGTCGCAAGGATGAACCTCAGCCACGATGACCGTAGTGTGCACCAGCGCACATATGAAACCATCCGGAAGGTTTCTGCCGATCTGGGCAAATCAGTGGGTATTTTCGCTGACCTTCAGGGACCGAAAATCCGGCTCGGACGATTCGCGGACGGACCTCATCTTCTCGAGGCCGGTAAACGTTTCACCATCACCACCAAAGACGTCGTTGGCACGGCAGACCTATGCTCGACGACCTTTAAGGGTCTCCCGCAGGACGTCAATGTCGGCGACACCCTGCTGATCGATGACGGCAAGGTCATGCTCCAGGCGTTAGGGGTCAGCAGCACTGAGGTGGTAACGGAAGTTATCGTTCCCGGGCCGGTGTCTAACAACAAAGGCATCAACCTGCCAGGAGTGGCGGTCAACATCCCGGCCCTGAGTGAGAAGGATGAGGATGACCTGCGATGGGCTCTTCGCTTAGGCGTGGATATGATTGCGCTGTCATTCGTGCGCCGGGCCTCGGATATCAATCGAGTGCACCAGATCATGGACGAGGAGAACCGCCGGATACCGGTCATCGCGAAAATCGAAAAACCGCAGGCAGTGGAGGCACTGGAAGAGATTGTCGATGCCTTCGACGCCATCATGGTCGCCCGTGGCGATTTGGGCGTGGAGCTCCCTCTGGAAGAGGTGCCACTGGTGCAAAAGCGGGCCGTCGAAATTGCCCGGCGTTGGGCCAAGCCTGTCATTGTTGCCACTCAGGTGCTCGAGTCCATGATGACTAGCCCACGACCTACCCGGGCGGAAGCCTCGGACTGCGCCAACGCTGTCCTTGACGGCGCCGACGCGGTGATGCTTTCGGGCGAAACAAGTGTGGGTGAATACCCTATTCAAGCGGTGGACACCATGGCCCGGATCATCCAATCGACCGAGACTGAGGGATTCGAACGGCTCCCAGCCCTGGGCAGCAACCCCCGAACTCGCGGCGGTGCGATCACACGTGCAGCAGTTGACATCGCGTTCCAGCTGGACGCAGATCTCATCTGCACATTCACCCAATCAGGTGATTCAGCGCGGCGCCTCTCCCGCCTGCGTCCGGGCCAGCGGATCTTCGCGTTTACGCCCTCGGAATCCACACAGCGCTTCATGAGCCTGTTCTGGGGAGTCGAGGCAGTCCGCACCGACATGGTCGACCACACCGATCACGTCACGGCTTTGGTCGAACAAACTCTTCTGCGGGCGGGATTGGTAAAACAGGACGATCTGGTGGTGATCGCCGCGGGATCACCTCCCGGGAAGGTCGGTTCGACCAATGCGGTGAAGGTTCATCGCATCGGCGACCTGACAGAAGTACTTTCGGCGTCGGATCAACGCCAACGCCGTAAAGAGAAGGTGGGACCCTGGCCCGAGTCCTAGCGATCGGAAGACCAGCCGGGGCACAAGTAATCACTCCAGGGTGGGAAGGGTGGCGGTCCACAGCTGCTTTGGTCTCAGCGCTCACCCAACGACAGCCACTTCTTTCCTCGGCAACCCACCATTACACTCTACTCTTACGTTAGAGTAGAGTGTAATGGTGAGTAGATTTACTAATAAATTCGCTGCAGAACTCCAGGATCACGGGACTATTCAAGGTAAGCATTCGGATATAGCCCGCGCGTGGCGTGTCCACGGTGATCGATCGGTCGTTTCCCTGAGATACGCGCCGTCAGGCAAATTTCCCGGCCCGGTCGCAAAACTGTCGGTCAGATCCGGTCTGCTGCGGATCGAAGGAGATCGCATGTATCTTCGTTTCGCTCTCGCCTACGCAGCCGACGGGTAGGTGGCCGCTAAAGCTTCGGGATTCAGCAAACCCGGCCCGGCCGGGGCTTCCCTGAATCAAGTCGCATCATCGGGAACCCAATCGTCTGCTTGGCTGGAGGGAGCAATCATCATTATGGAAGCTCACCGCAGCGGCCCCTACGAATCCGTCCAGGAGTACGCAGGCCTCCTTCGTTGCGGTGATGGACGAGGGCACCTCCGGGCGGTCACTTCCCACTGGCCCTTATCCTTGACGGATGAGGGGATGGGCGACTCCGCCATCGCTTTTCAAGCCGAGTCTCGGTTCACTTTCCGCCTGCCTGAGGTGCATGCACAGCCGGGGTCATCCGGTTCTTTTGATGTGATCGGCCATGTGAGCCTCCACTTGGTCCCAGTATCGGTCCCCAGCGTGGACCGACGCCGTTTACATCCGCCGCGTCGATAATCACCGAAAGGGCTCTTCCGGGTCCTCTCCGAAATCTTCTGAAGACACCCGACGTTCGCGCAACAACGTGAGAAAGATGAGCGTGCTGACCTCTTGTCAGCATCAACCCTTAACATCGGATGTGGCCCAGGCGAGTTTTGAGTGTGCACAGAAATGGAGGAAGCCCCTTCCCTGTAGATGAGGGGATTCCTCCATTTTTGATCTCATCCCTTACAAAGCGGATAGACATCCTCCGGGTCGCCCACGGTGGTCAGGCGTCGACGACAATTGCTGTGACAACGGGTTCGCGGTTATAGAAGCGGCGCATCCAGCTGGCCGTGACCCGCTCGATGATGCCCTCCGGGTCCTGCCGGCGGCCACCTTGGCGGTTCGAAGCGGCGTCTCGCAGCGCCTTCTCAACGGCATCGCCGGCCCGGTCGAGGTCCACTTGCGAGCATGAGAATCCCGTGACGAAAAACTCGGGCGCTTCGACGATGTCACCGTTGTCAGGATCGATGATCGCGAGGACCGTGACGACGCCTTCCTCAGCGAGGCGGCGACGTTCGCTCAAGTCTTCTTCGGTGATACCGCCGACATTGTCACCGTCAACGAACACAAGACCCACGTCGATCTTGCCGGAAATTGTTGCGCGACCTTGGGAAAGGTCGACCGTCACCCCATCCTGAGCGATGATGACGTTTCGGGGGTCTACGCCTGTCGCGACGGCGATCCCAGAGTTGGCGCGCAGGTGGCGCCATTCACCATGAACGGGCATAACGTTGCGAGGTTTGACGATGTTGTAGCAGTAGGCGAGTTCTCCAGCGCTAGCGTGCCCAGAAACGTGGACCTTGGCGTTGCCTTTATGAACAACATTGGCACCGATCTCCGTTAGGGCATTAATGATTCCGTAGATCGCGTTTTCGTTGCCCGGGATGAGCGAGCTGGCGAGTAAAACGGTGTCGCCTTCACTGATACGGATTGCGTGGTCCTTGTTGGCCATGCGAGACAGCGCTGCCATCGGCTCCCCTTGTGAGCCCGTGCAGATGAGGACAACTCTATGGTCGTCACTTCGCTGGAGCTTTTTGAAGTCGACGAGCAGGCCCTGCGGGATAGTGAGGTAGCCCAGGTCTGCGGCGATCGTCATGTTCCGCACCATCGAACGGCCCACAAACGCGACCTTGCGGCTGTGTTGGTGCGCGGTGTCAATGATCTGCTGTATGCGGTGGATGTGGCTCGCGAAACTCGAGACGATGATCCTGCGCGGTGCAGTACGGAAAACGGCGTCGATGGCCGGCGCGAGGTCCTTCTCCGAGGTGGTGAACCCTGGGACGTCCGCGTTTGTCGAGTCCGTGAGGAAGAGGTCGACACCCTCGGCCCCTAGGCGTGCGAAGGCGCCGAGGTCTGTGATGCGGCGGTCCAGCGGGAACTGGTCCATCTTGAAGTCGCCCGTGTGAAGCACCATGCCAGCCGCGGTGCGAATCGCGACGGCGAAGCCGTCCGGGATTGAATGGTTGACCGCGACGAACTCGAGGTCAAATCCACCCATGGTCCGGCGGTCACCCTCCTTGACCTGGATAGTTTTGGGGGTGATCCGGTGTTCTTTCAGCTTCGCTTCGATGAAGGCGACCGTGAGACGGGAACCGACGAGAGGGATATCGGAGCGCTCCTTCAACAGGTAAGGTATCCCACCGATGTGATCTTCGTGCCCGTGCGTGAGGACTACGGCCACCACGTCATCGAGCCGGTCCCTAATGTAGGAGAAGTCGGGAAGGATGACGTTCACGCCCGGCTGATGGTCCTCGGGAAACAGCACGCCACAGTCCACGATCAGCAACTTGCCGTCGAACTCAAAGACGGTCATGTTTCTGCCAATTTCGCCGATCCCACCAAGAGCCACAATCCGCATTGCCCCCTGCTGAAGCGGAGCTGGCATGCTCGTATCGCTACTTCTTGTCGGGCGGCGGGAATCTTTCCTCACATTCCGCATGCGCTCAGCGATGACCGAAGTCCGAACGGGTATAGGAGCCACCAAGACCGGAGCTGCAGGTGCAGGCGACATCCATCTCGACGTGAACCGTCACCTCGTCGAGGTGCTCGGTGTTCTGGACGGTGACGGTCTTGGTAATCGTGTTGTGTGCAGTCATTTCCTATTCCTTTTCTTGTTGTCCCGTAAAGGACAGTCGGTGGGCCCTCAAGGCCCGGTGATCCAAGCCAGTCGTGCGCCCCACCAGTACGTACTGGGAAGGGCAACGGTGCCGGCATGAAGCAGTAGTGTCAGTCAGATCATGTCGATAGGGCGCGGTGTGCGATAGATGAGGTTCTCGGTCCGGTGACGGTGTGCAGGGCGTGCAGTGCCGCTCCCACTGCCGTCGCGTGCGGGTCCCGGGTGCAGGAAGCGATGGAGACCGGCCCGGAATAAGGCAGGTAAGCGGTACTGCGCAAGCTTCGCGTGAAATCCTTCACGAAGCGCGCGGCGAGGACGGAAGGAACTGCCAGGACGATGTTGGTGATACCTGCGAAAGTGATCATCGCCGCCGACGCTTCCCCCAGCGTAAGGGCCGCGCTGCTCACTACCCGAACCGCACCTTGGTCATCATGTTGAACCAGATCAAGAAACTCCTCGACAGCCCGTGTGGGCCCTGGCGTCTTCGCGATATCCGCCGCGCCCGCGACAGTGGCCATGCCCGCCAAGGACGCAACCGCATCAAGGCATCCAGTGCGTCGGCAGACCGGGCAGGGAAGAGTGCTGCCGCCCACCCTCAGGTGGGCTAACTGGGAGGTGAGGGGATCGCAGGGAAGCAGCGACCGGCCAGTGAGCATCGTTGCTGATATCTCAAGTCCGACGTCGATGAAGAGTGTCCTCTCCCTCCCGGCCGTCGCGACGCTCAGAGCCGTGGCTTCCGTCAGGGACAGCACTTCCCCCAGCACCGGCATCACGGCCACGTGGTCGTGACTGGTGCAACCAGGTAAGGGGGCGCGAGGATCAGCCGCCACGGACACGCCGGCCACGAAGTTGAGGGGAATTCCCGATTCCTGCATTAACTCCGCTACGACGATTTGCGGGCACGGCTGGACGCCGTACTTCTTGGGTTGGCGCATGAAATGTGATGCTGATCGGGCAACGATCGTTCCGCCCGAGTCAACAAGGCTGGCGACGATACCGTCGGGCAGATAAGTGACTCCTGCGAAAAGTGTTTCCTCGTTGACCGACTCGACAAGGACAGCGCGCCTACCGGAGCTGACCCCCACGGAAGTGCAGACGCTTCCCTCAATGCGAAGCGAGGCGACGAGAATCGACACAGTCGCACGGGACAGACCTGTCCTCCGTGCGAGATCCGCCTGAGAGATCGGTCCATGGTCGCGGACGACAGAGAGCACCGACTGCTCATTGAGCCGACGCAAAGCCCGTTGGGATCCCGGACCGGTTCGGCCACCCGGCATGGTTGCCCCCCGCGGGGGAGTGGCCGTCACCATTGTGAGCCTAGATGGGGGATGCCACTGCCCGGAAGGTGACGGGTACCTGCACGCAGCTCAAACAAGTTTGTTCGCCACCAGTGCGGTGAGGTCGACCAGCCTGTTGGAGTAACCCCACTCGTTGTCGTACCACCCGACAACCTTCACCTGGTTACCCAGCACCTTGGTCAGTCCCGCATCGAAGATGCATGATGACGGGTCTCCCACGATATCGGAGGACACAATAGGATCCTCGGTGTATGAAAGGTAGGCGCCCAGTTGATCCCCTGCGGAAGCCTCCTTGAACGCGGCATTGACCTCCTCAACCGTCGTCTCACGCTCGACGTTGACTGTCAGGTCAGTTGCGGATCCCGTAGGCACCGGCACCCGAACGGCGTAACCATCGAGCCTGCCCTTCAACTCTGGCAGCACCGCTCCGATGGCCTTTGCGGCCCCCGTCGAGGTGGGAACCATATTCAGGGCCGCGGCCCGCGCCCGTCGCAGGTCATTGTGCGGTCCATCCTGCAGATTCTGGTCCGCAGTATAAGCATGAATAGTCGTCATGAGTCCGCTAGAGATGCCGAAGCGTTCGCTGAGGACCATGGCCAGCGGGCCCAAACAATTGGTAGTGCACGACGCCATGGAGACGATGTGGTGGCTGTTGGGCTCGTACAGGTAGTCGTTGACTCCCATGACGACAGTGAAGTCCTCGTCCGATGCTGGCGCTGAAATGATCACCTTTCGAGCACCGGCTTCGAGATGTTTGCGAGCCTCAGCGCCTTGGGTGAAAAAACCGGTGGACTCGATGACAATATCTACACCGAGTTCCCCCCAAGGCAGACGAGCAGGATCGCGTTCGGCCAGAACCCTGACGGTCTTGTCGCCGATGATGAGGCTATCGCCGGAGACTTCGATTCTTTGTTCAAGTCGCCCCGCCACAGAGTCGTACTTCAGCAGATGCCCAAGCATCTCCGCACCCGCAAGGTCATTGACCGCGACGACTTCGAAGCCTTGGCCACGGGAGAGGAAGGCTCGAAAGTAGTTGCGGCCGATCCGGCCAAATCCGTTGATGCCTACGCGAATGGTCATCCGTGAATGCTCCTTGCTGATGATAGCGAGCGGAGGTGCTCTTGTTGAGGATGCTAACGAACCGCTCACTCATACCCTACTCTAACGTAAGGTTAGGTTTACTCCAAAGCGAGTTGCTGCCGAAGGCTGAAGGTTTGGCTGAAGATTCGGGAAGTGGCCACGATGCTTTCGGCATCGTGGCGGGATCTATTGAATCCGGTTCCGGGTCATAAGTTTGCGGTTTCGACCCGGGACCGGACACAGCAGGGCGAACACTGCTACCGCTAGCGGAAGTACCGCGAAGATCAAGCCTGGCACAGCATAGTTACCTGTAAGGTCGCGCCCGAGGGAGAACATGATCGGGCCCAGAGCGGTGGAGCCCACATTGATGGCTGTGATGATCCCACGGATTCCGCCAATATTCTCTGTCCCGAAATAGTGGGACAGCGCGATGGGTTCGACTGCTCGGATCGAGCCGGCAGCCGCGCCCAGCACCAGCCCGTAAAGCAGGGCCGATGGTATGCCGTCTACCAGAGGCAAAAAACCGAGCGCAGCCGCTAAAAGTGCCATTGATCCGGCCAGGGCATACCGGGGGTCAATGCGGTGGGAAAGGGCACCTACGACAAGAGTTGCCAGGATGCCGGTCACGGTTTGGGGAATGAAGTTCGCCGCGGCTTCGGTACTGGTCAAGCCGCGTGCGGTAAGGATGGATATCTGATGGAAGGCGAGACCAGTGGTGAGCATACCGGTTGCAGCCAGCGCCGCTGCGATCGCCCAGAAGATGGGCGTCCGGCTAGCTTGTCTGCTCGACCAATCAGCGCCGAGGACCATATTTGGGTGGGACGCGGCCTGGCTACGGGCCGGCTTTGCGGTACTTGTTTTGCGGTGCTTCGGGAGTAGGAGAACCATCGGCAAGATGACCACCAGTACAGCCACGGCTTGGTATCGCCAGGCCATTTCTATGCCCCCGGCGCTAATCAAACGATCGACCAGAACGGGGGTAAGGGATATTCCGGCCGATCCGACGGCGGCTGTGATGCCGAGGGCGAGACCGCGCCTGGTGGTGATGGCTTTGACCACGGCGGTCGTAGCGGCCAGGGTCAAAGCACCCTGTCCCGCCATCCGTAAGAACACGAAACCTACTGTCAGACCAGCAATGTCAGTGGCGAAGCTTAGCGCGAGTAGCGTCCCAGCGAATACCAGAGCCGCCGCCGTGATGATGGTCCGGGCACCCCACCGATCTACGCCCCTGCCGATGAATGGAAGGGCAGCCGCACCAACTAACGTTCCAATCAGATAGCTGACTGAAATAGCGGTCCGCGAGACATCCAACTGCTCGATCAGCGGGTCGGTGAATGGTGAGAGCCCCGCGGTCTGTCCCGGCGCCGTGGCCGCGGTGATCAGCGCGGCTGCTACTACCGTGCCGGACCATGATCCCGCTCCCCGTGACTTTCTCACTGCGTCCGTTCCCGTTGCCACCTGTCTCCCGTCGTGCCTATCCGTTCTTCTGTGGAACCTAGTGGCTTCCGGCGAGCCGGCCGCTGAGTCGGTCCCGGATGGCAGTGCTGGCGGTGTTGAGGCCCTGGATCTCTACTTCTTTGCCGTAGTGGCGGTACTTTTCGATGATCGCATCCAGTGAGGCAATCGTGGATGCATCCCAGAGGTGGGATTGGTACATGTCGATGACGATCTTGTCCGGGTCTTCGGCGTACTCGAACTGCATGTAGAGGTCGTTCGAGGAGGCGAAGAACAGTTCACCACTGACGACGTATTTGGCGAAGGTTTCCCCGAAGTGTTCCTCGATGGTCCGTTCGACACTGACGAAGTGGGCGACCCGGCGGGCGAAGGCAACCATCGCGACGAGGACACCGGTGATGACGCCGATGGCCAGGTTATGGGTGATGACCGTGAGGGCTACGGTGGACACCATGACCGTGGTTTCGCTCTTGGGCATGTGCCGGAGCGTGTCGATCTTGATGCTGTGCCAATCAAACGTGGCGACGGAAACGAAGATCATCACCGCGACCAGGGCTGCCATCGGAATCAGCGCCACAATGTCTCCGAGGGACACGGCGAGGATGAGGACGAATATGCCGGCGAGGAAGGTCGAGATCCGGGTCCGCGCCCCGGAGGCTTTGATATTGATCATGGTCTGACCGACCATGGCGCAACCGCCCATGCCGCCGAAGAACCCGGTGATGACGTTCGCTGTCCCCTGACCCCAGGACTCGCGGACCTTGTTGGACCGGGTGTCGGTGATGTCATCGACCAACTTCGCGGTCATCAAGGACTCCATCAGACCAACCACGGCCATACCCAAGGCATAGGGGGCGATGATCTGGAACGTCTCGAACGTCAAGGGAACATTCGGGATGAAAAGTGAAGGCAGGCTTTCGGGCAGCTCTCCCTTATCCCCCACGGTGGGTACGTTGAGCGCGAAAACGACTGCAGCGGCGGTGAGGATCACGATCGCTACCAGGGGTGCGGGTACAACTTTCGTGATCCGGGGTAGCAGGTAGATGATGAACAAGCCCACGGCGACCATCGGGTAGACCAGCCACGGCACATTCAGCAGCTCGGGCAGTTGCGAGGTGAAGATCAGGATACCCAGGGCGTTGACGAACCCGACCATGACGGAGCGGGGAATGAAACGCATCAACTTCGCGACACCAATAAGCCCCAGGATTACCTGGAAAATACCAGCAAGAATGACCGCTGCGATAAAATAGTCGACTCCGTGACTAGAAACCAGCGGCGCGATGACCAGGGCGGTCGCGGCTGTGGCGGCCGAGATCATCGCTGGCCGCCCACCGAGGAACGCAATGGAAACAGCCATCGTGAAGGACGCAAAAAGGCCGATGCGCGGATCCACACCAGCAATCAGGGAGAACGCGATCGCTTCCGGGATCAGCGCCAAAGCGACGACGAGACCGGCGAGCACCTCGGTCTTCAGACGCCGCGGGGAACGCAACGTCCCCCAGACGGACTGGATTTGTTCAGGGGTCAGTTTTGCATCCGGATTAGGGGCATAGGCCGTTGTCGCCATGCGGGCTCCATTTCAGGCTCGGGGTGGACACACTCGTGTCCGGGAATCAAGCGAAGTGTGGTGGGCGCTGCGTTGCGCCAAGAAGAGGGTGGAAGGTCCGGCATCGACACTTCCCAACCTGACCTTACCCTAACGTGATGGTAGAGTTAAATCCACTACTTTTCCATCGAAGGACGGGGCATGATGCAAATTGGCGAGCTGGCCGAACGCGCGCAGCTATCTTTGCGGACGATCCGGCACTACGACGAGGTGGGGTTACTCCATCCATCAGCGCGAACTGACGGCAATTTCCGGATCTACTCTGAAGATGATTATCAACGTCTGATGCTGATCCGTCAGGCCCGGGCACTGGGGTTCAGTCTCGATGAAGTCGCCGACCTGCTCGACGCGCTTAGCCGTAAGCGGCACGCCGACGAGAACGCGAGTCTCAGACTGGACCGGTTTCTTGAAGAAGCCCGCGCACGTCGCGAAGCGATGGCGGTCAACCTTGATAGAGCCGATAGTTTCATTGCAGCGATGACTGATCGGATCAGTTCCTCTCCCTGACTACCGAAGACGGCTCGGCCCCGATAGTCTGAAGAACCGCTTGCGGGAAGGCCTCAGCGAAGTGCCCAAGCTTCCACCTGTCCCCGAAAAGCGCGATGGCTTCACCATCCGGGCGACGTAGCAATTCCCCGCCTCTAAAGTTGTCGGGAATATCTGCTGTACCCTCTACGACGCGCCGCGCAACACTGTAGGGAAGGTGGTCAAGCGATATTGGCGCGTTGAACTCGGTGCGCATTCTTTGTTCGGCTACTTCGAATTGCAGTGGTCCGACGGCAGCGAGCACTGGTGATTGGTCACCGCGTACGTCAGAGCGGAGCACCTGGACCACACCCTCATGGTCAAGTTGGTCGATACCGCGGCGGAACTGTTTGTATCGGCCGGGATCATTGGCCCGGGCGGCAGCAAAATGTTCGGGCGAGAAATGTGGGATATCAGGGAAGGTCACCGGGTCGTCCTGATACAAGCTGTCCCCAACGCGAAGACTGTGGGCATTGACCAGCCCCACAACGTCACCTGGCCAGGCGACGTCGAGGACCTCACGCCCCTGACCCAAAACCCTGTGGGCGTATTTGGTCGCAAAAGGCCGTCCGGTCCGAGGATTGATGACGATCATCCCACGCTCAAACATCCCAGAACATACCCGCACGTAGGCAATATGATCGCGGTGCGCGGTGTCCTGGCCAGCCTGTACCTTAAAAACGAATCCGGAGAATCCGGCTTCCAAACCGCGCCGGGACGCATCCGCCGTCAATCGTGGCGTGGGTGGCGGCCCAGCCTCGGCGAGCATGTCCAGAAGTTGACGGATACCAAAGTTGCGCGAAGCAGCGGTAAAAAATACTGGCGTTTGCTGCGCATCAGCGAAGGCCGCGGCGTTGAACTGACCGTTTGCCGAGCCGACCAGAGCTGCTTCTTCGAGAGCAGCCTCCCATTTAGCAGCCTCTAACTCTTCGAGGTTGCCGGGGTCAACCTCAATTTCCACAGCTGGCTTCGCCCCACCGTCTACGCTTTCCAACCTGAGTGAACGACGAGCCCTGAGATCGATGAGACCGGAAAAGTGTCCGGCGATACCGACCGGCCAACTCAGCGGTACTGGCGTCATCCTGGTCCGCTCACCAATCTGGTCAATCAGATCTAGCGCGTCGAGGCCCGGCCTGTCCCATTTGTTAATCACAGTGATGATCGGCAAGTTACGTTGCTGACAAACTTCCAGGAGTTTCACCGTCTGTGGTTCAAAACCCTTACCGGCGTCAATGAGCATCACGGCACAGTCAACCGCAGCGAGCACCCGGTAGGTATCCTCCGAGAAGTCGGCGTGACCCGGAGTGTCTACCAAGTTGAGAACTTTAGCCTGATGCTCAAGCTGCAAAGCGGCAGAACTGATGGAAATGCCCCGCTCGCGCTCCATCCCCATCCAATCCGACACCGTACCGTGCCTGGTGGACTTTCCGTGGGTGACTCCTGCGTCCTTGATTGCTTTCGAGTAAAGGGCGAGAGCTTCGGTGAGGGTGGATTTACCGGCGTCGGGGTGCGAAATGACGGCGAAGGTCCGACGACGTCCCGCCTGCCGGCTTATCTCACGACCGTCCACGGCATTGCTTGAGGTAGTCATCGTCATGGACCCAATTATACTCTTCTCTAACGTGAGGTTAGAGTTGATGGGGCGGCGAGACGCTAATGCATTGAGGCAATGAAAGAGGTTGGTAGTGGGCTCGGCCCTTGAATCGCGGCAGGATCAGAAGGCGTTTCGCCCGGAAGTCGAGGGGCTGCGTGCAGTTGCAGTCTTAATGGTGGTCGTCTATCACGTCTGGCTGGATCGAGTCTCGGGTGGGGTTGATGTCTTCCTTCTGATCTCGGCGTTCTTGCTTACCCTGTCGTTTACTCATCGGGTGGACACGAAGCGACCGTTCGAGCTCGTGGGCCGTTGGGTGCGGATGTTTGGCAGGCTCGTGCCAGCTGCTGTGATCGTGCTCTTGGCGACTATTGCCGCAGCACTTGTCATTTTCCCCCAAGCGAGGTGGGGGACGGTTATCGACCATAGCTGGGCCTCCCTCTTGTACGTGCAGAATTGGGCGCTTGCCCTCGGCGCGGTTGAGTATCAGGAGGCGGGCGCAGGGGTCAGTCCCATGCAACACTTTTGGTCCCTATCAATTCAGGGCCAGGTGTTTATTCTCTGGCCATTGCTTCTCGTTGGCTGTGCGGCCGCCGCCCGCGCACTTAGGTCCTCCTTCCGGGTGGTCGCAGGCACGGTCTTCACCACCGTGTTCATCATTTCGCTGTCCTACTCAATCAGCGAAACTTTACAGAACCAGCCGTTCGCCTACTTCGATACACGCACCCGCCTATGGGAATTTGCGCTTGGATCGCTTCTTGCTCTCGCCTTGCCGTGGCTGCGCCCATACCGCCTCGCGCGCGTCGCAATGGGCTGGATAGGAATACTGGCCATTGCGCTGTGCGGCAGCATCATTCCAGTCGCCGATGCATTCCCCGGTTATGTAGCGCTGGTACCGACCATCGGGGCAGTGCTTGTGATTACCGCCGGCCAAAGTGGTAGCAAGTACGGCGTCGAGAGGATCCTCTCTGCCTCGCCCGTGCTGCGACTCGGAGCCATATCCTACGCCCTGTACCTATGGCACTGGCCAATCCTGATCAGTTATCTGGTCGCCTCAGGATCCGACCACGTTTCGGTAGGCGTCGGTGCGGCCATCATCGCAGCTTCCATAGTGCTGGCAGCAGCGACCACCCGCCTAGTGGAACGTCCACTACGATCCTGGCGTTGGATACAACGGCGACGACGCCGTCAGGCGACGTTGACCGTGGCACTTACACTGATGGTTGCTGTACCACTCACCGGTTGGGAAACGCAGATTTCATCGACCGAACACCAGCTGGCATCCCAACCAAGCGAACTCAACCCTGGCGCAGCGGTACTGGTCCCGGGATACCCTGAAAATGGAGTCCCGGATGCCGCCCCCATACCAGCCGCGACCGACCTAGGGAACGAATGGGGGAACGCGGGGCCCGCCTGCGGCCCGGACTATCGAACCATCGACCCGGCCATGGAACGTTGTCACCAGATCGAGCCGGAGGGTGACCCCGAAAAGACCATTATCGTCATCGGAGATTCACACGCGCAGCAATTGATGGCGGCGATTGGCCCTATCGCGGTCGAGAACAACTGGCGTGTGGTTTCAGTGTTGAAAGATGCCTGCCGCTACGGCGGTGAGTCGGCCGAGCGCGACGAAGACTGCAACGAGTTCAATTCCGCCGCACGAGACTACGCGCTCGACAAGGATCCTGACGCCATCCTCACGTTGGGAACCCTCACCTATACCGACGGTCCCCGCGAATCTTTGGTACCGGACTATCAAGCCGGCATTCAGCCGTTCCTCAACGAAGGCATCGAAGTGATTTCGATTCGCGACAACCCCCGGTTCCCCTTCAACATGTTCGAGTGCGCCGAAGTAGAAGGAATCGATGCGGCACAGTGCAACCCTGATCGAGAAGAAGTTTTGCTTCCGGAAAACCCCGCGGACCTCATCGCTACCAGCGAGCCGCTCTTTCATTCAGTGGATCTGACAGATCGAATCTGCACAGAGACCACCTGCCCAGCCATGGTGGGCAACGTCTATGTATACCGTGACTTCGACCACCTCAACAGAAGCTACGTCGAAACAATGATCCCCGACCTCGAACAACGGCTCCTGGAAGAAACTGGGTGGTAGCCAACCAGTGGATATCTACCCTCACGTAACTGTAGGGTAGGAGGTATGAATCACCTTGGAAAGTTTCAGCCCCAGCTGATCCGACAGGACGAAGCCGCAGATATTAGTGGAGTGCCCTCTCAGGCTATCGATCAGCTGGTTGCCCTGAACCTCATCACTCCCGCGGGCGACGGAACTTCGGACGGTAAACTCTTCTCCCTGGACCAGACCCCCTTGCTGGAGATTCTTGCCGCCATGAATGCCCTGAATTTTCGGCTGGAAGAAATGCGGGACATGGTGCAAGTAGCTGAGATATTGGGAACCCACCCCGGGTCAGAACTCGCGGCTCGACATCGTGTCAGACTAGGAGCCTTCATGGGAGCGATGCGCCGGAGACCTGTCTCCACAGACGAACAAATCGCCGCACGGAAGGCTCTCATCCAGGCGCTATCTCATCGCTACGCCTGGCTCACCTAACACTTAATAGGTCTCCAAAGTCGAAATAAACTCATCTGCGCGCCGAAGATTCTCGGCCATCTTCTCGCGCTGGGCCGCCGCCGACTTGAAATAGCTGTCCAATCTTTTCCGTAAATCGGACGTATCGCCTCGTGTGTCAGCGTTGGCTTTGGCCAAGCCGTCCACGATGGAAAGCAGATCAGTCATTTCCTCAAGGGTGAAACCCAAGGGTTTCATCCGGCGTACAACTAGCAAGCGCTCAACGTCGCCATCGGTGTAAACCCGGAAACCACCCTCGGTACGCGCCGACGCCGGAAGTAGACCGATCTCGTCGTAATGCCGGATCGTCCGCAAAGACAATCCGGTCCGCTCCGCGACCTCGCCTATATGCATCGTACGTTCGCGCACCGGGCCCGAAGGTTCACCCATAGTTACACTCCCTGCGCAGCACCGGCGACAACCTCTCGTGACGTTGAGTTCGAGTTACATCAGGCACTCTGCACCATGCAGATCCCTGTGTACTTTGCCGTAGAGTCTACCGGCCCAATCTGACACCCCGGAACGCAACCGGCAGCTAACACATCGAAAGAAAAAATGGTCTCCTTCAGTTACCCATCTTCCAGACCTGTACTGGCAGCACCATAGAGCGGAATAGCCAGTACAGCGATGAAGAGCTGAATAAGGACGGCGCTGATCGCAGCTCCCCCCTCGTTTAGAAACAATCCAGTAGAAACTGCAGCAACACCGAAGTAGGCACCCGCCATCGCGGTCAAGGTGCTGATCGGTCTTTTCCGCAGGTTATCAAGATCAAACTTCGCTAACCAAGAAGTCCTCCTCCGGACATCTAGCCCAATTGCCGGACGATCGCTCAGCAGAGCACGCTGCGCCGAGAGCGCGACCCTGAACATGGCCACGCACAGAACGAACACCGCCAAAATAGGCATAGAGAAGGCCTGCATCGTCCACCACCCTGACAGCACCATTCCCGCCGCCAGCAAGTACAGAACCACCACGGCTTGAATCATCGTCCACCGCGAAGACCTCGCTAATCGCATCACCCTGCCGGGACCTTTGCACACGCAACGTTCCTTCCTGTGTAACCCCTTGCATGACTCCTTTGAATGAGAGGCGTCACCAAATTTTCGAACCGAACTCATTCACTCTACTGTAACGTTAGAGTAGAGTTGGTTTTGGGAGGAAGAAGGTATCCCTTTGGCGGATTTAGAATGCCCTAGCTGCGGTGAAGATACCAATTTACGGGGTCACAAAACCAACACTGGCATCCGCGTTTTATGCAGCACCTGCGGCCTGGAGTGGGACCGCGGAACTCGCCATCGGTGCGCGACGTGCGGTGGCGAGGACATCGCAACTCGCCCTCAGACATTGACCGCTTTTTCCCGCGGCAATCAACTGTCCATTCTTGGGTGGCACGAGGTCCCCATGTGTGGTGCCTGCGATCGGGAAGAGCTCCTGCGAAGCACCCAAGAAGCGGCGCCGCTCCCACCTGACTACCGTCCGGCCGCAATGGAACGAAAGCGTAAACCAAGGTAAAGAACGCGACAAATCCGGCCGGGCCTCTGTATCGCCGGGGTCACCAAAACTACACAGAAGGAAACTGAAATGAACACCAAAGACATCACCACGGTGGCCATCCGGTCAGGCGTATCGACCGACACCGTATCCAAAGTCCTATCGGACTCGCGACGGGTAAATCCGTCGCTGGTAGACCGTGTCTTGCAAGCCGTTGCTGAGCTCGAATACCTCCGAGACTCGAGCGTTAAAAGCTCGGTCAAAAGCCGAAAGGTGGATCGACATGCACGCGTGATCGGCGTGATTCTTGCGGACTCCTCCAATGTTTACCAAGGAGCGATCGCCGCCGCCGCACGCGAAGAAGGTGCACGCCAAGGGTTTGCCACTATCATCGCCAACGGTCGTGGCGGGAGAGCAAGGCAATTGCGCAACATTGAGATGTTTGTGCAACAACATGTTTTTGGCCTGATTGTCGTGTCTTCGAGCGGTATCGATTCGATTCCCGAAACGGGCTTCGCCGGAACTGCGGTATTCGTTGAAAGCCACGGCTTCTCGCTGGCCTATAACTCGGTGTCGGCAGACAACGTTGCCGGCGGGCGCCTAGCCGCCGCCCACCTGTTAGAGACAGGTCGTCGGCGGATAGCGTTCATATCCTCCGCCTTCGTACCACAATCAGCACAACGACTTTACGGCGCGCGTGCGGAACTAGACTCAGCGCACGGAATGTCTTTAGAAGTGATAGCAGCGGAATCCAACTCAAGCGCGGCAGGATTGGCGATCGGCAACGCCATTGCACAGCGAGACCCTGATCAAATACCCGACGCGATCATCTGTGCGAACGATCCGTTGGCATTAGGTCTGCTGCAGTCCGCCAAACTGAAGGACGCCGTGAGGATTCCTCAAGACCTTGCCCTCATAGGTTTCGATGATTCGCCCTTCACCGCGTCGACCCGTCCAGCACTCTCCTCCATCAAGCTCCCGGCAGATGAAATTGGGAAAGCCGCGGTGAATCTACTCACCCACAATTCGCCCCGCCGACAGCACCTACGGTTCGAACCCACGCTAATTGAACGAGCAAGCACTCGTATCCCTGCGGGAACCTTATCTTTGCCTACTCCGTAACGCCGATCTCACCGGGACAACTTACCTTTCAACGAGAAGCGTAAAGCTGGCCGCACTCTCACCAAGGGGCCAGCCGTCAAATATCTACGGACCCCCAGATGCCCAGGATCAGAAAATCCTAAACTACCGGGTCACCGTGTTAGGCCCAGCAGTGGCCTCAGCTAGCGGTCAATCATTCTGATGTATTGCTAGTGGGCTGGCATCGCGTGAATGATCGACTCGACCCGATGTAGGTACCCAAAAAAAGTGATCGGCGGTTCAGGGCGAGACCCAGAAAGGCTCCATACAAAGTATCCATGGCACCTTCGACGTCCCACCATTTGACCCTTGTGTCAGGCCGCACCCCCGTACTCCTGGTTGCACTTGTTGCCCTGACTGTGCTTGCCTACCCCATTCGGGAGCCGGTCTATCGTCTGATAGCGGAAACCACAGAGGGATCACCATTTTTGTCCTGGACTGCAGCGGCGGTAACCGAACCCGGTCTGGTGCTTCTGGTCGTCCTCACGGCGCTGATCGCCCTGTGGTCATGGATAAGGGACCGAACCGTGTTCTGGGATCTGGCTTCCGGTGGGGTGGGCGTGATCGGGGCCTATTCGCTCAGTGAGGCAACTAAGTTAATTTTTACCCAGGAACGTCCCTGCGCGGTGATGGACGTTGCAACGGTGTTGGCATGTCCTGAGGCAGGGGATTGGTCATGGCCGTCGAACCACTCTGTAGTCGCTGCAGCGTTTGCTACTGCTTGTGTGCTGGCCCTGCCCAACTTTGTCTGGTTTGTAGCACCGGCCGCCACGCTCATCGCCCTTTCCCGGGTAGCGGTGGGCGTGCATTACCTTCATGACACAGTCGCAGGCGTTACGCTCGGCGTTATGTCTGTTCTACTAAGTACCACGGTGCTTCGAGGAGCTACGGCCAGGCTCAAGCCCCCGCAAGAACAGGCCAATGAGTGAGCGTAGGTGTCCCGCGGCGAGGAGTATGCAGCGGGTGGGATGCGGAGCCGGCCTCGACCTCATCTGCCTAAGCTTGAATCATATCCTCGGTAACCGGTACCCCATTGATGGTTTCGGCCTTCTTAGTCGCACGAAAATATCACGTGATGCTGGTACCTAAAGGAACCCATTCAGTGGGCAAACGGCTAGCCCGATAACAGAGCGCGTTGGCCACCAGCCCGCCCTCGATTCGCGAAGCAATGCGTAGCAGGGGTTCGTGCGGCTCTAGTTGACATAACGTGGATTATCGGCTCAAAAGAAACGCCTAGTCAGAAGGGGTTTTTCACGGAACTGACACGCCTGTGATCCTGATGGCCTGCAGCAGATCCGGGTCGTCAGCCGCGAAGTTTTTCTTGATAGGACTGCAGCCAGTATTGGGCCTGTCCATGAACACCGCCCAGCAGTGATTGCCCTCGGAAACGCCGAACTTTGACGGGTAACGCAAGCCCTGAGTTGACCCGCCGGTGTCGAGCTTCTGGTCGCGGATCCAGCTGGCAATGCGCGTGGTCACCTCCCGGTCATCACCGGTGAGGTCAGAGATGGTCATTTTGGGTGCACCGGAGATGCCGGACGCCCGGATAGCCGTGAGCGTATCCATGTTGGCCAGGTCCACCCAGGTCGCTGTCCAGTACTGTAGTTCGTACATGGCGCGCTCGGACCGCCAGTCCGCATCGACACCCTCCACGGGCACGCCGGCGTCGCGCAGTTCCTGAAGCAGGACATGCAATTCCACGCCCAGGAACTTTGCCTCCTCATGCAGGCCAGCGAAATCATTGGCCGACGGCGCCTTGTAGGCCAGCGACTCCACGAAGGCAGTGACCCGCTTCTCGGCACCATAAATCGTCAGCCCTGGGGTATCGAAGCGGTTCCATTCTGTCCGGAACATGGCTGGTGTGTCCGGCCGCGGCCGCGGGTTCAAGGGTCCGCGGTCAAGCCTGGCCTGTGAAACCCGATACATAGTGACCGGCCGCTCCAGCAAGGCCATCCCGGTCACTGCGCATGTGCGCGTGATCAACCGTCGTAGGCTTCCTCAAGAAGTGCTCGCATGGCTGCTGCGGCTTCATTGAACCGTTCCTCGCGGATGGCCTTGACGGGCGTGGTGTAGCCCAGCCTCGGATTGACGGTGATTGCCCACGCTTGGGCAACGCTTCGCCGATGGGCCGACTCGATCTGCTTCAACAAGTCATAGGCAAACCGGAGGCGTTCCTGCTCGGGCGGTGGCACAGCCAGTGATCCGTTGGCCCACTTGCGAGCCTGCCCGGGATCCTTTTTACCAGCCATTCCGGCGACGATCCGCGGGGTCAGTAGATCGTTGAGCTCACGGACGATGTCCGCGGTGTCGATCATGACTGAATCAGTCCTGTGGCGGGGTCCGCCTGGTGCGAGTGACATAACCGCTCCTTCCTAGGTCTCAACATTACCAGCGCTGCCCGCTCAATGCCAGAGATGTGCCTACAATATGCCTGTTCTGTGCCTGTAGGGTGATCCACCCGGCTAGCCTGGATGTGCAGGGTTAGCCTGGATGCGCATCGGGGCGTGTCATCTCCCATGTGCGGATACACCGGTCCCCCACACCGACCCCCGTCTACGCATGGTTGCGGGCATAAATAACATCCTGGTTCGCATCTTCTATGTGCTGTTTCTCAGCGCCATCATCTCGCTGTTCGTCGGGTTCGGGATCTCCACGTTCCATCCAGGACCCGAAATGCCAGACCACCCGTCCACCTACGGACTCGAATACGATTCACCGGTCTACGAGCTACCCGCGCAGCATCCCAGCCGAAGGTCACCACGCCCAATTAGGCGGTGGCTGCTCTGTAGCAAGGATGCGACGAGCCGTCTTCTCCGCGTGCGTAGTCCCGCACTCACCGAATGGGCCTCGCTTGGTGAAAAGAACAGTAGCGTGGCGGTCGAAGTGATCAATCCACCACGAGGACATCCCACCGCTGGCCTGGGCTTCAAGCCATTGTTCATAGAGGGCTCGGAACCTGTCGACGGCCTCGGGGTGATTCCACCACTGGGAACACCAGTGCTGGTTCTGCGATCGGTCCACTGACTCCAGCATCGCTGCAAGGCCCTCTACCCAATCCACCAACTCTTCCGGAGTGAACGCGAAGTCCTCTCCCCCGCCCTGACCGTTAGGGTCGATACCGGCGGCATCGGCTACATCATCGTCATGGGGTGCGGTCATGAGAGGTGTCCTCTTGTGCCTGTCTTGATACGTTCGACCGTGGAGCCGATACGCGCGCTGATGGTCTTGTCCCGGAACCAGGGCACGGTACGCACGATCGTCCCTCCCCCGTTGGAGGTCTTCACCCACGCGCGGTTAGCCGGAAGCTCGGAGAGCTGGGAGACGGACATGATGTCGCGCCGCTGAGTCTGCACCGAACGGGATGACCCGTTCCTCGAGGTGGAGGAGCTGCGGACTTTTGCGTCGTACTGGCCGATGGTCTTGGACAAGGATTCGAGGAACTGTGTGTCGTCGGACCCTCCACCGTAGATCTTGATCGCGGCTGCGGACCACAGGGTGTCCCAGCCGGTGCGTTCAAGCATGGCCACGCCCTGCCCGCGGGTCTGAAAGTACGCGCTGACGACGATTCCCATGGACCCGAAGAACGAATACCACTCAGGCAGCTGCTTGAGCTTGACGACGTTCCCGACCTCGTCCAGATCAGCGACAAGGGGTACCTGCAGGCGGCCACCCGCCCGCCGGGCTGTGTGCTGGGCTACGGTGAACACGGCGTAGACAAGGGTGGAGACGAACGCGGCACCGGAGCCGGCGGCGTCCTGTGAGAGCAGGATCAAGGTGTCTTTGCTGGTGACGAAGCTGACCGGGTCGAATACCGGAACGCCGGGAGTCGGCGTCGACCACGCGACCAGCTCGTCGTGCACGAGGGCGGAAGCCATGCGCTGCGCGCTGGCTGCCACGGACCCGCGGGTATCCTCCGGCTGGGCGCTCATGCCCTTCAACGCCGACGCAGGGCCTGCGTGGCCGGCGCGTTCCAGGAGTTCGGCTGGTTCCATGAAGTCCGCTGAGGCTGCCCATCGCAGGACCTCCTTCATCGTCTGGCCGTTTTTCGCGGCCGCGAGCAGGCACCAGGACAGGAAGTCACGCCCTTGCGAGTCGAACTGGGCATCTCCCTTGCCCTGACCGGCGTTCGGCGCGGACGAGGTTTCGAAGATCGATGCGACCTCGCCTGCGCTCACGGTATCGGTGACGACGGTGAGCGGGTTGAAGATCATCGCGGGCCGGTGGCTGTCGCGCCAGATCCGCTGCGGATCGAACAGCCACACTGTTCCGGTATCGGAGCGGGCGGCCAGGACCTCAGCCACGCCGTCGACCTTGTTGCTGGTCATCATGTACGGGCCGGGGGCTTCGGTGGCGTGACGGACAATCTGTGTCGTCGTCTTGCCCCTCCCTGTACCCCAGACATGGGTCGAGCACTCACGCCAGCCCTGGATAACTGCCTTGGTGCCGGTCTCCCCTGCGTACCCGATCGTCAGGCCCGGGCCGATGCCCTTCGCCTCAGGGTGTAGGCGGGCCGCTTCAGTGAGGCGGGCATCGAGCATCGCCGGACGCATCTTCCCGCCAGGACTCATGCGCCGCGACGCCTCCGCGGTCCTCGACACCGGGCGGGTGCTCCACCACGCAAAGGCAGCGATGACCACGACCGCTTCCACGCCGAGCAACCAGCTCGCGGCCACCGGCCACGGATCCCCCATGGCAAGACCAATCCCCAATGTGATCGGGTTCCATGACAGGTCGGTGGGAACCGGTGTGAAGGCTTCCCCGAGGTGAATCAGGGCGACGGCGACGAACGCGGCCAGGACGACGCTCGAGAACGCGATGACTGGGCCGTTCTTTTCGTTCTTCATCGGTTCACCTTCGCCTGCGCAGCAGCCCAGGCCTGGTTCGTGTTGTGGGATCTGAGCTCGCCGGCGGTGAGGTTCACCCGGAACGGCACACCAGGTTCGGACCCGGTCTTCAGCATGAACCGGCCACGTCCGGGAGGCGGTGACACCTGATTGGTGTTGGGGTTCATCGACCCTTCGGCCGACCAGCCGACCAGCATCGCTTTCTCCCGCTCGGAGACGGGGAACACCGTTTCCAGCAAGTCCATCTCGTTCTGCGCCAGCCCACCGAAAATCTTCATGGAAGAGCGTTCCACGAAGCCGGTGGCGATTTTTGTCAGTTCGTCGGTGGACAGCTGCAGGTCCTTCATGGAGTGCGTGATCATCAGCTGACCCAGGCCCTTGGTCCGGTTCAGGCGCGTGATCGAGTCGATCTGGTGGACCAGCAGTTCACTGGCGCGCAGGGACTGCCACAGCTCGTCCATGATCATCAGGTGATGGCGTTCCTCCATGAGACCGGCATCGGCGAGGGTCTTCGCGGCCGAGATGCCGGCCTGCCCGTAGGACCAGCACACCGTCTGCACCGCGGCGCGGAGCGTCAGCTGGGACTCGTCGATGAGGGAAATATCGAAGTCCACGGAGGTATCGATCTTCATTTCCTTCGTGGTCTGCTGGCAGAACACGTCCCCGAACGGTCCGTGCTCGCCGAGGGCGTTCAGTCCCGCCAGGAGATTCTTGACCTGCGGCAGGTACTCCGTGGACTCCTCGATGAGCAACGCCGATTGAATCTGCAGCGGCGCGGACTTGATGGCGGCGACGACGTCGCCGACCAGCGGCTGCCGGTCCTCAGCTTCCGCTTTCTCCGCGGCCATGGCGATCGCCATGGACAGCACCGTCTGTTCCTGCTTCTTCGCGTCCAGAGGTTCCTTGAACACCAGTTCGATGAGCCCGGTCAGGGTCATCAGGCGTCGGGCGTGGATCTCGGCGCGCATCTGCCGCTGCATCGGGGCCGGCAGGCGTTGCAGCTCCCGCCAGAGCGGACCGGCGTCGAGCGGGTTGATAGCTCCGACACCGGGGGCGACCTGCACAACCTGCCCGTTGGTTTCCAGGACGACGCCAGCGAAGTCCGGTTTGAGGTCCCCTGCCACGAGGATCAGGAACCCCTGGTCGATCAGCGCCAACGCCATGCGGACGGCGACTGAGGACTTCCCCCGACCGTTCAGACCGAGGATGAACCCGGACGGGGAGGAGATGATGCCGTGCAGGAACAAGCTGATCGGATCCCCGCACACCACGGAGCCGTTGAGGAGGTTCCGACCCAGAACCGCGCCAACCAGCGGCGAGGATGTACCGACGCAGAACGGCCACAGGCCCGCGGTCTGGTTCGAGGTGGCCGTGAACTCCGGCGGAGGTTCTACCCACGTCACCATCCCGCCATCGCGGACCCGCATGCCCTTCTCCGTGAGCTGCGGGAACGCCGAGGCTGTAACGGCGGCCGCGGCCTCGGACCGTCCCAGGAATCGGTCCATGACCTTATCGACGAGCTGATCAAACGCGGACATTAGAGAGCCTTCCTGACGTCGGAGGAGATGGTGGCCAGGTGCTCGGGGACGAGCCCCAGCCCAAGGTTGAAGGAGAACGCGGCGTCGTCGTTGTAGTCACAGGACCGCATGCGGATCTGGATGCCGGTCGCCGCGTTACGCATGATCATCGCCTCGACCTGCGGCAACTGTTCCGGGCTTTCGACCGTCGCGGTGACTCCGATGGCGAAGCGCACCAGTGCAGCGCCCTCGGCCTGCTCCCGCTCTGCCTTGCGTGCCTTTTCGAGGGCGATGATCTGCGAGCTGGTGGGGCGTCGGCCCTTCTGGTTCGTGGCGAACTGCGCATTGGTGAGTGCCTGCGCGACCTGCTGCGCGGACTTCTCCGGCGGCTGTGGGCGGTAGAACACTGTCACGCGCTTCTGGAGCATGCTCGCGTCGGGACCCAGCAGGGCCACCAGTGCGTTCTCGCGGAACGTCCCGGCCGGCGGCCGGAACATCTGCCATGACTTGCTCGTCACCCCGGCGTGGTCATACCTGCCGGGGTATCCGATGGTCCGGGCGGCTGAGGGGCCGACCTCGTTCCAGCCCAGGCCGGTCCCGTCACCGGAAAGACGGGCGCGTTCGACGGCGGCTGCGGCGCGTGGGTTGAAAGCGACGTAGGTCTGGTCGGTGAGGTCAGCGGCCCGCGTCAGGGACACGCTGCCCGCGCCGACGTCCTCGAGTTCTTCCTTGAACCCCTGCAGGAGGGACTTCACATCGGCCACCAGTTCCTCGGCCGAGCGTTCCGGTACACGGTCGCTGTCGTGGGCTTTGCCGCTGAATGTCAGGGCCACCCACTGCTCGAGTTTGGGCACGTTGTGGTTGAGGTTGTTCACGACGTCGTCCATTACCATGCGGGCGAAATCGGGGACTTCGCGGGATCCGGCCTGTTGCCGGGCCACCGCGATAGCGTCAGGCAGGCGTTCGCCCGGATCGGTGGTCGACTGCGTCGTCACGGAAATCTGCTCGACCCGGGCGTTGGAGGCAGCGTCGCGCTGGAACGCGGCCCACGAGCCGACGAGCCGGTTCACGCGGTCCTGATCCAGCAGGCCCAGCCCGGAGGAGTTGGTGGAGAAGAAGACGGTGCCGGTCTTCAGTTTCGGGTGCCACAGCATGACACCCTCGTTGCCAAAAAGGTCCTGGAAATCGATCAGCTCCGTTGCGGCCAGCAGGCCCGGAGCGCGGAATGAACCGTCCGGGATCTGCGAAACGGGCTCGGACTTGTAGACCGTCTTCCCCGCCTTCTTGGCTTTGGAGTGCATGCTGCGCGCAAGCCACCGCTCAGGCTTCGACCGGCCGTGACGGTCCTTGGAGCCAAGGATGGTGGCTGCGATGAACGCGGCCAGGGCGATGCCGACGGCCACCCAAATCTGCGAGGCCATGATGGCGATGAACACTCCGACCGCTCCCGTGCCCAGGACGACGGTCGAGGCCATCGAGAATCCCATCAGACCTGCCGTCCGGTCTTCTGCGATGTTGCCGTACTGCCGGACGATTGTCTGTTCGGTACTCACTGGTCATCTCCACTTTCCACTGCGCGTTCCATGTCTTTTGCTGTTTCCCGTAGTGCGTACTCGAGGCGTTGCTGGCTTTGGGGGGACTTATCCGCCCCTGAGGGCGCACCGGCCCGGAAGCCCTCAGCCGTCGGCGAGGTCGCGGGTGCGGCCCCAGGTGCTTCCGTCGGAGCCTTGTCACCTGATGTTGCGGGCTCTGCCCCGCTTGGTCCTCCAGCTGACGAGCTGCCATCGCCTGCACCGGATGGTGCTTCCGAGGGTGCGCCGGTCCGTTCCGCCTGAGGTTGTGCACCCGTTGGTCCGTTCGAACCGGGCCCGCTGTTTCCGCCAGCACCACCGGCACCGCTGCCGGCACTCCCTGCATCGCCGACCGGAGACGTCTCTGCCCAGGATCGTTCCAGCCGCTGCGCTGCGCCTGAAGGACCACCAGAACCTCCACCGGGGCTTCCATCACTTCCTCCAGATGCCCCTCCACCTGAGTCCGATGCCAGCGCGGTGGGCTGCTCCGGCCCCTGCTCTGCCCCGGACGGGCCGGTGCCACCAGCCCCGCCGCCGGTGCTACCTGCACCACCAGGCATCGCGGCGCCGGTTGCGCCGCTCCCACCTCCACTTGCTGGGACCGCACTGCTGCTGGATCCTCCTGCTGCCCCTGTACCGGCGGTGCCAGAAGCTTCCGCCGCTGAGGCCGCACCAGTTGCTGCAGCGCCTCCACCAGTTGCGGCCACTTCCCCTGCCGTCGCTGCGGCCCCTCCACCGGTGATTGCTGCGGCGCTCCCACCGCCCCCGGCAGCTGCGGCACCGGCGGCCGCACCCACCCCTCCGGTGATTGCTCCGAGGGCGACAGCGCCGCCGACCATAGCCAGGCCGGAAGCTCCCATGCCTTGCGGTCCCGCGCTGACGGCAGGGACGAGGACCTTCGCGAGGGCGGGCATCGCGACGCAAGCACTACTAATGATGACGAGGCCGGTGATCAGGCCGATCGCAGTGTTCCCGAGATCGTTGTCAGCGGTGCCGTTGATGCCTTTCAGGAGCGCAAGTCCTGCCCCATACAGGATCGCCGCAGCAGGCTTGAAGAGGACGACGGCCGCCAACCAGCCCACGGCCTTGTCGAAGGACTTCCGGCCGCGCTCGGTCTGCGACGAGGCAGCGAAGATCGGCAAGACCCCGCACAGTGCGATCGCCGCACCGTAGGAGAAAATCACGATGACCGCGTTGATGATCGCGCCCAGCAGGGCCAGCGGCACGACGAACAGGACTATGCCGGCGAGCTGCACGGTCATCGTCGTTCCCGCGAGAGCTTCCAAGCCCATCGCGGTTCCCAGCCCGTCTTCCTGCGCGGACCCAGAAATGGTGGTTACCAGCCACGGTGCGAGGACGTCGGTCACCCCGAACAGCAGGCCCACCATCGGTACGGCCAGCACCGTGGTGAGGACGGTGCGCACCATGCCCATGATCAGGTTCTCGGTCGAGGCACGGTCCTGATCGCGGGCGAGCTTGATGAGCGCGAACGCTGTGCCGATGACACCGGCCATGCCAACGAAAATCAGCGTCGACTGCTGGATACGGTCGGTCGCGGACCCTGCGCCCATGCCCGGTGCGCCGATCTTCAACCACCAAGTACCGACGAAATTGATCATCTCCGTCAGAACCTGCAGCAGCCAGCCCGCAAGGAACTGGATCAGCCTCTGGATAGCGCTCCCCGCAACGCCTTCGAGGATGTCCCCAATGTTCGGCATCAGGCCTTTGACCCCCATTCGATGTAGGGCTGTCCTTGGTACAGATCCGACGTCATGAAGCTTGTTCCGGAAGCCGGATCAAGCTTCCAATCGCCGTCCTCCCACAGCAGGTCAGCCTGTAGGGAGACTTGCCCGACGAGACCGTCGGACGTAGGAACCTCATAAACCAAGCGGTACGAAGCGGCATCCTCGGAGTAGAAGTCTTGGGTATATCCGATGAGGGTCGATGCTGCGGATGCGGTGCCGTCGGAACCCTGTTCCAGACCGTCTCGGATGCGTTCGGCTTTCTCGGCGAGCCGATCGCGGTCCGGTCCCTCAGCAATGGCAACTTCTACATCATCAGCTGCTTCCTCGCTCACCGAAGGATCTAGGGCCATCGCATAGGTTGCTGCTGCCATGAGGGAGCCTGCTTCGGTATGTGCGAAGCCGACACGGAGTCCGGAAGGCCGCTTCTCGCAGCCCCCGAATTCCGAGAACGGAATGACGTTGTATCCGCCAGCTACCCATTCCTCGACCGCCGGAGCACTGTCAGCGATAGATACATCGTCGTTGTTGAGGTCCGCCTGGCAGTCCCACGCGGTGTCTGCGTCCACGACAGGTCCTGCCGTCGCGGACGCAAACGCCGAGGCAGACGATGGTGCTGTCTGTGAGGCAGCGGTGCGGGGCTCCGCTGCCGGTTCGTCGTTGCTGGGGAAGATGAATACCCGTAGGCCCCATGCCAGGAGGCCGACCAGCACCAGGGCCAGCAACATCAGGGCCGCTCCGAACCACTTCGGGCGGTCCTTGGGCTGGTGGGTGGTGTCCTGTGTGCTCATCGTCTGTCCTTCTTTCGATCAGGTGGTGGGGCGTTGTTTCTCAGGTGATTGCAGTCCACACTGCACCCGAAGCGCCCAGCAGGCAGGCAGCGACCATAGGCCAGATCGGTGCCTCGATCTCGTTGCCCTGCCGACGGTTCCTACCGGTGGAGACGAGACCGAAGATGAAGAACACGAACAGGACCAGGCCCGCGCCCCACAGAACCCAGCCGATAACCTGCGTCAGGCCCTCGGTGCCGGGCGGCTGCGTCGGGGTGAAGGTCTGAGCCGAGAGCGATCCTTCACGAACCGGAGTGAGCGCGTTGATGGTGGTCAGGGTGTGTGCTGCCAGAGTGTTTCCGAACATGGGAGTTCCCTTTCTCAGTGCCCGGGGCGGGCGATCTTTTCGATTTTCCGGAGCACGCTTCTCAGCCGTGTCCCGGAAGCTTGTGGGGTGACGCCAATCTCGCGCCACGAGGGTTCATACGGTGCCGTCATGGCCACTGGGAACATCCGCGCAACCCCGCGCGCGAAGTCCAGGGTCGGCTTCGTCAGCCGGTTCTTCGGCCGGTCGTGGACGACCACGAGGCCGACCAGTTCATAGGGCAGCTGCCCCGAATCGGACTTACGGGCCAGCTGCTGTGCGGCCTCGAGCGAGGACGCACTGGTCGAGCAGACCAACAGGGCCCGGCCAGCGTAGGTGGGGCGCCGCTCGGACTCATCGACGACGTTCTCCGAGCACAGGCCCGCAAGGGTGCTGGTGCCGACGCCACCGGAGGCGCCGACCAGCCACAGTGTCGCGTTGGTCACGGCCACGGGGGCTGCTGGTTCCTCTTCCTCGACAGGCTCTGCGGCGAGGGTCTGCTGAATGTTCTTTGGGCCCCTGAGTGACTCGCGTTGCCCGAGGATCGGGTCATCGTCGATCGGGTCTTCCTGCGGCTCGACCTCCGGCTCGTTGACGAACGGATTGCGCTGCGGGGTCACGGTCACAGTCCCTCCGCGATCTGCGCGGCGGCCCGGAGCCATGCGCGGCGGGTCTGCGGGAGCATCGAGGAGAACCGGATCCTGCCCTCGATCAGTGATGGATCGTAGGGCACGGTGACGACCGACTTCACGAATGGGCGGAAGGACTCAGCGAGCTCGTTCAGCTTCGCCAGACCGTGGGATGGGGTGCAGCCCAGGACGATCACCACGGCGCGGTCCGCCAGCGACTGCGCGTGCTCGTTGCCCGCGCGCAGGGCGCTGAGGACGCGGGATGCGCCTTCGGCGGCGTCATCGACGGACTTGACCGGGATGACGACCTGGTCGGAGTGGCCGATCATTGCTTCCCAGTTGTCCCCGCGTTCGGTGTTGCCCGAGTCCATGAGGATCAGCCGGTAATACTTCTCGGCCACCGAGTAGAGGCGGTGGACCTCGTCGCCGGTGACCTCGTGCCGCTTCTTCGCGCCCGACCGGTCATCGCTTCTCAGCACGTCGTACTGGTCCGAGGGCTGGTGGTGGACGTAGGACGCCAGATCCCCGGCCCGTGCGCCGGCGGTCATGAAGTAGTCCGTCTGCTCGAGGAGGTCGACCACCGTCGCCTCGTGGCCAGCATCGAAAGTCCGCCAACCCAGCGAACCGAGCGAGTTGTTGTTGTCCCACGCAAGGACACCGGAACCGCCGAGGCGGGCGAACACAGCGGACAGGCAGATCACCGTCGGCGTCTTGCCCGCTCCGCCCTTGGGGTTCAGGACCGTGACCGTGCGGGGCCCGGCCCAGTGCTGAGAGACAGTCTTCTCGTCCCGGCGCTGCTCCAGCTCCACCGGGGACGGTGCGAGCTTCAAACCGAACTGATTCAGCAGACCACGTACCCCGACTTGTGCCGGTGAATCGGCGTCCGGCCGGTCGACGAACGACGGCATCGCCGTCCTGCGGGTCGTCAGCGGATCCAATGTCTTTGCCGGTACGACTGCCGGTACGACAGCTGATGGAGCGACGGTTTTCGGTGCGGTCGCTTCCGTGGCCACAGGAGCCTTAACGGGAGCGGGCACAGGAGTGGCGACGGGTGCTGCTGCTTCCACCGCGGCCTCCGGCACGGTCGGCACTTCTGGCGTGATCGGGGACGCCGCAGGCTCGATTGCTTCGGCGGGTTGTACTGGGCCGCTTTCCGTCGGTTCACTATCGGCGGCCTGCTCGACAATGACGCCGTCGGTCTGGACGAGGATCGTGCGGGAGCCGGACGGGTCCTCGATGTGCAGTTCGGTTGCGGTGCTCGTCTCGGCCGCGAGGTCGGTTGCGGTGCTCATGACGGAGCGGCGGGCGTCCATGACCGAGGGGTATGGGGAGGTGGTTTTCTCGCCTCCCAGGTCAAGCTCGAGGGTGCCGGCCGGGTCGATGACAGCGGTCATTCTCATCAGGGGTTCTCCTTCGGGGAAACAGTCGGGGTGGGGCTCGGAGTAGAAGTCGCAGTAGAAGACGGGTTAGGGGATTGGCTCGGTGTTGCGGTGGGTCGGGGTGCGACCTGTGTCAGCGCATACAGCAGGCCGGTGGAGGATCCGTCGGCCCGGGTGATTGCCTTGCCGTTGTCGGTGATGACGTCGGGGATCGCCGCACGGGCCGCATCGGTTGTGGTCTCGGTGACGCCCTGCGCGTTGATGCGCAGCTGCTCGGTGTTGGTGGTCACCCAGGCGTAGCCGGCGGCGAGCTTCCCGGCTCCGGGCAGGCGGTGGGCCTGCTTCGCGTCGACGTCGACCAGGATGGTGCCGGCCATTAGCAGGCCGTTCTCCCGGTCCACCTGGATACCGGAGGTGGCGACGTCGGTTCCTTCGACGTCGACGATGCCCACCTGCGTCGCTTCCGTCGCGTCGGTGGTGTCCCCGAGGGCATAGAAGCCGATGGTGGTGGTGGTGTCGTCGGTCTTCCATGCCGCGACGACCGTCCCGTTTACGGATCCGAGGACCGTGACCAGTTCCGCTCCGGTTGACGGTGCAAGCAGCTTCGCCGGGGCTGGGAGGGCTGCCGAGTCCTGCGTGACACGCCAAATCCGTCCGGAGCGCGAGTCGGCCGCCACCAGGCCGTCGCCGAGGGCTTCTATGGGTTCCGCGGACGCCGGGACCACCCGCGCCGCCGTACTGCCGTCGGCTGCGACGATCAGGGTCCGCTTGTTCGGCAGGTCCACCCGAGGAGCTGTACCGCCGTCCAGGACGATCGTTCCGTCTTTGGGAACGTCGACGCGGATCGGGTCTGCTCCGTCGCCGAACAGGACCAGCTCGCGGGCGGCTGCGGCTGCGACCCTGGATTGTCCGTCGAGGGTGAACAGGGCGAGCTGCGCGACCGTGAACGGTGCGGTGCGCGTCCATCGCTCCACGCCCGTCCGAGGGTCATGGCCGATCAGCTTCGAGCCGTCCACGCTCACGGGCTGGCCGGAGGGATCCAGGATCGCCCGAACGGTCGAACCGGTCATCGGCGTCGCCCAGTCACCGTAGGTGTCCCACCCGGCAGGAGCCGGAACCGGCAGCTGCGCGGGAGGCGGCGTGTAGACGGTCGCTACCGGCTCGGCCGTGTTGTCCTGCAGTGTGTAGAAGGCGCTGGACCCGACTGTGACCGCCAGGATGCCTGCGCTCCCCCACAGCACAGCCTTCCGGAGTGCTGGAGTGCGGCGGCGTGCAGCCTTCGAGCCGGTACGCGCAGTGCCCGTACCTGTGCCGCCGCCGACGGGGGTGGTGTCCTCTCGTTCTTCGAGGGTGCCCAGTTCGGCGTCGACGATCATTTCGTAGACCTCGCCGTCGTCGGTGTGGCCCTGCACCCGACAGGCAGCTAGGCCCAGACGGCGGCACGCTTCCGCGGCTGCGTCGGCTGCGATGTCGGCTGCGGACGCCTCGTCGAGCACCGGGTAGGTCAGGACGTCGCCGTTCGCGTCCGCGACGATTTGGCCCTCGCCGATGGTGAGGCGGATGACAGGCCAGGAATGTACTGCAGGAGTCACTTGCCCTCCCCGGTGATTGAGGCGGTCATGTCGCGGGTCTGGTGTCCGACGACGTCCCATTGGTCCTCTGTCTTCTCGAGGTAGACGGTTACCTGCCGGGGACCGCCGCTCGTTAGCGGCGTCTTGTCGCGAGCGACCCAGCGCCACGTCACGTCGAGGACCCGAATGGCCTTGTCCGGGGCGACGTCCTGCGCGGCGTCACCGATCGCGGGAACTGCCTGGGGAACGCTGTAAGCGCCGTGTTCGGCTGGTTCTAGCCATTCGCCGTTGCTCCCGTTGCGCTCAGGCTCCACCTGGTTCGCCGCCCACTCCGCACTCATCAGGGGTATGGCGCGCACCGCGGCCGCTGTCTCCGTGCGATCCACCGTCGTATCCCACGAGTGCAGCATCAGCGCCGCCACGCGGGCGGTCGAAACGACGTCGGAACGGTCGGCATCCTCCGGGGAGGCGAACGTGTTCCTACCTAGGACCTCATCGGCAGGGAACGATGTGTGGGAGCCTTCGTAGACCTCCGTGGGAGCGGAAATCGGGGCCGCGTCTTCCGATGCGGGCGCGTCAGCGGCGCAGCTGGTCAGGGCGATCATCGAGACCGCGAGAGCGGTGGCCCGGTACGGGTAGGTGTGTGAGCGACGGGTCATCGTACCCACGCTCCTTTCTCTTTCAGAATCGGCTCCGGGTCGAGGTTCCAGCCCTGGTACGGGTAGACGACCTGCGGTGCTTCCGGCTTGTAAATCTCGAGGTGCAGGTGCGTGGCGACCAGCCCGAGACCGGCTTTGTTGCCCTCGGCGCCGACGACGTCGCCGCGCTTTAACCTGTCGCCCACGGCCACGCTGTAGGCGTTGAGGTGGCAGAACGCGAACCCGAAATCGGGATCGTCGCCGTCCTCTTTGGCGATCACACACCCGTCCTTGTCGTTGAAACCCGTGATCCGCAGGTCAGTCAGTGCGATCACCGGGCCGCCAGTGCCGGTTCCGGCGCCCGGGGTCGCGAGGTCTACCCCGACGTGGTCCTGCGCCCACGCGGGCAGGCCCGGGATATTTCGGTGTCCGTAGCCGGAGGTGAAAACACCACCCGGTAGTGGGTTGGTCCACTCGCCATCGCCGAGGTCGCCGTCCCAGGCGATAGTGCCCGCCGGCGCCGTGCAGTCGGCAGAAAACTCGCTCTGTCCGGAGGAAAGGATCTTCTCGACGTACTGCTGGGTCTCCGTGAACGCCGGGATGCCCTTGGCTGCCTGCACAGCACCGGAACCGGCGTTGTAGGCGGCGAGGGTTAGGCGCACCAGTAGGTTGGCGTCGTCACCGGCCAGCGGCTGCACCTGCTCTTTCAGGGCCGCCATATAGAGGCCGTAGGCAGGGATGGCGTCCTCGGCCGAGAACGGATCCCCACCCTCCCCGTACATGGCCCAGGTGCCGGGCATGAACTGAGCCACGCCCTGAGCCCCTGCAGGGCTCCGTGCACCTTCGTTCCAGCCTGATTCCTGCTTCAACTGCGCCGCCACCACACTCACCGGCAGACCGGCAGTCTTCGCGGCGGCGTCGACCAGATCACCCCAGCCGTTCGGGATCGCCGGTGTCGAAGTAATGCCCCCGGCGGTCTCACCTACTGCGGAGACGGCGCACCCAGCAGGCTTTTCCTCGGTCTGCATGAGGATCGCAGCTCCCGCGATGCCGACGACAGGCAGTCCCGCCAGGAGTGGTACAAGGATCACCAGGGCCAGTAGCGGTGACGCTCCGCGCTTCTCGTCTTCGTCCACGATTACCTCCCCCGGGTGTGACGGGCACAGACTGGTTAGGACTTGCCCGGTAAAATTGAGACGGTGAGGAAGAAGGCTGATGCCAATTCCTTAGCTCTTAGAATAGCTTAGATTCTGACATCACGGCTATACGTGTATGCCGTGCCCATTTAGTGCTCTCTTGAAGGAGGTGCCGTGGCTGTTTCTGGTTCTGACTTCAAGCAATGGCTCGAACGACGCGGCATCACCACATCAGCGAGCGAACTGGGCCGCCTGACCGGGCTGCATCGCGTCACGGTGGGCAACCAGATCCGGCGCGGCAGCGTCCCCGAGACGACCGTCGTCGGCGTGGCCCGAAGCGTCGGGATTGATCCCATCGCGGCACTGGGAGACTTCAAGGAGTACCAAGACCTCGACAGTCGGCCCCGCACACCAACGGCCGCGGAAGTCCTGAGCCAGGTCCACCACGCCGACCTCATGGTCGAGCTGCAGCACCGCTTCCACGAAGACCTGTTCCCACGGAATGACAAGGTCAAGATCGATTTCCCCCACGACGGCTCCCATCGCGCGTGGATCGACGCCATCGACACCGGCGACGTCCGGCACGACGTGACCGAGAAGACGGGAACGGCGATCACCTACCTGTTCAGCCAGATCTCGGAGAACAAGCTCACCCCCATCCAGGCGGTTACTGCTGCCCGGGTCAGCGGGACGTCGATGGTCGCGGGGCTTGTCGTCGTCGGACTCATCACCATGAAAGAGGGCGACTGGCCCGAGGACGTCCGGGAGACGGCCCTGATGGTGATGAAAAACGAGGACCTGGTCGAACTCATCCAGCAACGGCTGAATCTCCTCCAGCGCCGCCTCCGGCAGCGCAAGGAAGCCTTCGAATACGCGGAAAAACTTACGGATCTGATCGGATGAACGACAGCATCTACGCCATCTCAGTCAGCTTCATGCTGATCCTGCTCGGCGGCCTCACATTCCACCGACTGACGTCTAAAACGACCCCAGAAGGGGCGCGGGCACTGCTGCGACCCAGCGGCCGGCTGGCCCTCATGGGAATCCTGCTAACCGCGGCCTACGTCTTCTCCATGCCCGGCGTCTACCAGTTCCTAGAAATCTTCGTGCCCATTTCCAACGGCACCGACCTCATCGCCAAATGCTGCGCTATGACAGCTGTAGCGGTCCTCGGCCTTCACCTTGCTATCGCCTACGGCTCAGAGACGGCCACCAGCTGGATCATTGGAAAGCGCGGCGCCCTGGCGGGCGTGATTGCGTCCTCCGGGGTGCTCATCACGCTCCTCATGGCGGACACTCCCGAGGCGTCACCCCGCTTGGAGCTATACCAAGATCAGCCCGCGGTGGAATGGAACGAGGGGATCGTCCTCGCCTACACCGCCTACGTGCTCGGGCCCCTCCTGCTGCCGGTCCTCCGGGACAGCCGCAGGAACCCGCTGCGCTTCGGCCGGCTGGCCTCGAGGCTGATCTTCGTCGGCTTCGTCCTCTCGATGGCACGCGTCATCGGCTACCCGTTGGAACTACGAGCAGGGGCCGAAGCGTTCTACATTTTCGAGCTGGTCACGCACGTATCGACAGCCTGCGTCGTCCTCGGACTGTGGGCTTTCGCCTTCGCCAGGTCACGCCAGCTGGCACGCAAGACATTCGACACCGGCCTGTCGATCAAGTGAGGAGTGGAACATGAGTCAGACACCACCAGAGGCCAAGATCGCTGTAGAGCGCATCCTGACCAAGGCCAATCCCGAGAACGAGGCCTCCTACGCCGTCATCTTCCGTGCCGTCAGAATCTGCATCGAGGCCGGCATGAACCGCAAAGAGACCGCCCGGTACCTCGGCGTCTCTGCCCGTCGAATCGACAGACATGGCCAGTATTTCCGTACCGCCAAGTCGGTCAGAACCCTCTTTAGAGAGGCATTCCACTCAAGGTCGATCGACGTCCCGGCAGAGGATGCTAAGGAGAAGCTGATTCGATGGGCATGGAAGAACTAGCGACGAACTAATTGCTTTGAATCGAAGGACTGTGCCATATTGGTACAGTCCTTCACTCGATAAGGAGATAGATGCAGCCCCACCAACTGCGCCGGGAAGTGCCACGCGACACGCCGCCCCTAGGCCCGGCTTTAGATTGGTCTGTGATCCGGTGGTGCAGCCAGCGACCCGCGGATTCCGTGGTGCCATGAGCCGGATGGGTCTGCGTATGAGCCCTTCCGAATCGGAAGTGGCCGAACGCGCCGACATTCACGCTGTCTCCCAGCACTGGCCGGGACCGCGCAC
>NZ_JABFOM010000016.1:0-74219 GCF_013116715.1 Arthrobacter sp. 147(2020)
CAGGTGGCTCAGTTTTCAACCGTCACAACGGCTCAATTTTCGACCGTCACCGACATGAGGTTCTGCGGGTCGGGATTGGCTGGTGTCAGACCCCTGTGCTTCTATCTGGCACATCTAATGTGCGCTATGTGTCTGTGCCGGGAGAGTGGTCTTGTTCGTCGGACTTGGAGGTGACTAGGTCGATGGCTGAACCGATCCCTGATGGGTCGGATGCGAGTGGGAATTGTTGATTCCGGCGGTGGGACGCCGATGATGTGACATGGTTTGTTAGCAACGTTAGTTGGTGTTCAAGGCACGCCCGCCGGTCTGGTGGCGCGACTGCGATCAAGTCCTCCAACGCGAATTTGAGCCGTCGGGCAACTTGGGGCGATTCGGAGCCGGCTTCCCGGATTTCTTCAAAGGCGATCAGGACGAAACCGTGCCATTGTAGAAGTGGCATAGTGAGTCGGAGCGAGCCCTGGTCGTCACTGAATTCTCCTGAGTGTAGCGGCCGGTGAACGATGTGGCGTAGGACGTCGTGGATGCGGTCGATGGATTGCACGGCGGTAGTCGGATCTTCGAACGGCCCCGAAGATAAAGCACCGATTGCAATGTCGACCAGCATACGGAGGCCGTAGGCGACGTCCTGATTCATGGTTCGTTCCGGGCCAAGAGCTACGGCATTGAGGACCGAAATCATCGACACCCTGGCCGAGTCGAAATACCTCGCCGATGAATGGAAACAGATCTACGATCATGAACGGTCCCACGGATCCCTCAACGGAATGACACCGTCGGCGTACTGGGAAAACTGGACCGCAGAAAACCAACTAGCTATCGCATAGCCGCTGGACTGCTAATGGGGCCCCAACCATTCGCACAGGGCGACCTAGACGTTGAGAGTCCAACGGTCGCACCTCCGCTCGTTTTATAGATGTCCCCAGAGCCACAACGGCATCGGTGTTACAAGACTGGGACACGGATTGAATTAGACGTGAAGCGCCTCGAACTGTCTGTCGTCGGTCCCGCTTGGACCGGTTTCCTATTTGCTGAACTTCATGCGTCCCTTCGCGAGGATTGATCGCGAAGGTGATGAATTGTTTTACACGAGTACAACCCATTCGGCGTAGAAGATGCCGAGGGCGGTGGCGACGAAGAGGGCCGCAATTATCCAGAAGCGGGCTACGACTGTGACTTGCTCCCATCCCTTGAGCTCGAAATGGTGGTGCAGCGGAGTCATCCGGAAGACACGCTTTCCGCCGGAGATTTTGAAGTAGGACACCTGGATGATGACGGACATTGTGACCATCACGAACAGCCCGGCCAGGATGATTAGGAGGAGTTGGGTGTGGGACAGAATGGCAAATCCGGCCATTGCCCCTCCGAGGGCAAGCGAGCCAGTATCGCCCATGATGATCTTTGCTGGCGAGGTGTTCCACCAGAGGAATCCCACGAGAGAACCGCACAGCGCTGCTGCAATCAAGGCCAGATCGAGTGGATCTCGTACTTCGTAGCAGATGTTCTCAGCGACACCGTGGGCAGCGCAGCGCTGGTTGAACTGCCAGATACCTATGAGCATGTAGGCACCGAAAACGAAGATAGAGACGCCTGCGGCTAGACCGTCCAACCCATCGGTGACATTCACGGCGTTGGACGTAGCAGTGAGAATAAAGGTGGACCATAGGATAAAGAGGATTGCCCCGCCCAACGGTCCGGCGAATGCCAAATCAAAGGAGGTTTCGCGGACGAACGATATCGCAGTTGAGGCCGGAGTTCGCCCGTTCTCATCCGGGAAGTTGAGGGCCGGAATGGCGAATGCTACGCCGACAGTTGTTTGCCCGATGATCTTCGCGCGTCCGGTGAGACCAAGACTGCGCTGCTTAGAGATTTTGATGTAGTCATCGAAAAGCCCACCAAGCCCATGCCGATGGCGACTAGGAGTAGTAAGAGTCCGGAGGCCGATGGGCCGGTCGCATCACCGAACAGCATCTTAATGCCGTGTGTCGTGAAGTACGCGATCACTACCGCTCCAATGATCACTGCCCCACCCATCGTGGGAGTTCCGCGCTTGGTGTGGTGTGATGTCGGGCCGTCTTCGCGGATGAACTGGCCGTAGTTCTTATTGATCAGGAAACGCGCGAACAAGGGCGTACCGAACATGGACAGAATCAGGGCCAAGGCCGCAGCAACGAGCAGCGCGATCATGTATCGAGCACCCACTTACCGTCTGAACCAAGACCGGATGCTTCGCTATTCACGTTCCCCCCATGTATGGCCTGCAAGACTTCGCCGAGGTTATCAAAGGACCAGAGCAGGATCAGGGAGGCCCGCACAAACGAACCCCCAGCGTTCGTGCGTTGCTGCTGCCATCATCGGTGCTGATTTGAGCAAACTTCCGTTCGTGGCGCTGCCTAATAAGGCATTGCGTGTGATGCTTCGAGGCCGGTCGCGCCGCTATCGTCTGCTGAGGATCAGGTACCGGTCGTCTGTGACGGGTTCTCCCCATAGGGCGACGTTGTTGCTCAGCGGATGAAGTGTTGCTTCGTGTCGGTTCCGGAGCACCAGCTCTACACACTCGTCCGATGCGAGGCCTGCTCCGGTTGTCCACCGCCCTTCGATAAGAATGAGCACTCCGCCGGGGCGGAGTAGAGCAGCCCATCTCCGTAGGACAATATCTGGATCATCAAAGACCCACAGGACGTGCCGGGCCAGCACAACATCGAAAGCGCCGTTTCCGAAGTCGGGGGTGGAGGCGTCGTCGTGAACAAATTTGATGTCGAGGCCTGCCGCCCCAGCCTTCGCCTTCGCGAGGTCGACCATTTTCTTAGAGACGTCCACACCCGTTACTTGGTGTCCTTGTTCGGCGAGGAGGATGGACAGGCTGCCAGTTCCAGACCCGAGATCGATAATGTTGCAGGGGGCTTCGGGCAGGATGGGGAGAAGGAGTGATTCCCAGACCGCTTTAACATTTGGGTCCCGGAGTCCATGGTCGGCGCTCTCGTCGAAGCCGTCGGCATACCCATCCCAAAGAATTTCAGCGCCTGATCTCATCCCGGTGTCATTTCTCACCGCATCGCGTTGATTGTCCACTTTGTGTACCTTTCCTTGTGATGGATCCTGGACCGCAGACGGGGCCAGATGGTCGGAGCATCCTGGGGAGTTCGTACACCGGCGCCGTATCCGGGCGGGGTCGGCCTGGTCAGGGTCGAGGGCAGGGCGGGTTAGGCGTGTGGTGGTTCGCCGCTGACGAGGTGGTCGGCGTGGTTAATTCCTTCTTCGACGAGTCTGGAGAGGTGCCCGTCGACGATGCTGTAGACCACATGCCTGCTGTTTCTGCGGGTGCTTACCAGGCCTGAAAAGCGTAGTTTTGCTAGATGTTGGCTTACCGAGGTTCTGCTGGCGCCGGTTTGTTCCACCAGCGAGGTGACATCGGCGGGGCCTTGCGTGAGGAGCCACAGAATGTGTAGCCGAGTGGGGTCAGAGAGCATCCGAAATGTGGCAGCGCCTGTCTCGAGGCGAACCGTGTCGGGCGGGTCCGGGTGGTGCAGGCTCGGCCTTTGGTGCAGTTGTGGTTCGTTCACTACAGTTCCGCTTCCGCTCTGCCGGGATGCTTTGGACGGGTGGATGTGGGCACTTGTTGCTCGACGGACGGCCAAATCCGTAGTGCAGTTACTGTGCCAAGTGTAGCGAGGACCGCCAGGACTGTGGCGGCTGCGGGCTGACCCGCGGTCGCGCCTACCCAGCCGGCGACGGGGTAAGTGATGATGAAGCAAGCGTGTGAGAGTGAGAACTGGGCGGTGAAAAGGTAGGCGCGGGTGTTATTGGTGGCTGCGCGTCGCAGCAATCGGGCGGAGGGCGTGTTGATCATCGAGGTTCCGGCCCCGAGGATCGCCCAGGTGATGAGGAGCAGGAGCCAAGACTGTCCTGTCCACGCGATGACACCAGATCCGAAGATGGCTACCGGGACAATAGTTCCTCCGAGAAGCATAAGTGAACGATCAGTGACTCGATCCAGAATCCGCGGGGCGGTGAGGGCGACGATCATGGAGCCAGCGCCGTAGCAGGCCAACGCGACCGCAAGGCCGGTAGTGGATCCCTCGAAAATGTTGAGGACGTAAACCACGGTGTTGACCAGCACCAGGGCGGTCCCGCTAGCGACGACGACATTAAGCCGCATCAAGCCGCGCAGTGAAGGTTCTTGCAGGAATATCCGGGTGCCCAGGGTGGTGCGGTGTAGGAAGGATCCGGATCTTTCCACTGGAGGTATCTGCGGTAACCAGGTGGTCATCACCAGCAGGGCTGAGACAAGAAATCCTGCGACCGTGCCGATGAACAAGTTGTTGTATGACATGACGGTCAGTAGCGCGGCCGCCAGTACCGGGCTGAGTAAGGATTCCAGGTCATAGGCCAGACGGGAGAGAGACAACGCCCGGGTATAGTCCCGCTCTTTCGGCAGAACCACAGGGATGAGTGCTTGGAAAGCTGGAGTGAAGGTCGCTGATGCTGACTGCAAAATAAAGATCAGGACGTAGATCTGCCAGACCTGGTCTACGAAGGGCAGCGCCGTAGCGATACCTGCACGCACTAGGTCCGATCCGACCAGGACCGCTTTGCGCGGTAAGCGTTCCACGAGCGCGGCCATTACCGGGGCGAGGAGAACGTAGGCCAGCATTTTGATAGTCAGCGCTGTACCGAGCACGGCGCCAGCCCGACTACTGGCCAGATCGAACGCCAGTAAGCCAAGAGCGACCGTCAACAGTCCCGTTCCCAGCAGGGCCACGATCTGCGCAATGAACAGTCTCCGATAAGCCGTGACACGAAGTACCCCGAACATCCTGAGCCTCTCCCATCACAGCGGACCGGACCTATTTATAGCATTAAGTGCACACTTGTGCACTTAATGTCTATGTAGTTGTCGGCTGTTATTGATCTTTGGCGCTGTAGGAATGAATGCGCGTAGGAACGAAGCGGAACGGGGCAGGTTGTGGTGAGTAGTGATTAAGCCGGGACGACTCATTTCAGTTTCAGAGCCGGGGGAGAGAGGGCATTACCGTGCAGGCGGTGGTGCCGCTCATATTGGGCTTTTTCCTGCTGATCGCGTTCGCCTCTTTAGGGGACGCGGTTTAGTGCCTTCAGATCGATCTGGCACCACTCCCGCGCCATCTTGGTCTGCCGGAAATCTAACATCACGGATCCATAAATAGTGGAACTGTGCGATGTGATCGTGGAGACCCAGCGAGAGGAAATCAGCCGAATGTAGTCGATCTTCGAGCGATACGCATCCGAGTGACAGGGGGACAGGGAATTGAGGAAGTCCCACGCTTTGCTCTCGGCCCGTCATTGTCGGGAAAAGTACAGAAGAGGGTGCCTTGACTTATACCCCTAGGGGGTATACTTTGTGGGTGCCGGAGCTGGAAGTCCGAGCCCGTCATAGGCCGCTTACTCCTTGAAGGTCCCTCGAGCGGCTGTAGCCAACGTGAATGACCACGGGTGGCTACACCCACTGATTCTCGAATAGCCATTCCTCATATTTTGGAGACTCTCATGTGCGGCACCCCTTCCAATCTGACCCTGACCGACACATCATCTTCTGAATGCGCCTGCTGCGCACCCCAGGACAACAAAACCAAATCGGTTCCCGCAGCTGGTAGCCTCAGCGCCAGCTTCGGTGTCACCGGCTTGACCTGCGGGTCGTGCGCATCCCGGGTTAGCTCTGCAGTCGGCGAGATTGATGACGTCACCGACGTCCAGATTGATCTTGTGTCCGGCGGGACCTCCACGGTCACCGTCCTCAGTAACCAGGCAGTTCCCGCAGCAGCAGTACGCTCCGCGGTCGAACAAGCCGGGTACCAGCTTTCTAACGCCTGATCTTTTCTCAGGTCCGGGACACGATCCCGTTTGACTGAAGGAGAAAAACAATGAAAAACCAGCACCACACGAATACCGATACACACGGCCAGGCCATGCCCACGACGGAACCGACTTCCGCTTTGGATCCCGATCAACACGAAAACCATGGTCACCAGACCCGGTCCGGGCATTCGGATCATGAAGTGCACTCCCACGGAGAACATGCGGGACACTCCACCGCAATGTTCAAAAACAAGTTCTGGTTGAGCCTGATCCTGGCTGTTCCGGTGGTCTTGTTCAGCCACATGTTCGCCATGATCGTCGGCTACACGCCACCGGATTTCCCGGGGGCGACGTGGATCTCACCCATCCTGGGCACCATCATCTTTTTTTACGGCGGTGCCCCGTTCCTCAAAGGTGCGGTTATTGAACTAAAGTCCCGACAACCGGGGATGATGTTGCTGATCGCGATGGCTATCAGCGTCGCGTTCATTGCTTCCTGGGTCACGACGCTCGGGATTGGTGATTTCAACCTGGACTTCTGGTGGGAACTAGCTCTGCTGGTTGTCATCATGTTGTTGGGGCACTGGATGGAAATGCGTGCCCTCGGATCCGCTGCGGGTGCACTGGACGCACTTGCCGCGCTTCTCCCTGATGAAGCAGATAAGGTCACCGACGCCGGAATCGAAACCGTTCCCGTGAGCTCGCTGGCCACGGGCGACGTCGTTCTGGTCCGGTCAGGGGCCCGGGTGCCAGCTGATGGTGAGGTCGTTGACGGTGTGGCCGAGTTCGATGAGGCGATGATCACCGGCGAATCCCGCACCGTGCAACGCACCGTCGGTGAGGTGGTGGTCGCCGGAACTGTGGCAACCGACAACGCGGTACGGGTGCGGGTGACCGCCGTCGGGGCAGACACCACCCTGGCAGGGATTCAGGGCCTGGTCGCCGAGGCGCAAGCCTCGTCATCGAAAGCCCAGGCCCTCGCCGACAGGGCCGCCGCGCTGCTGTTCTACTTCGCACTGGTAGCAGGCATCATCACTTTCATCGCATGGATCCTGCTGGGCAGCCCCGATGATGCGGTCATCAGAACCGTCACCGTCCTGGTCATCGCGTGCCCGCACGCCCTGGGTTTGGCGATCCCGCTTGTCATCGCCATCTCAACGGAGCGCGCGGCGAAAGCCGGGGTGCTGATCAAGAACAGGATGGCGTTGGAGCGCATGCGCACCATCGACATAGTGTTGTTCGACAAGACCGGAACCCTCACCGAAGGGCGGCACGCAGTCACCGCAACCGTCACCTCCGGCGAAATGGCGGATGGGGAGTTGTTGGCTCTGGCCGCAGCGGCAGAGTCCGACAGCGAACACCCGGTAGCCCGGGCCATCGTTCAGGCTGTCGAGCACAATCAGGAGGCGAATGCGTTCGGCTATCGCGGGAGTGACTTATTTTCAATGACCGGCCGGGGTGTTCGGGCGAAGGTCAACGGGTCCGAGGTCATTGTTGGCGGCCCAAATATGCTCAAGGAACTTCAGCTGGAGACTCCTTCGGACATGAGAGATACCGTCCAGGAATGGGTCGGCCGTGGCGCCTCTGTGCTGCACGTGGTCCGCGACGGCTCGGTTATTGGTGCCGTGCGGCTCGAAGACCGGGTCAGGGATGAGTCCCGGGCCGCGGTGAAAGCGCTTCAGGCCATGGGCGTGAAAGTTGCGATGATTACCGGCGACGCACGCCAGGTCGCGGACGCAGTCGGGACCGAACTCGGTATCGATGAAGTCTTCGCGGACGTGTTGCCACAGGATAAAGACTCAAAGGTCGCCGAGCTGCAGGCTCGCGGCCTGAAAGTGGCGATGGTCGGCGACGGCGTGAACGACGCCCCCGCGCTGGCCCGGGCAGAGGTGGGCATCGCAATTGGTGCCGGGACCGACGTCGCAATGGAATCGGCTGGCGTGGTGTTAGCTGGCAACGATCCACGATCAGTTCTGGCGATGATCGACCTGTCCCGGGCCAGTTACAGGAAGATGATCCAAAACCTGGTGTGGGCGACGGGATACAACCTCATTGCCGTGCCGCTAGCCGCTGGCGTGTTGGCCTTCGCTGGTTTTGTGCTCTCTCCAGCAGCGGGGGCAGTACTGATGAGTGTCTCGACTATTGTGGTCGCGCTGAACGCACAACTCCTGCGAAGGATCGACCTCAGCCCTGAACGCTTCACCATCTAGTGGAGAAAGGAGACTCCTGGCGTCATCCTCCTGATTGGAGGACGAGGCCGGGAGTTCACTAGGCTGGAAGTAATCGACGGACATGAAAGGGTAAGGCAGTGGCAGGCGCGATCAGACAACGGGCAGTGCTCGATCTGTCGCGGTCAGCCCTCACCTTTCTATGGTTTACCGCCATGATCATCGGGATCCTCGCCATGCACGTATGGATGGGCGGTCACGGCACATCAACTCACGGGGTTTCAGCGCAGGGAGTTTCAGCGCAGGGTGCCGCAACCCACGTCGTCGTGCTCTCGACGAGTTCCATGACATCGGAGACCGAACCTGCGACGTCTATGGGCGGTTCGCACCACGTTCAGGCAAACGACGTCTCTGCCGTTCCCCCCGATGGGGGCGCCGGCGAAGGGGGGCAGGGGTGTGTTGGGTCCTGCGGGAATGACGGCGTGGCCCTAGGAATGTGTCTCCTGGCGGTCATCGTCATTGCCGTGATGGCGTTCCTGATACGTTCTGGCCGGTTTGTTCCCGGGTCAGTGCTTCTGCGTGGTCCGCCTTTGATCTGGTTGCGACCCTTATCGATTCCTGTTCCTTCTCTGATTCAACTCTGTATCAGCCGGACATAAAACACCGGTACCTACCTTCTTCGTGTGCTGCACATGCTTGCACCAGTTGGCAATGCACGCCCAGTACAGGCCCCATTACAGACTTTCATTAGATGAATTCGCAAAGGATCAGATCACCATGACGCGTTACCTTTCTCTGTCAGCATTGAGCGTCGCAGCTGTCATCACCCTCGCGGGGTGTGGAAGCGACAACGAACCCGCGACCCCGGCGACGGAGCCTACGGCTTCCACCCAGGAATCATCGCCTTCGGCAACCGGATCCGGTGCTGAGGTATCCGCCGAGCACAACGACGCAGATGCGATGTTCGCTCAGATGATGATTCCCCACCACCAGCAAGCGGTGGAAATGAGCGACATGATTCTCGCCAAGGACGACATCAGCCCCGAAATAGCCGACCTCGCCACCAAGATCAAAGAAGCCCAGGGCCCGGAAATCGAAACCATGACCAGCTGGCTGGAGGCCTGGGACCGGCCGATCATGCCTGAAGGTGCCATGGAGGGCCACGATATGGGGTCCATGGACGGCATGCTGGACGAGGACCAGATGGCCGACCTCGAATCAGCCGAAGGCGACGAGGCGATCATGATGTTCCTCGAATCTATGACCGAACACCACGACGGCGCGATTGACATGGCCCAGGAAGAAATCGACAACGGCGAGAACCCTGAAGCGATCGCTCTCGCTGAGACGATCGTGGAAACCCAACAGGCTGAAATCCAGGAAATGGAAGAACTGCTCGCCGAACTCTAACTCGGCACTAGTTAGCTGGTGGGGAGGGCCGGACATCTGGACCTCCCCACCCTCGCCCTGTACTTGCTCGTGACACCGAAGGATCATCACTGTGACCCGCTCCGAATTTCCTCACACATACCCGCTACTATGCGCCAAAGTAACGGTCCTCGCCGCCGGCCTCCTGGTCTTTACGAGCTGCTCACCGCAAGTGGAACCGAGCCCGGACACCAGCAAATCCTCTGTTGCTGCTACTAGCGCGCAAGGCTATCCCTCCGGTCATGTCCACGGCATGAGCGTAAACCCGGATACGAACCAAGTCTTCCTGGCCACCCATGATGGGCTCTTCGACGTCACGGAGTCCCCGGCGATTCAGCTCGGACCATCCATCGATCTGATGGGTTTCACCACGGCAGGAAACGGTGATCTATATGCCTCAGGCCATCCTGGTCCAGGAACCAATTTGCCCGATCCGGTGGGGCTGATCCGGTCGACCGATCAGGGCCGGACTTGGGAACCGCTGTCCATGCAAGGTGAGTCCGATTTTCACGCCCTCGCCGCCACGGACGGCGGAATAGTCGGGTTCGACGGACAGCTCAGGGTCAGCGCCGATGGAATAACTTGGGAACCCGTGGATGAGCAGGTTCCGGCTTTCCATCTGGCCGCAAATCCCCGGGACAGTATTGTGCTGGCGACTACGGAGGCCGGCCTGCAACGCTCCGTCGACGACGGCGCCACATGGGCCGCCGTACCAGGGGCACCATTGCTGATGCTCACCGCACTATCTGAAGGGAAAGCCGCCGGAATCACAACCGAGGGGCAAATCCACACCAGTGATGACGCTGGTCTGACCTGGGTCGAACAAGGCCCAGCTCCCGGCGAGGCAGCGGCGATCGCAACCCAGATGCTCGACGACTCCACACTACGGATCTGGGTGGCGACCGAAAACAGTGTTCAAGTCTCCAACGACAACGGGCAAACCTTCACCGACATCAGATCGAACCATCAGTAAACATTGGTAAGCACGAATACTCCGCCACATACAGATCACTGCATAGATTTGCAGGATTCGGTGTCGCGGGGGCGTTGCCCGAGCCCCCCTTCCTTAGGCACTATTCAGGCGATCAGGCCAGTGAATGCGATCAGCAAACCTCAAATAGTCTCGCTTGACTTGTCAGGGTGGTATCCGATGGAATGCTGCACCGTCACTGAAAAAACCATGGATTTACCTCAATTGATGACAGATCAATCCGGAGCGTAGAAGACCGGGTTGGGGATGGTTCTCCGCCGGTAAGCCTCCATGAAAGATACTGGACCTGCGCCTCATGGGAGAGGGCGGCTTGGCAGGGATCGTTTGTCCGGAAGTCTGACAGGAGGATCGGAAGTGTGAAAAAGGATGAAGAGGTGAGGGTTCCGCATGGTGGTCGCCCTGTGGTTCGTTTGTTCTCTGGTTATGCAGATTCACCGATCTGGGCGGCGAGCGGTCCCGTCGATTATGCGGACTCTGCGTTGACGGAAGAACTCGTCGCGGATCTAACCACTTGGGACAGTGGTTCCTATGGGGGAGTGGATGGTCTGCTTCTCGAGAGCTCTGAACGGTCTGAGGCTCTTGCCGAAGAATTGGCTGGGAGGCTCGCCGCAGAGTTAGGCGATGGGTTCGTCGTTTCCTGCGATGGAGCAGCCGGACCGAAGATCGTCACTAGCGACATGCCTCCAACGAATCCCGACGCCGCGGCGGCGTTCACTGAACTGATTGATGAAGAGCTGAAGCTCCGGGACAACATGTACTACTACGCATCGCTTTCTGGGCAGGTCTTCACAGGCCCGGACAAGCACCGCGATAGCCGAGGACCAGGACCCTCGCCTTGAGGTGATGGACCCCCGTTGGGAGACCCGGGTTTGCCGGAGTGCCGCGCAGCGGTCCACCGGCACTAGCGCTGCCGGCCGATAGGCCGTCTGGATAAACTCTTTCTATGGATGAGAACTGGATTGAACATCGTCGTCCCGGCGGTGACCGTATCGGATGGATTCGCATGTGCGGGGAAGGCTTCGTCGCTCACGACGCGCTTGGTACCGAAATCACCGAGGAAGTCGATTGGCTATCCGCCGAAGAAGCTTTGGACGAGAAGGGCCTCGCGTTCTTGGCCGATATGTGGGTACTCGACCTACCTGGTGGACAATCAGTCCATGTGCGCATCGCAGAAGCAGGGCCAAGCGGAATCCGCGTCCAGGAAGATGACTTAGGCGCTGCGGCGGCGGTGGGCTCAGATGTGCGTCATCACTCGCTGCCATTCCCTGCGCCTAACTCGCTGCGGAGACTCTGACCCGAACGTGACTGGCCTCTACGAAACCGTGTCGTAGCTGTAGTCACTCACCAGGAGTGAAACGCTCTGGGACGGTGCTATAGATATCAAGTGAGTCCGAGGTCGGTTTTGAGGTCGTTGAAGACCTCACGGTCGATGAAGCGTTTGAGGCAGCGGAGGATGTCCTTTTTCGAGAGTCCTTCGGCCAGGCGTCGTTGCATGTAGTCGATGGTCCGTGGGTCGTAACGGAGTCTGCAGACCGCGATCATGTGGAGTGCACGATTGGCTTGCCGGTCGCCGCCGCGGTGGAGTCTCATTCGGTGTGTTCTGCCGGAAGCGACGGGGATCGGGGCGACACCGCAGAGACGCGCGAAGGCCGCGTCGGATCCGAGGCGGTCAACGTTCTGCCCCGCGGTGATCAGGAGTTGAGCGCCATGCCCGGTGCCAATCCCGAGTCGGGACACGAGGGTTGGGCAGTTGTGGCGACGAGTTTCTCGAGTTGTGCATCGAGGGCCGTGATCTCATCATCGAGCGCGTGAATACGTTTGGCGAGGCTGCGTAGCGTGAGCTTCGCCGCTTGGGCCGGATCATCGAGTCGTGTGGCATCGGCACGGAACTTTGCGCACTGGGTGGCTTGCGCGTGCCCGCCTTTCGCGGTTATTTGATCGCGGAGGTGGGCCGGTGCGGTGACGAGGACATCCTGTAGTTGAACGAGGGCGGCGGAGCGGGCTTTTATCGCGGAGTTCCGGGCCACGGTGAGGAGCCGGATCGATTCGACCGCTCCGGTCGTGGTTTTCGGTCGGGTTGTTGCATCTCCGGCGAGTACCTTTCGGGCGGCGGCCTCGGCATCGATCGCGTCGGTCTTGCCTATCCTTGCTCGGGTGTGAGCGTGAGGGGTGTTGACTTCTCGAACTTCGACCCCAGCGTCGAGCAGGAACCGGGTGAGGCCAGCCAAGTACGAACCGGTTGATTCCATACCGATCTTGTCGAGCACCCCGAAACCGGTGACCCAGCCGAGCATTTGCCGGTAACCATCGGTGGTGACGGGGAACTGTTTATCGGCAAGTCGTACGCCGTTACCGTCCAACACGACGACGTGATGGGTGTCTTTGTGGGCATCGACTCCGGCGATGATGACGGGTTGCTTGTCAGGTGGCACAGCGGTCATTCTGGAATGGTCTCCTTCACTCGTAGCGTGCTGGATGACCGAACCGGGCCGGGCGGACACAACAGTGACCGGGCACGTTGAACAGGGTCCTATGAAGTCACGTCCCCGCCCGGTCCGGCCTTCCAGACCATGGACGAGCCCCCGGCGCGGCAGACGGGTCCTAGGCAGGACAACACCCGAAAGTGCGTCAGTTTATTGGGAAGTCAAACCCCACCGGAAGCTCACTATCATCTTCACTGTTTGATGGAGACTCGCGTTATTTGATTTCCACCAGTTGATTGATGGTGGTTTTGCCAGCATAGAGCGCCTGCTCGAATTCTGCGGGCGGAATGTCCCCGAGATAGCCGTGCAGACGTTCGGTGTTGTGCCAGTGGACCCAGCCGAGGGTTGCTCGCTCGAGGTCTTCAACCGTCTTCCACGGACCAGGTCGGGCGGGGCCGCGGACGAGTTCGGTCTTGAAATTGCCGTTCATGGTCTCGGCCAGCGCGTTATCGTAGCTGTCGCCCGCTTGGGGCTCCTGAGGGCGAGAGCCGACGACGACCTCGATGGTCACGCCGGCGCTAGGTCGAAATCCGGTGAACGACCACGCCGTCTCGAGGCCAGCGTCGAGGAGAGCTGGAATGCTTGCCCCGGGGTCATCGTCCACATAGAGCCGTGCGCTTAGCCGCCTACTCATTGGGCTGCCGTCGAAGGAATCCCACATGTATGACCCGGTGACGCCGGACAACTCGTTGAGCCGGGACTCGGTCTCCCTGAGCCCACCGTCCGTGCTGCACCCCCGTCAGTGGGGCGGCGATCGCCAGCAGCCCCGCAGCAATCCCCAGTTGTCTCTTCTTGATCCGCATGAGTTCTCCTCGCCGGGCCGACGGGGTTAGCGCAGTCGCCCCCCGGTTCATCTTTCCGTAAGCCGACATGATCAGCCGGTCAGAAGAATGACTGACACGTCGGGTTCCTCGAACCTGCCCCGCCTGCACCGAGCGCCACTCCCTACGGATGCCATGTCGTCGTGGATTTGCCTGCCCAAGAGGGTGCTCGACGATCCCGGGTGATCGGGGCGGACCGAAACCGACCTCAGCGCCTCAGACGATAGGTCCGACTCAGCTGCGCCACACGGGCGAAAGTGATGACGTGGTGGTGATCAGGTGGCACAATCGGCTCCGAGCGCGGCCCGCGCACCGAACGGACCGCGGCATGAGCAGACGCACTGGCACCAAGATGAATCCGCGCTTGAGCCCCAACAGCAAGGTCGCCGACCGCCCCGCACCACCCGGTCTCGGCCAGCGCCAGATGCGCGCGATGAACCGGGTCGCTCTGGGCATCCTCTTGATCGGCCTGCTCGGGTGCGCCGCCATGCTGGGCACCATACCGTTCCTGGGGTACGCGCCGGAGAATTCGTACGCCGACGCATCCACTTACTTCCTGAGTCCCGGGCTGGTGCTGCCGCTGGCGCTGGCTCTGTTGGCCGGCTCGCTGCCCGCCATTTGGTTCAGCGCAGCGGGCGAGTGGCAGGCCCCGCAAACCGCGAGCGACGGCGCCGTCAAGATAGCTGGAACCGCCGCCGTGGGGGCGCTTGCCCTCGCCATGATCGCAGGGTCGGCCGCTCCCCTCCTCGCGATTCCCGCCGTGGCGGAGGCCATGTCCGAGTCTGTCGCGTAGTTCCTGATCGGGCTTGTGCTCTTCTCGTTGGTGCTGTCTGCGATCGTGGGCGCCATCGTGCTGGGCGGTTGGAGCGCGGGCCTCATCGGACTGGTGTTCGGCGCCGGGTTCGTAGCGCTCGTCTTCGGCGACGTCAACGCCGATCGGACGTTGATTATCGCGGGCATCATCGCCCTCGCGCTGAGCAGCGCCGGATTCTTCCTGACGGGCGTGATCAGCGAGAGGCTGCCACTGGGCCATCTCGAGACGTACCGTCAGCCCCTCGCCGCGGTCGCGAGCGTCATCGTCGCCGCCGTTGGGTTCCTCACGGGGGAGACCCTCCTGATACTCGCCGGCACCATGGGAGTTGCGGCCTTCATCGGCATCCACCTCGCACTCCGGATGCACCGGCGCTAGGTATAGAACTGAGGAGGTTGTTGACAGTCGGGTCTTCCAGTTGAAAGGAAGACTCCACGACGTCAACACCATCGGTATCAGCCCTCCGAGCGCTCGAGCGGCGCTCCGGATCCTTGATGACTGGGGGGAAACCATGGCGGGACCGAGCGGCCAACACGCCTTCATTCAGCATCGGCAGAAGAGCGTCGAGCAGAAGCAGGGTAGTGCAGGGAAGTGCGCTGGCGAAGCTTGTCGCAGCTACTTTTTCTGCTTGGCTAAAGGATGTTGCTTCGGACTAGGCGTGGAACCTGGTACCTCGGGAGCCCTTCCTAAGGCGGCTTCGTGCCCGGCAGGGTCGCGGAGTTCCTGGATCATTGCGGCAATGTAGGCCTGCGTGTAGACGTGGCTGTTGTGTGCCTTGCTGTCGATGCACCGTGCACCGTCGGCGTATTCTGCCGATGGACCGTGGCCCTTCTTTGGTCCGACACCGTCCCGATGGCGCATCTTCGTAAAGTCGTTAACTGAGAACCTGAACTTGGTCTGCTCCTCGATCGCCGCAGCTGCATTTTTCGGCAGCATTTCGTCGGCAAAGCCGCTGGCTTTGAGCTTTTCATTGATGAGGATTGGGCCCTGTCGTCCCTCGGAATGTTTCTCTTCAGCACATCCCTGACACAGCGGTTGGCCAGTTCCGCGCAGACCCCGGCCCAGAATTTCGCTCCGTCACCGCCGCAGCCTTGCGTTCCAACTCCTCCGGACGCACTTCACGGGGTTCAGTCATAGCCACAATGATCTCCAATCACCCCGACAGCTACATCCCTCCTACACAAACAATCTGACACCCCCAGATCGCCGGCCATCCGCCGGCCGATAGACAGGTCCACGGCGACCAGCATGAGCGCGCCCGGGGCAGCGACGGAAAAACGACTTCCCACACCAGCAGCAACCGTCGACGTGCCGGCCGCGAAGCCAGGGCTGTTCCGTTGGCACGAACACCATCACCGAGATCGTCGCCAGCAGAACCACGCCGCTGAAGATGAGTGCGCCCTTCCAAGGACGCCGACGGGTATATGTCACAACTATCAACTTTCCGGATCGTGCACGGTCACCGCCGAAACGGCGGGGGAGAACACGACAACGATTAGAGGCGTCTCTCGCAAGAACACCCGACTAGGGGAGGCCGGGATTCTAAGCTGCCCGGAGGGTCAGAATTGCCTTTGAGGCAAAGACAGCACCGGGAAGAATGAGAAGGATGGCGGACCCGATCAGGTACCAAACGCCGTCGGAAGTCAGTGCGGTGTATACGCCGATGAGAGAGAAAATAACTGCCCCTAGCGACCAAATGAGGGTTGCCCTTTTGGTGTTATTCATGCGCCCAGCCTAGTAGGAGGACCAGCACGGGCGTCCGCTGGCGCGGCCGGTTGTTGGGTCCAGTGCCGTCCGTCGCAGGGCTCCGGCCTGCCCTGGCCCTGTCTTGCCTACGACGATGCTCCTGTAGACGATGCTCCTATAGTCGTCAAACCGCGAAGGGGCCAAGGGCCAAGGATGCTCATTTCCGCGATTAGTAGGGACCCGGCGAAGGTGTCTTGAGCGCACGAGGCCACACGTCCCATACGCTGACCCTCCACGCGAAGTCCCCGGTAGATCGTGCTGTTGTCCGGCGGGCAGGTTTGACGGTCACGCGAGTCCCGAATGCCAGGCTACCGATCGGCAATGGAACTCGCAGACCTCATATAAAGGCCGGAGTTGTCATTGATCAGCGACTACACCGTGAACAGCGCATATTCCGTAGCGAGGTCCTTGCTGGCTGACACGCAGAACCGTCCCACCGCAATATGCTGCGCTTCAGGAGCTTCGCGCCGTCGGGCCGCAGCTCCCCGCTCGGGGAGACGTGGCAGTAAAGGGTTTGGCGGGTGACGCCCAGTTGCGCGCAGAGGGCGCCGACCTTGGTTTCCTTGTGCTCCATGGCGGCCATGGTGCAATCCTTGTAGCTCGTGATCTTGGCCTCCGGGTCCCAGATCAGCTATCCGTTATCGGAGTGGACAAGCACCCGCTTGGAACGGTTTTCGGATTGACGACTATCGATCAATTCGTGGAGGAACAGGGGACGCGGGCAGCACTCGAACTCCTGAGCGAACTAAGCGTGTCCGAGAAAGGGGACAGTAGTTCACCGGTACTGACTGAACTTCCAGTCAGTATCGTGGCACGTTCCTCCACGGCGGCCCCGACGACGAACAGAAATCCTACCTTTCACTGAGTTTTCGAGTTAAGGTCACCTTGAAAAACACTGGTGCGTGTTTCCAGATGACTCGATTTATCGTCAGTGCGCTACGCGCTCCCGGTGCCAGGACTTTGGGGACCCGGACTCCGTGCCCGCGTTCCCGAGCGGAATTCTTCCTTGCCCGGAGTGGTTCCAGGAGTATGGCCCTTCCCCTTCTTCGTATTTCCATTCTCGACCGTGCCAATGCCCGGGACGGGTTTTCTGCTTCGGATGCCCTGAACCGCGTGCTGGAACGGGCCCAGCGGGCCGCGGAGTGGGGTTACCACCGTTTCTGGGTCGCAGAGCATCACGCGGTGCCAGGCATTGCCGGTTCCGTTCCGGCCGTGCTGATGGCCGCCGTAGCCGCACGGACGCACTCCATCCGGGTGGGCTCAGGCGGCATCATGCTTCCCAACCACCGACCACTCCTGGTGGCCGAACAGGCGGCCACATTGGAGGCTCTGCATCCTGGGCGGATCGACTTAGGCGTGGGCCGATCTGTCGGTTTCACCCCGGCCGTCCGGGATGCGCTGCGCGCCGGGAAACAGGAGGCGGAGGAATTTGAAGACCATCTGGCCCAACTGCTTGCTTACCTGTCCGGAGCCGCGGCCATCACTGCCCGGCCACGGAACGATTCGGCTACACCGGTATTCGTGTTGGCCACCGGTTCGGGAATCGATATTGCAGCCCGTGCCGGCCTGGGTGTGGTGCTGGGTGGGCCAGCCGTGTTCCGGACGGATCAGAACGGCACATTCCCGGCGCTGGATAGGTATCGCACACAGTTCCGTCCATCACGCTGGTTCGAGCGGCCCTACATTATGGTTTCCGCCAACGTAGCAGTGGCCGCCACCCGACAGGCGGCGAGAGAACTGCTTCTGCCCGAAGCCGTCGCGCTGGCCCGCTCCAGGACCACCGGCGAATTCGCTGCCTTGGCGCCCGTGAGTCCGACTGAGTGGGCCGTGCTGACTCTCCGGGAGAAGGAAGCGGTCGAAAGGAGCCTGTCCACATCGATCTACGGCACGGCCTCAGAGGTTTGGACCCAAATCCAGCACCTGCTCGCGACCTCCGGAGCCGACGAGTTGCTGATCACGGGCGGAGCCTTCGACGTCGCGGCACAGGCGGAATCCGATCGGCTCCTGGCCGGAATCTTCCTCCAAGACGAGCGCCGCAGCCTGGACGACCGCCCGGGGATCCGCGCCATCCCATCGACGCCCACCGGGCTTGACGCCACCTAGCGCCATCCCAGCCCGAGCAGCCATTCCGGCCCGGCCCGGTGCTGTAGTAGGGCTGCGGTGGACGAGTTACTGCTCGGCGCCACCGCGCAGGGAGGTGTCGCCGGCGTCGCTGTCTGGTGTTGCCCCGAAAGCTGCCGGACGTTTTGACGGCATTCGGGATAATTTCGGTCGTCGATCGGGTTGTTCGCTCGCATTACGGTGGTTTTCAATTGGCCGTGCCCTTTTTGGGGAGACCCAGTCGGGGGATTGCTTCCGTTTTGAGGCCGGACCTTAGGGGTAGTGCATGACACTGGACAAGCCATTGTCCCGCACCAAGGCAGCGTGTTAGAGCTACTCCGGCCGCCGGGTCGGGACCGCGTTCGCGGCCCTGACCTGCACGCGACTGGAGCACCCTCGGCAGGGGGCCACAGCTGTCTCCGGTTGCGCTATCACTTTGGCCACCAGACCGCCGGCAACGCCGCCGAATCTGATAGCGCAAAGGGTGCCGGAATGCCCGGACGTGGGACAGAATGGGTCTATGACCCGAATCGCAATCATCGGCGGCCACGGAAAAGTGGCCAGGGAACTCTCCAAAGTCCTGGCCGCGGACGGGCAGGAGGTCACCGCTATCTTCCGCAACCCCGAACACGTGTCCGACGTCGCGGCAACCGGCGCCACCCCAGTCGTCCTGGACGTGGAGAATGCGACGACGGCGGAAATCGCCGAGGCGCTCTCGGGTCACGACGCCGTCGTATGGTCGGCCGGTGCCGGCGGCGGAAACCCCGGGAGAACCTACGCCGTGGACCGTGACGCCGCTATCCGCTCGATGGACGCTGCTGCCCAGTCCGGCGTCGGCCGCTACGTTATGGTGTCCTATCTTGGAGCCGGACCGGACCACGGAGTGCCCCCGGACAACCCTTTCTTCCACTACGCGGAGGCCAAGGCCGCCGCTGACTCCTATCTGCGCGGCACCAGCTTGGACTGGACCATCCTCGGCCCCGGCGCGCTCACGGAAAAGCCGGGCAGCGGCCTTATAGACGTCCACGTCAACGAGCCCTGGCAGGCTGCCGAAACCGCCCGCACCAACGTCGCCCTCGTTGCTGCGGCCGTCCTGGAGCTGCCCGCCGCAATCGGCCGGACTATCGGATTCCGTGACGGCAGCCAGCCCATCGCTGCAGCTTTGGAGGCGGTTGCCTAGCCCATTCGGGGAAAGTGGGCGCATGCAGCAGCTGGCACTCATTCTCGAACTGCTGCTCGCCGCGGTGGTTGCTGGAAACATCACTGTCATCCACCACAACCTCATGGAGTCCGCGAAGAACGTCGCCCCCGGCGGATACGGCGGAAGCGAGTCGTGGCCGGGCGGCCGGTGCACTGCTTCGCCTTTTCCGGAACAACCGGGGCGGCGCGGTCCGCTGTGTTCCGCCGTGAAATACGGGACGCGGTGCATCCCACTACGGGAGCGGGCATTTTCTGACGGGAGTTGCGATGCGCGAGATATTCTTCCGTCCGGCGATGCTGTCCCGGTGCTCGGGATCGGAACGTGGGGAATGGGTGAGTACCCCGGCAACGCCGCGCGCGAGACGGCAGCTATCCAGATGGCCTTGGACCCGGGACCTGCCCCATTACTAGGGCCTGCAAGAGTGCATGCACGTCGGGCAAGCGTATCCACCTCCGAGGACGCCCAGTTCCAGAAGGCCGTGCCGTTCGAGGCGCAACGCTTGCTGAAAGCGCTGAGGGGCGCTCGACGGTGACGTTCCGGTTCCGGTGTCAGGCCCTCATTCGCCGTGCTAGCGCCGCGCAGCCTTCCTTGCGGCGTTTTTCAGTGCCTTGCGGGACACCGGCTTTAGGGCCTTTCGGGCGGCCTCTTCGGCGAGGGCACGGTGGCGTCGGGCGTCGATCACATCATTCCAGAGCGCCGTGGCGAATGCCCCGCCGTCCTGGGCGTACACGTGATAGGGGTAGTCCGAAAAGACGGCCGGCGGTGTCCCTGCGGGGAGCCCGGTGCCGGATGTCCGCGCTGCGGCGTCGGCGATGGCCCAGGTCTCGGTCAGGTGGGCCGTGAGGTTCTCCTGGACAAAAATATTGACGTCGGGGGACTGGGCAGCCCGTTCCAGCAGGCCCTCAAGCCGATCCGCCAGCAACGCGGAGGCTACGTCCTGGAGCGGCGTTCCGTCAGCCGTGGCGGCGTTGAGACGGGCCTCCTGCTCGCCGACGGCACCCGCCCAGTCGCTGGTCAGGCGGAACTTCTGCCAGGTGGGAAACCATACGACCGCCCCAGTGGCGTGGTTGTGGATATGCTGCAGGCCGCTGTTCTTCTCCGTGGCTGCATGGTCGTGTCCAGCGGCGTCGGCGCCGGCCAGCAGTTCGGACAAGGTGTTCGTGAGTGAAGAGCTCATGGTGGTGACTGGATGCTTTCCTGTAGGGCGGGGATTCGGTCTGTCCATCACGACAACCTGTGGCGGGGACTGACTATTCCGCTTGGCGGTCGTGCCCTGCTACGGGCGCGGTTCACTGGCAGGCCCGTGGAGTCAGTCTGTTGTCTCAGTACAGCTAACCGCGGTCGACAGTCGTTAGTCGTCGCCTGGCCAGGGGCCGTAACGGTCGGTCATCACCTTGGGACTCACATGGACTACGTCGCCGAACGACGGTACTCCCACACCGTCGATGTCGAGCCCGATCTCCGGCAGGACGTCCTTAAGCACAACACGGTCGTCCCAGTTTGAGGCCACGGGTTCTGCGGGGCGTTTCCCGACCACCATTTGGAAGGCGATCCCGGCGGTCGGCTCGAATCCGGTGAACGACCACGTTGTTTCCAGGGCCGCGTCAAGCAGCGCCGCAAGTTCTTCCCCGGGGTCGGAATCCACGTAAATCCGGGCGCTCAGCCGGCGGTTGGTCGGAAATCCGTCCGACGAGGTCCACAGGTACGACCCGTTGACACCGGGCAGCTCATCAAGCCGGGCCTCAGTCCGCCGTAGGTCACCGGTGGAGCTGCAACTGACGAACAGCACGACAACCGCCAGCAACAAAGCCAGGACCACCACGCCAAGGCCCAGTCGTCTTTTGGAACGCATCCGTTCACCGTCTCACGTAGGGTTTGGTTGACGATCACTGCCATCGCCCCGAAAAGGGAAAGATGCTGGCTCCGTCCAGGAGTTCAGACTGTACCGTGGCGGACGCACCATCTGCGCCAGTGCCTCTTGCGGGGATGGTGTCCGAGCACAACACCACCAGGTTGCACGTCGCCGTCGACCTTTTTTGGAGAATCACTCGCATGGATAAAGTCTCTCGCCGGATTCTCTGGGGACCGCCCGAGTTCAGGCCAGTCCCGGACGCAGCTCCCACGACGCAGGAGATGGCGGTCTCTGCCCGCCTGCGCTCGAGCGTCCTGGCCGTTGGCCTGATCCTTGTCGTGGTGTCGGTGGCAGGCTACGCATCACTCATACTATTGACCGCAGCCGGTGGGTCCTCCGCCGGTTTCCTCGCGGCCTCCTGGGACCTGAGCGGTATTGGTTTCGACCCCCAGTTGCCGCGCACTTTCTATTTTGCCGCTGCGGCCGTTGTCGGATTCCTGATCGGCTCCTGGCTGCTCCTGATCCACAGCATCAGTTCGCGGCAGCCCGACGCCGTCGTGCAGTATCAGTCTTTCCCGCGTCTGCTGCACAGCGTCAACCGACCCGTCCTGCCAATCGGACTCCCATTACACTGTGCCTGGGTAGCCCTCCTGTTGGGACTGTACGTACTCCTGCTTCCAGTGCAGCAGGAGTACGGCGTTCTCTCCCCTCGTAACCTTGTCCTGAACGAACAGCACCTGTACCTGCTGCTGATCGTCCCGGCCATCGCGGCGGTCGGCGCGGCGACCGCGACGTTCGTGTCGGTGATCAAGAAACTGTCATATCCCGGGCAGATGAGGCGACACCCCAATTTCGTTCAAACCAAGCCAAAACCCTACTTCTACCGCAACGACCGGAGAGGCCAAGGGCTCGACCTGGCAGTGGCTTTCATCGGCGGTGTGCTGCTGTTTCTCGGTCTGTTCGCCGGGTCCCGCGACTATGTGGGTGCAGCACTCCTCATGATTCCCGGCGTCATCACCATCGTGATTGCCATCGTGATGGCCTTCCAGACCTGGCGCCGTGGCGAACCGCTCTACCTCGAACCCGCCACGGAGCCCAAAACAGACAAGGCTTAGGCATGCGCGCGTCGGTGACCCACACACGCACCAGGGATCTCACCACGCCCCGTATTCGCTCAAGGAATCTCTTCCTTACGAGATATTCAGGACTGCAAGTGAGCGCCAACTTGTCATCGTTACATGCGGGGTGACTTGGAGACCCGAGACGTTCAAATTTTCCTCATAGCCCGGAAATAGGCGGAGAAGGGTTGAGTATTGCTTCGGCGGCGCTGGTGAATGCATCGAAGAGCTTCGTTGACGGGGGTAACACTTGGGTCATCAGGACGACTGCCGCTCGGTGCTCGGGCCAGCTGTACCAGAGCGTGCCTAGCCCCCCGCCCCATCCGTAGCGACGTCCACATTCCCCGTCGCTCACCCCCATTCCATACCCCCATCCGCCTCTATCCAGGAAGGGTTGCGCTGAGGGGCCGGATCTTTGTTCCGCGGTGAGCTGGTCGGACGTCATCGCCGCGACTGATTCGGCGGACAGCAATTCGCCGCTGTTATCGAGCAGCATGCCGGCGAATCGCAGCAAATCACTTGCCGTGGATACCAGGCCACCGCGCGCGTCGGGGAACGCCGGTGGCGTCGACCACCGGCTCTCGAGGATGTTGTCAAAGAGCATCAAACCGTTCTCGCTTTGCGCGAAGGCAGGCACAAGGTGTTGGGGCGTGGCGACGAACCCAGTCTGAGACATGGCAAGGGGTGTGAACAGTCGCTCACGCATGAGGACGTCAAGCGACTGTCCTGTCGCGCGTGCAAGCACGATTCCCAGTACCCCGAAAGCTAAGTCGTATCTCCAGGCTGTGCCGGGCTGCTCCAGCAAGGGCAGTCTGGCGAAGCGGGCCAGCCATTCATCGGGTGAGGGCATCGCCGAGGGGTCAGGGGGGCCAAACCCCAGGCCAGCTTTCTCAGCGTCTTTCATTGCGGGACAGGCACTCTCAGGGACGAATCCGAAGCCCATCCGCATCGTCAAGAGATCCTCGATCGTGATTGATCGTTGAGCTGGGACTGTATCCATCGGGTGGCCATCAATCCGGCGCAGCACGCGGCGGTCGGCCAATTCAGGGACAAATCTCTCGACCGCATCGTCGAGGTTCAACACACCGTCTTGAACCAGGAGCATTACGACCGCGGCGACCAGTGGCTTCGTGTTGGAGCTGATGCGCATGACCGCATCAGGGGTCATTGCGGTAGCCCCGCCAGGTTCGGTGGTCCCCACAGCGGCCACCGAGGTACGGCCGTGATCCACGACCCCCACGACAGCCCCGGGAACTTCACCGTCGTCCACCATCGGACGGATCGTCTCGATCAGCTGTAGCGCTTCCATCGCCTGGTCGTAACAGTGGCCGGTTTTGGGGTGATCGAACTCCTTGAAGTTGGTTCGGCATCGGATTTACTGTTGCACTGGAAGGGCTGTCGGGTCGCGTATTGGAGGCGTTCACGAATGTCGGGGTGGAACGACAAAAAACGTAGTCACCTTGTGTGTTCCCGATTCTCTTGCGACCAAGCCGGCTTCCTGACCTTCCCCACTTCGTTTCCGGCCCGATTGCGGAGGTGAGTGTGAAGACTTCGCATACGATCAAGGCGCTCACTCCGGCGACTTTCCCCGCCTGGCTAGCGCTTGCGCAGAAACACAACGGAGTCTGGGGCGGGTGCTACTGCTCGTATTTTCATGGTGACACTGCGGACACAGTCAAAGCCAAATACGACGGGCCAACGTTCAAACAACGACTCGTGGAGGAGGGCGTCGCACATGCTGCGCTCGTTTTCGACGGCGAGGACGCGATCGCCTGGTGCGAGTACGGCAGTCCGGCTGAGCTGCCGGGGATCTACCACCGTAAGGAATACGACGCTGGCGAGACTAGGCCAGCACCGTGGCGCATTACGTGCTTTTTCGTCGACCGCGACCACCGACGATCGGGCGTAGCGCGGGAAGCGCTCGACGGCGCGCTCCAGCTGATCGCCCATGCCGGCGGGGGCGAGGTGATCTCGTTCCCCAACGAACTTGTCCCCGGCAAAAGGACGTCGTCCTCGTTCCTTCACAACGGCACTCGCGCCATGTTCGAGAAGGCTGGGTTCACGTTCGAGCGCCACATCGGCAAGCGCAAAACCGTAATGCGCAAGACGATTCAACCTGCCCCGGGCTGAGCAATGCCGCCGTGAACCCAACGCACAAGTGTTCGGTATTGATCACTCAAACTTCTTCCATTGCCCTTCGGAAACCACCTCGACGGAGCCGTTGACGACCTTGATGGCGGTTTGTTCGTCGATCGCATAGGCCGGGCCTCCGAGGTCGGCGGCCCACCGCTCTGCGTGGGTAGGAGTGTTGGTAGGGAAAGCATTTAAGTGCGGGAAGACCGAAAAGTCGACCACTCCTAGCGTGCGATCGTCCGGCGCAGCGGGCCACTCGACGAAAGAGTTTCCGACGCGGGGCGCCATCACCATGCTTCCGGCACTCACTCCCACCCAGACCGTGTCGGGAAGTGACGGCAGCAGGTCGGCTAGCCCGGACTCCCGCATCCAATGGGATAGGTAGGTCGCGTCGCCGCCGTCGACCAGTAACACGTCCGCTTCCTGAAGCCAGGGTACCCATCGCTCCTTGCCGATGGTGGGCAGTGCGGTGAGCTCGAGAACTCCGAGCGAAGCCCAGCCCAGACCGGACAGGTGACGGAAATCTGGCTGGGCGGCTAGTAGGCCCCACACCGAGGCCGGTCCGCACAGTGGGTGCCCCCACTGCGCCGTCGGGACGACCAAAGCGCGGCACTGGCTGATCGGCTTATTGAGAAGTTGCACGAGCGCCGAGTGAATGCTCGGGTTCGTCACACCGCCTGACGTAAGCAAGAGTTTCAAACGTTCCTCCGAAGTTTTGCGCGGATAGTGGGTGTGCCTGACGACGAGGAACTGGGCGGGAACTCACCGGCCTATCTAATAAGCCTGCCGGCGTCGCGCTCGGCACTTCAATAGGTATTGCGTAGGAAATGTTCTTACCCACCGCCGGGGAGCGATTGGCGCCATGCGGCCTACTCTTGCAGGTCTGTAGGTGGAGCAGTTTGCGCTAGTGGTGTTTTTCTTGCAGGAGTAGAGTCCGGCTATGTCAAAGGACCCTGTTGAGACGAATCCTGAGAACTACCGGCTGGTATTCGAAAACAATCGAGTGCGCGTGCTTGAGTACACGGATAGCCCTGGGCACACATCGACCGAGCATCATCATCCCGACAGCGTGATGATCACGGCCAGCTCGTTCCGCCGCCGACTTTCATCAAATGGTAGAAGCATCGATGTGGAGTTGCCAGCTGGTGTGGCACGGTGGTTACCGGAGCAAGACCACTATGGTGAAAATACTGGCGACACGGATACGCATACATTCTTTGTTGAACTCAAGGAAGCCGCGCCCGACTCATCTGGGGAACACGCCGATTATCTTGGGCCCATCCGATCGTAGACGGCGCCAATATAGCAGGAGCAAGAGTCGGTACCTTGACCCGCCTGCTTGGAAGGATCGCCTAACCGGGTGCGTCCCAGGTGGTCGAGGCGTTGCGGACTGGTATCGGCTTGGATCCACGACGACCCGCGGAGGCTTACGTGTTCAGCTTGGGAGCGGCTAGTTCGGCCAAATGCTGCAGTGAGTTGGTGAGACGCTCCGGAGCGAACGGTGGGAATCGCAGGTACTCGCGAATAGATTGCGGCACCGCCGCCCAATCGTAGGTGAGCGTCACCTCGGTCTCCGACTGGTCGACGAACATCAGGTCGTAGCGCCAGAACCAACCGCCAAACTCCAGTTGTCCATCACCTTTAGGGTCGTGCCCAGTCCGCCAACCGATGGCGCGTGGTGGGTCGAACACATGAACCTTATTGACCGTCTGGTAGTTACCCTCTGGGTGGTTCGGATGATTCATTCCCATCCGGAACATCTGTCCCATCTCGGTCAGCCGCGCCTGGTCGACAGCTTGCTGAATCCGGCCCGTACCGTCGGCAACGGAGCTTCTGCCATCGATGGCAGAGTGCATCATCGGATCCGCCAGTACCGCGAACACGTGCGGGGCGGACGCGGAGATCCTCAAGGATGCGCTTACATGTTCCTGGTCCACGATATGCATGCTCCTAGCCATCTGACCCGATTGTAGTACGAACCGAAGGGCAGTTGCCGCACCTAAAGACGAAGTCGTCGTGGTGCGTATGCTTCGGCGAGCCCGTCCATAATGGCGTCCATGTGTGCGTCCACTGTTCGGCGTGTCGGGTCCGAGTCATGCCAGGCGATCATCTCCCGCGCGCCCTGACTAAAGGGGATGCTGGCGGTGAATCCGGGGACCAGTGAGCGGATTTTTGTGTTGTCGAAAATCATTGTGTGCGATTTGTCGCCCAAGAGGCCCGCGCCCCACTCAGGGTCGGCTTCGGCGATAGATTCCGAGGCGACATGGACCAGGACGGGGTCAGGGACGCCGGCAGCTGCCGCGACCTGGGTATAGATCTGGTTCCACGAGGGTGTCTCTTCGCCGGTGATGTGCACAGCTTCACCAATCGCTGATGTATTTCCCAGCAAACCCGTGAACCCTCTAGCGAAATCACGGCTGTGGGTGATCGTCCATAACGAGGTTCCGTCGCCGGGCACAATGATGGGTCGCCCGGCGCGCATGCGTTCCACAATCGTCCACCCTCCGTCGAATGGGATCATCGTTTCGTCGTAGGTATGAGAGGGCCGGACGATTGTGATGGGGAATCCTTCCTCGCGGTAGGCCGCAGTAAGGAGGTCCTCGCATGCGATCTTGTTGCGGGAGTACTCCCAGAAGGGATTCTTCAACGGAGTGGATTCCAGTACGGGCATGTGTGTCGGTGGTGTCTGATATGCCGATGCTGAACTGATGAAGACGTATTGTCCGGTTCGTCCGGCGAAAATTTCGACGTCCTGCTTCACTTGCTCCGGAGTGAAGTTGACCCAGCTGACGACGCAGTCGAAGTGGTGACCGCCTATGGCATCAAGGACTGCCTGCTTGTCCCGGGAATCAGCGACGAAGGTGGTCACGCCCTCGGGTACCTGACGCAAGTTCCTGATGCCGCGGTTGAGTAGATAGACGTCCATGCCTGCATCTACTGCCTGTTTCGTGCAGTGGGCGCTGATGATTCCGCTGCCGCCGATGAAGAGTACTTTCAAGCCCTGCATGGTTTTCTCCTGGTGATTCATTTGAGCCCGCCTATTGAAAGTTCGCACCGCGTTCGCGCCGGCCCGTCAGCCCGCAGCCGGCGGGGCCGTGCTATCACGGACGACGAGCCGCGTTGCGAGGTCCATCCGGGGGATGGTTGTGAGGGTACTCTCACTCATGCGGATCACGAGCCGCGCCGCTTCCTCGGCCATTGCCGTGAGCGGCTGGTGCACAGTCGTGAGGGCAGGACTGGACCACTGAGCGAGCTGCAGATCGTCATAACCGACGATGGACAGGTCAGCGGGCACCCGGAGCCCAAGCGTCCTGGCAGCCTCGATGACGCCGAGCGCCTGGAGGTCGCTCCCTGCGAATATCGCTGTGGGGCGGTCCGGCAGCGTCAGGAGTTCGAGAGCGATGCTGCAGCCACCGTCGACCCGGAAGTTGCCGAACCGCACGAAGCGTTCATCGATTTCAATGCCGGCCGTGTTCATGGCGGACCGGTATCCATCGACGCGGGCGAAGGAGCACATCATGTCGTCGCGACCGGTGATCGCAGCAATCCGGGTGTGTCCCAATTCGATGAGGTGGCGGGTGGCGTCGAGGCCGCCGGACCAGTTGGCTGACCCAATCGCGGGGACATCCGGGGCCGGATCTCCGGCCGGGTCGATGATCACGAACGGGATGGCGCGGGATTGGAGGGTTGCCTTCGCCTCCGCGGCGAGATCGGCGAAGAGGAGCACTACCCCGACCGGGCGTCGACGGAGAACCCCGGTGATCCAGGCCGGGGAGGGGGAGTGGCGGTCCCCTGACTCGGTCAGGACAATGCTCATATCGTTGGCGCGAGCGACATTTTCGACCCCCCGGATAATCTCCATGGCCCAGGCTGTCTCGAGTTCGGGGAAAACGAGCTCGATCAAGGAGTCCCTGTTGGGCAGGCCTGGGCGTCGCTGGTATCCGTGTTTGTAGAGGAGCTCTTCGACTTTTGCCCGGGTCTGCGCGGACACGTCTGACCGTCCGTTGAGGACTTTGGAGACCGTGGAGAGCGAAACTCCGGCCTCATCGGCTAATTCGTTGAGCTTGACCTTACGACCTGAGTCGATCATGGGGAACCAATCTTCTTCTTTTTTCGCGGGAAACACTTGCGTTTCACCGGGCCACTGTTACGCTCATCACATACTAATTGATTTCGACAAAAATGTCGAAACTTTCGAGAGGTGTTCAAAGATGAACAAGCACAGCACCAGGAAATTGCTGACCATGGGAGCGGCGACAGCAATCGCCCTCGGCGGCCTGTCAGCGTGTGGCTCCGACAGTGGAGCAACAGAAGACGGCGACGTCACCATGACGTTCTGGCACAACTCAACGACGGGTGATGGTAAGGCCTACTGGGAGAACACGGTCGCAGCGTTCGAGGAGGAAAACCCTGGCGTGACCATCGAGATCCAGTCCATCCAAAACGAGGAGATGGACGGAAAGCTCCAAACCGCGCTGAACTCCGGCGATGCACCCGACATCTTCATGGCGCGCGGCGGCGGCAAGCTTGCGGATGTCGTTGCGGCCGGACAGGCCATGGACATTACGGATTCTATCGACGATGCCACCAGGGCCGCTGTGCCCGAAGGGGTGTTGAGCGCCTTCGCGGTCGAGGGGAAGATCTACGGAATGCCGACCGCCGTGCTGCCTGGTGGCATCTACTACAGCGGAGACCTCTTCGCCGAAGCGGGAGTTGAGGGGACACCGACGACGATCGACGAACTCGGTTCCGCTGTTGAGCAGCTCAAGGGTGCAGGAATCGACCCCATCGCCGTCGGCGCGAAGGATGCCTGGCCTGCCGCGCACTGGTACTACTTCTTCGCGGTTCGAGCCTGCTCACAGGATGCTCTCAACACTGCCGCTGAAACCATGGAGTTCAACGACCCATGCTGGCTGGAGGCCGGTAACAACCTGCAGGAGTTCGTCGACACAGAGCCGTTCAACAACGGATTCCTCACCACCTCCGCGCAGCAGGGTGCAGGTAGTTCGGCTGGACTTCTCGCCAACAAGAAGGCATCCATGGAGCTCATGGGGGCGTGGAACCCAGGTGTCATCGCTTCGCTGACACCTGACGAGGAGCCACTCCCGGACCTGGGCTGGTTCCCGTTCCCTGAGGTTGAGGGCGGCGAGGGTGAGCCCGGCGCAATGATGGGCGGCGTGGACGGTTTCACCTGCTCGGCTCAGGCCCCGCAAGAAGAGTGCACCGCGTTCCTGAACTTCTTCATGCAGCAGGAGCACCAGGAAGGCTACGCGGACGCGTTCCAGACGATCCCTGCCAACCAGGATGCTCAGGAGGTCGTGGAGGATCCAGCACTGCTTTCGATCATCGAGTCGTACAACGAGGCACCGTACGTCACGGTGTGGCTCGACACGCTGTTCGGACAGAACGTCGGAAACGCGCTGAACAAGGGTGCCGTCGACCTGTTCGCTGGTCAGGGCACAGCTGAAGACATCGTCTCCGCGCTGAACACCGCAGCAGCACAGGGATAGCAGCAGATAATGACTGAACCTGCAGGGGGTGCTCCGTTGTTGACGGACCAGCAGCCGCCGCGGGGTACGGTAACGGCAGGGGATGGCGCTGGCGCGGCGTCCCCTGCCGCACCGCGGCCCAGACGGCGTCCAACGGATTGGCGCAAGCGCCTCGAGATCATGCTTCTGGCCGGGCCCGCGATTGTCGTTTTTGTCGGCTTCGTGATCCTCCCGGTCGTCCTCGCCGGCTATTACGGTTTCTTTCGCTGGAAGGGTTTTGGGCCAGCTACCGATTTTGTCGGTTTCCAAAATTACATGATCATCTTCGCGGACAGCGCGTTCCACGACGTGCTGCGCCACAACGGGTTCATCCTGGTGCTCTCCCTGATCCTCCAGGGGCCTATTGCGATCGTCCTCGCGCTTTTGCTCAACCGGAAGATCCGTGGCCGGTCGCTTATCCGCGTGCTCATCTTCGTTCCCTACATCATCTCCGAGGTCATTGTCGGGATTGGCTGGGGTCTCATGCTGCAGACATCCGGTTCCGTCAATGGGGTGCTCGAAAACATCGGGTTGGGAGCCTTCCAAAGGGACTGGCTCTCTGACCCGAGCATAGCCATTTGGTCCCTCATGGTGATCATTTCGTGGAAGTACATCGGCTTCGCCGTCATTCTTTTCCTCGCCGGGTTGCAGAGCATCCCGGACGAACTGTACGAGGCGGCCGCGATCGACGGCGCCAGCTACTGGCAGACTCAACGCTCCATCACGTTGCCACTGCTCGGGCCGACCGTGCGGATCTGGGCGTTTCTGTCCATCATCGGTTCGCTGCAGTTGTTCGATCTGGTCTTCATCATCTGGGGCCAGTACGTCGCTTCGACTGCCGGAACCTCAACCATGGCCACCTACATGGTCGCTAACGGGCGCACGTCCGGCAACTTCGGCTACGGCAGTGCTGTCGCCGTCGTCATGTTCCTGATCTCCCTGGTCATCGCATTGATCTACCAACGGTTCGTTCTTTCGCGGGACACCGCCGGTGCTCTAACAGAAGGAAAGAAGTGATGGCAGTTCTCGAAGCTCCCACGCGCCCGCACAAAAAGCGTCTATCGAGTGACCGCCAGGAGTGGGGCAGCCCGGCGACCTACTTCATCGCCTTTGTTTTCATCGCGCTCTGTCTCGGACCCGTCATCTACATCATCCTCGGTGGGTTCCGCGACAACTCCCAGATCACCAATTCGCCCGCAGGATTCCCGAACCCGTGGAACTTCGACAACTATGCGGAGGTGCTCGCGAGCTCGACCTTCTGGCAGCAGGTCGGCAACTCGATGATTGCCGGGCTCGCGACGACCATCGGTGTGGTGACGCTCGGCCTGATGGCAAGCTTCATCCTCGCACGCTACAGGTTTGCCGGTCGCGGAGCGATGTATTCGCTGTTCGCCGCCGGGCTCATGTTCCCGATGACCGTGGCCATTACGCCCCTTTACATCCTCGTCAGGGATCTGGGCCTGATGAACAGTTTGGCTGGCGTGATTCTCCCGCAGATCGCCTTCGGCTTGCCGGTCACGATCATCATCCTGGTGCCGTTCCTCAAGGCCATCCCCGATGAAATCGAAGAGGCTGCGTCGATCGACGGCACCAGCCGGCTGGGTTTCTTCTTCCGGATGGTCGTTCCTCTGTCGCTGCCGGGCGTGGTGACGACGGGTATCCTCGCTTTCGTGGCGAGCTGGAACAGCTATCTTCTGCCACTGTTCATCCTCAGCGACCAGGCGACCTATACCCTGCCGCTCGGCGTTCAGGCGTTCGCCTCGCAGTATTCGGTGGACACGGCAAAGGTACTCGCCTTCACCTCACTGTCCATGATTCCTGCACTGATATTTTTCACGCTGTTCGAGCGTCGCATCGTCGGCGGACTCACCGGCGCCGTCAAAGGTTAGGACTTCCCTTGAGCACCACGACATCCACGACGACCACGCTGGCATGGCACGACGTCACCTCATCCGCTTCCGACCGAGCCGAAGCGCTCCTTGCTGAGCTCACGCTCGAGGAGAAGATCGCCCAACTGTTTGGCGTCTGGGTCGGCGCGTCCAATGAAGGCGGGGACGTTGCTCCGCATCAAAACGACATGGACGACGTCGTCGACCTCGATGCGCTCCTGCCGAACGGGCTCGGCCAGTTGACTCGGCCGTTCGGCTCCGCTCCGGTAGACCCGGCGCTCGGAGCGCTGTCGCTCCTCCGCAGCCAGCGCCGGATCGCGGCATCCAACCGGTTCGGCATCCCGGCTGTTGCGCATGAAGAGTGCCTTGCCGGCTTCGCCACCTGGGGGGCGACCGCCTATCCGGTACCCCTCGCCTGGGGGGCCTCGTTCAATCCGGGGCTCATTGAGCGGATGTCACACCGCATCGGGTCCGACATGCGCTCGGTCGGCATCCACCAGGGCCTTGCTCCGGTGCTCGACGTGGTCCGGGATGCCCGCTGGGGTCGCGTCGAAGAGACTATTGGTGAGGACCCGTATCTCATCGGCACCATCGGAACGTCGTACGTCCGTGGCCTTGAGTCCGCAGGAATCGTTGCAACTCTCAAGCACTTCGTCGGGTACTCGGCGTCGAAAGCCGGCCGGAACCTCGCGCCGGTATCGGTGGGTCCTCGTGAACTCGCTGACGTGCTGCTCGTCCCGTTCGAAATGGTTATGCGGGAAGGCAAACCGCGTTCGGTCATGCACTCCTATACCGACATCGACGGCGTCCCATCCGCGGCCGACGAGTCGCTGCTCACCGGAGTTCTGCGCGACACCTGGGGTTTCGACGGCACCGTTGTGGCCGACTACTTCGGGATCGCCTTTCTAAAACTGCTGCACGGCGTCGCGGGTTCGTGGGGCGAGGCCGCCGCACTCGCGCTTACCGCGGGCGTGGACGTCGAACTGCCGACGGTGAAGACCTTCGGCGCGCCGCTGGTTGAAGCGGTCCGGTCGGGCGACCTGCCCGAGGCGGTCATAGATCGTGCCCTCCGGCGTGTGCTGCGCCAGAAAGCCGAACTCGGACTGCTTGACCCTGACTGGGATGCCACGCCCACAGCGTTGCGGGACGTCGCCGTGGACAACGCTGAAGGCATCCGCGGGACCATCGACCTGGACAATGCCGGCAATCGGGCGGTCGCCCGAGAGATCGCCGAACAATCTATCGTGCTGGTGAGCAACGACGGGACTCTTCCACTCGCAGGGCCGCGCCGGATTGCTGTCGTCGGACCGACGACCGACGACCCCTTCGCCGTGCTCGGCTGCTACTCGTTCCCCGCGCATGTCGGCGTGCAGCATCCTGACACACCCCTCGGTATCAAACTGCCAACCCTGCTGGATAGCCTCCGCATCGAATTTCCCGAAGCCGACATCGAATACGTGCCAGGCACGACTATCGACGGAGGAGAAACCGCCGGGATTTCCGCAGCGGTGGATGCTGCAATGCGGGCGGACGTCGTCATCGTCGCCCTCGGCGACCGTGCCGGGCTTTTTGGCCGCGGTACAAGCGGTGAGGGCTGCGATGTCGAGTCGCTCCGCCTGCCCGGCGCCCAGCAGAACCTTCTCGACGCCGTCCTGGCAACATCCACTCCTGCCGTCGTCACCCTGCTTGCTGGGCGTCCGTACGCACTGGGATCGGCTGTCACGGGCGCCGCCGCGATCGTGCAAGCGTTCTTCTCAGGAGAAGAAGGCACTGCCGCACTCGCCGGCATCCTCTCCGGCCGGGTTAATCCGAGTGGGCGCCTGCCTGTCAGTATCCCTGCCTCTGAGGGAACGCAGCCGTCCACATACCTGGCCGCCCCCCTGGCGCGCTCCAACGGAGTGTCGAGCATCGACCCGACCGCGGCCTTCGCGTTCGGGCACGGGATCGGGTACACGACCTTTGACTGGAGCGCCGGCCAGCACGGGCCGGATACGGTCGGAGTTGACGGCACGGCGACCCTCGGCCTCCGCCTCCGCAATACGGGAGACCGATCTGGGTCAGAAATCGTCCAGGTTTACGTCCACGATCCGGTCGCGTCAGTGGTACGCCCGGTGCAGCGTCTGATCGGGTTTCAGCGCGTTGATCTGTTGCCGGGGGAGTCCGTTGAGCTTTCGATACACGTTCCAACAGATGTCACCTGCTTCACTGGCCGAAACGGCGAACGGGTAGTCGAACCGGGAGGGATCGTCCTTGCTCTCGGAGCGTCGAGCACCGACCTGCGGGTCACGCACTCGGTGCAGCTCTCCGGCGAAGCCCGCGTCGTGGGCTTCGACCGGGCCTTCCACCCGAGGTTCATCGAGGTCGCTCGGACTGCCTCATGAGTGTCGATCACCGCGCGCTGACCGCGCAGGTCACCGTGCTGGACTCCGTCGGCAACCCGGTGCGCGACGCGGATGTCACTGTTGAACAGCTGCGTCATGACTTCGCCTTCGGCAACATCGGTTTCGACTTCATTCCGCTCGCCAATGGGGAGACCGAGCAGGATGCTGCGGTGGATCCCGTTTTCGGAGGGGCCGGGCTCGCCAGCCTGCCGGAGCTCGAGACGATGTGGTTCGACCTCTTTAACACTGCGACCCTTCCGTTCTACTGGCGAGGATTCGAGCCGACCCGCGGCAAGCCTGACACCCGAAGACTTCAGCGGACCGCCTCGTGGTTCGCTGAGCACGGGGTGACAGTGAAGGGGCATCCGCTTACCTGGCACACGCTCGCGCCCGAGTGGCTCACCGGTCTACCGGTGGCCGAGATCGAGCGGCTGCAACGCGAGAGGATCCGACGTGAGGTGACCGACTTTGCCGGGGTCATCGACACGTGGGACGCCATCAACGAAGCCGTCATCATGCCCGTGTTCACTGCAGAGGAAAACGGTATCACCCGGCTTGCGCAGAGCATTGGGCGCGTGCCCATGATTCAGCTTGCGTTCGAGGAAGCTCGGGCCTCGAACCCTTCGGCGACGCTCGTTCTGAACGACTTCGACTTGTCGAGCGACTACGAAGCTCTGATCGAGCGCGTGGTTGAAGCGGGGATCGCCGTGGACGCGATCGGCCTGCAGACGCACATGCATCAGGGATATTGGGGTGAAGAGACCATGCTCGCGATGGTCGACCGATTCGCCCGCTTCGGGTTGCCCCTCCATCTGACCGAGACGACTCTGCTGTCGGGGGAGCTCATGCCGCCGGAGATCGTCGACCTCAACGACTATCAGATCCCATCCTGGCCATCAACGCCCGAGGGAGAGGCGAGGCAAGCGGACGAAATTGTCCGCCACTATCGCTCACTCGTAGGACACCCAGCAGTGCAGGCCATCACCTACTGGGGATTCACCGACGACGGGGCGTGGCTCGGCGCGCCGGGCGGGTTGGTTCGCGCCGACGGCACGCCGAAGCCGTCGTATCACGCACTCCAGTCGCTGGTTAAGGACGAATGGTGGCTGCCACAAACGTCGATGCGCACGGATGATGACGGTCGCTTGTCGATCACGGGCTTCTTCGGTGATTACGTGATCAAGCGCGACGGGCAGAGTGCGCCCGTCTCGCTCTCCCGGGGGCGTGAAACGGACCGTCCGATTCAGCTGACTCTGGCGTGATCCCGCCAACTAACATACCCACGCCCACCCGACAGATGGTCCGGAATCGGGCTGCCCTCATACGTAATTATGAACAGGATGATGTTGTGACCAAGGCCCATATTGTCATTGAGCGTTCGGCGGTCGTCGCGCCCCTGAATCGGAGGATCTTCGGTTCGTTTGTAGAGCACCTTGGCCGGTGTGTATACGGCGGGATCTACGAGCCGGATCACCCCACCGCCAACGAGGACGGGTTCCGGCTCGACGTGGTCGAGTTGGTCAAAGAGCTCGGCTCGACAACGATCCGCTACCCGGGCGGCAACTTCGTCTCCGGCTACCGGTGGGAAGACGGTGTGGGCCCACGCGATCAGCGCCCGGTCCGCCGTGACCTCGCTTGGCATGCTCTGGAGTCGAACCAGGTGGGCATCGACGAGTTTGTTCGCTGGTGCAAACTCACCGGAGCCGAGTTGATGATGGCAGTGAACCTCGGGACCCGCGGGATCGAGAGTGCCCTCGACCTCCTGGAGTACGCCAACCACCCATCGGGAACGGCATTAAGCGACCAACGGGTCGCCAACGGCGCTGTAGAGCCCTACGACATCCGCATGTGGTGTCTGGGAAACGAGATGGACGGACCCTGGCAGACCGGATACATGAGCGCCGACGCCTACGGGCAGCTCGCTGCCCGCACCGGACAGGCTATGAAAGCGGCGGATAAAACCCTCGAACTTGTAGCCTGTGGATCCTCCGGTTCCTCGATGCCCACCTTTGGCGACTGGGAGCGCATCGTGCTTGAACACGCCTACGAACACGTGGACTACATCTCCTGCCACGCCTACTACCAAGAGCGCGGCGGCGACCTCGATTCTTACCTGGCCTCGTCGTTGAACATGGAGTACTTCATCCAAGCCGTTGTCGCCGCCGCCGATCACGTCAAACACAAATTGCGTAGCGACAAGACCATCAACCTATCCTTCGACGAGTGGAACATCTGGTACCTCGACGAGCACCAAGCCTCCGGCGAGGTCAACGACCAGTGGACCTATGCGCCCCGCCAACTCGAGGACGTCTATTCCGTCGCCGACGCCGTCGTTCTCGGCAACCTCATGATCACCCTGCTCAAGAACCACGACAGAGTCGCGTCTGCGTCCCTGGCGCAACTGGTCAACGTCATCGCGCCGATCATGACCGAACCAGGTGGTGCTGCATGGCGTCAAACCACCTTTTTCCCTTTTTCGGTCACCGCACGCCTAGCCCGCGGTGAAATCCTTCGCCCTACCATCGAGGTAGACACCTACGAGACCTCCGTCTACGGCCGTGCGCCCCTCGTCGACGCGGTGGCGACCATGGATGTTGAGGCCGGCGCGTCGGCGGTGTTCCTCGTGAATCGCAGCCAAACCGAATCGATCGACGTCTCGATCGACGTCACCGATCTTCATGCCACCACGATCACCGAGGCGCTCACTCTGCACGACGACGACGTCTACGCGAAGAACACGTTCGATAACCAGCACCGGGTCGGCCTCAAAGCACTCGACGGCGCCTCTGTCGACGACGGGACGATTACAGTGACGCTTCCACCCGTGTCATGGTCAGCCATCAGTCTCACCTAGCTGTGGTGGGTCATGATGTTGGACACGTAGAGATGTATCACACCGGAGTTGAGCTGCCCGAGACTGCAGCGAATGCGCACTATCTGTAGGAATGACGAAGCTTTCGCGCAGGGTCTGGGATCCGCCCCCAACCAGAAGAATTTCGAACGTACCCTAGAAAAATGTAGAAGACAGGTCATGCCGAGCGTTCGGCGGTGATCGGTGGCGGCACCTGGTGACGACTGCACGCCTCACCCGTGAATGACTTGCCTCACATATGGGTTAAACAAAGCACTTCACTCTCACATCTCAGGAACACAATGAGCACAGTCCCAGCTTTTCCCTCAGCCCGCATCTTCGACCGCGTCTGGACACCGAGTCAGCTGCGCGCCATCCACACCGCCAACATGGTTGCCCAGACTCACATTGAGCACCACCCAGCCCGGCTCGCCCTGGCCAAGCACGGCATCTCGATCGACCGGCGTCGTATCAGTGCAATGGTCTCCGACGTCATGGGCGGCGTCGATGGCACCTACTGGATCACCTCGGCCCTGTGTCATGCGCACTTGGCCATCAGCTTCCCGCTCCTTCTCACCAAGCAGCAGGAAGCCCTCTTGCTCCGACCCCTGTGTGCCGGTGAAATGGCTGTCGAGGAAGAACCTGAAGCAGTGCTTTTGGGCCATGCTGATGATGCTTTCGAACGAACTGAATCGCCTGCGGGTTACGACGCCTACGCCAGAGCCTAGGCGGGGCCGCCGCGATCAACACGGAAACACGGACCAGGGCCGTCGCCTGCGCGGTAGGAGATCAATGGCCAGTTGGGTCTGTCCGTGACTGGCATGGGGCAGTTATATGAATTTGTGTGACGGCTATCACCCTGAAGTTCATTGGGCCATCTAGTGTCTGAGGTGCAGCCCAAGTCCGGTTGGGCCGGAGATACAGGAGATTGTCATGTCGCATAGCAGCACAAGCATCAAGGAGCAGGTGGCAGAATTTAACCAGGGATTCGATTCCCAGATTGGGAAGGATCTGGCTGGTACCTTCGCCGCGGAACAGGCGGACCTTCGATCCGCTGGAGTACCGGTCGAGGCAGTCACTGTCGGTGAACAGATGCCGGATGCTCTATTGCTCCGGCGGGACGGCAATGAGGTGAAGCTATCGGAGGTACTGTCATCCGCGCCTGCAGTGCTGGTGTTCTACCGCGGTGCTTGGTGCCCTTACTGCAACATAACGCTCAAGACCTACCAGAGTGAACTCCTGCCTAGCCTGGTCGAGCAGGACATCAAGTTGATAGCGATTAGTCCGCAACATCCCACCGGCAGCGAGGCCGCGGTCCAGGCCGGCGACCTAGATTTCGAGGTCCTTTCAGATCCCGCCAACGGACTCGCTCTCAAGCTCGGCATCGTCACGGAACCAAGCTCCGACGCCCGCAGCGCCCACACCAAGCTGGGGTTCAATGTTGCGGACAGCAACACTGACGGCACGCCTGCCATTCCGTTCCCGACTGTCCTCATTGTCGATGCGGGAGGGACGGTGCGGTTTGTGGATATCCACACCGACTATACGACGCGTTCCGAAGTGCCCGACATCCTGCGAGCAGTAGGGAATCTCTAAACCATTCGACCACGGTGACAGGGTCTACGTTTCCGAGACCGTACTGGGCCGGTCCACGGTGGACAACTCGAATCTCCCACGCCCTGGATCGCCCTGATTGGTGTATTCACGCTGGGATGCGTAGGGTCGATTATGCACCGCGGGGTGGAGCAGTTCGGTAGCTCGCTGGGCTCATAACCCAGAGGTCACAGGTTCAAATCCTGTCCCCGCAACGACAGAAGGACCCCGGACTAGGCAATGTGCCCAGTCCGGGGTCCTTCGCTTTCAATCAGGCTGTCACGGGACCCCTAGCTTGCAGTATTGATGTCGGTCGTTCTGTAGGGCGCCTGTGGGGTGATCACAAATCCTCAGTGGAGCTGTTCTGGGACGAAAGAGGCTGCACTCTCCAAAGAGAGCGATCCAGCCAGCAAGACCCGCCTGGAAGAGCTGAGGCGGGAACAGGCAGACCTGCGCGCCGAGGCGGACGCGAAGCGTGCCCAGTGGGAAGCCGAGCGTCAGGCGATTCACAAACTCCAGGAAATCCGCAGTGAACTGGAGCGGCTGCGGCTGGAGGCTGAAGAAGCCGAACGGAACTACGATCTCAACCGGGCGGCGGAGCTACGCTACGGCCAACTCGCCGACCTTGAACGGCGGCTGGCTGCTGAGGAGGAACGGCTCACCGCGAAACAGGGAGAAAAACGCCTGCTCCGGGAGGTCGTGACTGAAGACGAGATCGCCGACATCGTTGCGGCATGGACGGGCATCCCGGTCGCAAGGCTGAAGCAGGGCGAACGCGAGAAGGTCCTGCACCTGGATGAAATCCTGCGCGACCGTGTCGTGGGACAAGAGGAAGCGATTAGCGCGGTGTCGGACGCGATCATCCGCGCCCGCTCCGGCATCCGAGACCCCCGCCGTCCCATCGGCTCCTTCATCTTCCTCGGACCGACCGGCGTCGGGAAAACCGAGCTTGCGAAGGCTCTGGCCGCGGCACTCTTCGACAGCGAAAACGCAATGATTCGGCTGGACATGAGTGAGTACCAGGAGCGCCACAGCGTGAGCCGGCTTCTAGGGGCCCCTCCCGGTTACATCGGATACGACGAAGGAGGACAGCTCACCGAGGCAGTACGCCGGAAACCCTACTCGGTGGTGTTGTTCGACGAAGTGGAAAAGGCCCATCCGGATATTTTCAACACGCTGCTGCAGGTGCTCGATGATGGACGGATTACGGACTCCCAAGGCCGGACCATCGATTTCCGCAACACCGTCATCATCATGACCTCCAATATCGGCTCCCCTTATCTTCTGGAGGGCTCGACGGAAGGCGGGGCGATCACAGACGAGGCGCGCAGCATGGTCATGGGTGAGCTCCGGGCGCATTTCCGTCCCGAATTCCTCAACCGCGTCGACGATACGGTGCTGTTCGCACCCTTGGGATTACCGCAAATTGAGCGGATTGTTGACCTGCAGTTCCACCAGCTGCGGGAGCGCCTGGCCGAGCAGCAGATTGAGCTGCAACTCACCGAGGAGGCCCGCCTGTTGATCGCCGAACGCGGCTTCGATCCGATCTATGGAGCCCGCCCCTTGCGCCGCTACATTTCCCATGTGGTGGAGACACAGGTGGGCAGGGCGCTGCTGCGTGGCAGCATCGCGGAAGGCGGAATGGTGACAGTGACAGCAGCCGGAGGGGAACTGGTTGTCGACTACAGCACCATGGAACTGGAAGGGGCTGGAACCTCATGAACAAGGCCATCATCAAGTGTCCCCACTGCGGCAAATCCAACCGCGTTCCGGCGGCCGCCGACGGCCGGCCACGCTGCGGCAATTGCCATGAGGATCTTCCCTGGGTGGTTGAAGCAGGTGACGACGACTTCGGAGAGATCGCTGAACGGTCCGGCGTCCCGGCGCTGGTGGACTTCTGGGCGGTGTGGTGTGGCCCGTGCCGGATGGTGAGCCCTGTCCTGGACCAGCTGGCTCACGAACGCCCTGGGCAGATCAAACTTGTGAAGGTCGACGTCGACCGCTCGCCGCAGCTCTCCGCCAGATTCACCATTCAGGCAGTGCCCACATTAATGATCATCGTCGACGGAAAGATTGTCGCCAGGCAGGCCGGGGCAGCCCCCGCACCGGTGCTGAGGTCATGGTTGGAGGGGGCGCTTTCGAAGTAGCTCAAGGACCGCCGGCTGGTTCAAGTCCTGCTTCATTCAGGGCGCGGTGTGCTCAGAGATGGATCGCTCCGGGCCTGAGCTGCCCAGGACTGTAGGAGTGGAAGTAATGCAGCGGTCGCGGAGTCCGGTTCTACGGTGTAGACGATCAGTCGCTGATCGGGGTCATGCGGCGTGTTGACGGCCTCGATGCCGAACACGAGGATCCCGAAGTGGGGGTGCTCGATGCGCTTGGTGACCGACGTCTGGTCCGTGACTCCGTGATCATTCCACCACCGCGCGACGTCCGGGTCCTCGGTGCGTAACTTGGCGACAAGCGTTTCGAGCTTGCGGTCATAGGGACGCCGTCCGGTCTCGTAGCGCAAGCCACCGACGGCTGCGGCAGCGAAGTCAGACCAGTTGAGGATCCGCTCCCGTGCCTCCGGGGCCTGAAACAGCCATCTCATGAAGGACGATCCCGGATCGAGTTCGGTACCCAGCACGGTGCACAGGAGCCCATTGCGTGCGAGAACGTCGCCGCGCCTGCCCAGGAGCAACGCGGGAACATGGTCAAGCGTCGTCAGCAGGCGAAGTAGACCGGGGTCAGCTCGCTGGGGTGCCTCCCACCCGGAATCACGGGACTTAGCGGGCGAAACGGCCAGGTCAAACAGGTGCTTCGTTTCAATCTCGTCCAACCGGAGTGCCCGTGAGAGGGAGAGCACGATGTCGCTGCTGAGGTGTTGTTGACGACCCTGCTCGATCCGGCTGTAATGATCGGTGCTGAGGCTCGCAAGGTGCGCTACCTCTTCTTTACGGAGCCCTAATACGCGGCGGCGGCCAGGCAGGGGATCGATGCCAGCCTGTGCCGGTGTCAAACGGTCTCGGCGCGTGCGGAGGAAAGCGGCGAGGGCGGTACGGTCTGCGGGCACCCTCCCAGTATAGGAAGCGACGTCAGAACGAGGGTGGTCATCCCATGCCTAGGCACCGCTTGCACTGGTGCGTCCCCGGCAAGTCGGTTGGAATGAAGAACATGACCACAATTAATCAGTCCCAGTCAGATTCCCTTTCCCTCTCCGGCCGCCGTGCGGTTGTTACCGGTTCCACCAGCGGCATCGGTGCCGCTACCGCCCGTCTCCTCGCCGCCCGCGGCGCCCACGTACTCATCACCGGGCGGGACCGCGGGCGCGGCGAAAACGTTGTGGCGGGCATCCACCGCGACGGCGGTGCGGCCACTTTTGTCCCGTCTGACCTCTCGGCTCCTGCTGACGAACTGCGCTCCGCCGCGCGGTCCTGGGAATCCGCTCTTGGCGGTGCAGTCAATCTTCTGGTGCATAACGCTGCCGTGTGCCCGGCTGTGGATACGTTGTCCCTCACCGACGAGCATCTTGAAGCTACCCTTGCGGTCAACATTCGCGCTCCGCACGTGCTCACGGCTGCGTTGGTACCGGGCATGCTTGAGCAGGGGGACGGCACTATCGTGGTGATCGGATCCTGGATGTCGACAGTGGGCCACGCGATTGTCGGACTGTACTCGGCATCAAAGGCCGCGGAGGAACAGCTCGCGCGCAGCTGGGCTGCGGAGTTCGGGCCCCGAGGCATTCGCGTCAATACCGTCTCGCCGGGAGCCACCCGTACTCCAATCAATGCAGGGGCCGGGGACATCATCTCGCAAATGACTGCTGGGACCCCCGCGGGCCGCCCGGGTACTCCCGATGAAATTGCCGCAGCTGTCGCGTGGCTGGCGTCGCCGCAGGCAGCCTATATCCACGGCGCTACGTTGGCCGTCGACGGTGGCATCACCACTACCCGGGCATCCTGAGCTGGCGGATTCGCAAATGACCTACTGAATTCACAATCCGCTGGCAGCCGATCCCGATCGTCGATGTAGTGGCCCATGATTGCAGGGCGGCAAATCCCGTTTGGGACGTGGACCGCCCAGACACTGTCTGCTCTATGCTGAGCCGATGAGGAAGGGGACGGTTCTTGCGTCAGCGGTGCTGGGTCTCACCGGACTTATGGCGGTCCTGACATGGCGCGGACCCCGCCTGCCGTCCGGTACCAGGCAGACGATCGCCCGGGTCCGCGGCGGACCCATAAGCGGAGTGATTCGCGGTGAAACAGGGAATGCCAGGTCGGGTGGGGTGGACATTTGGTACGAGTCCATCCCTCCCGCCGGCGTCGAGCACGGTGTGGTCCTGCTGAACGCCTCTCTCGGTGTGAGCTCACTGTTCTGGCCTCCGGAGTTCCTGCGCGGCCTGGCGACAGCAGGGTACCGCGTCGTCAGGTACGACCATCGGGGCACTGGGGGCTCGAGTTGGATGACTGACTGGAGTCGGAAGAACCCGTACTCGCTGATAGACATGGCGGGCGATGCGATAGCCGTCCTCGACGAGCTGCGCATCGCCCGCGCCCACGTGGTCGGGCTCTCACTCGGGGGTTTCGTCGCCCAGGAAATCGCGATCGCCCACCCGGGGCGTGTTCACTCGCTGAGTCTCATGTCGACCTCCGCGGACCCGACGGACCCGTCGATGCCGGGACCCCGAACCTGGCAGCTGATCGAATCCGCGATTAAGGGCCTTCCACAGTTCCGCTATCGGTTGCTGGGAGGGGAGACGAATCTTGTCAAAGAACTCATCGCGGGGTTAGTTGCGCAGGGCGGCGACGAACCTATCGACGTCGAAGAGTGGACCAAAATTGTTCTTTACGACCTGAGAGAACGAAACGGACTTAACTTTCGTGCACTCTGCCAGCACCAGGCCGCGGTCGCTGTGACACGCTCTCGGTACCCGCTTCTGGGAACAATCACTGCGCCTACCCTCGTGATTCACGGGAAAGCCGACGTGATCTTGCCGATCGAACACGGACACCGACTCGCTGCAGCCATTCCATCGGCCCGCGGCCTTTGGTTGGACGACGCAGGGCACCCGTTCCCGTACCCACACATGGCGCAGGTGATAGCAGCAATTACGAGACATCTAGAAGCAATGGATTCCGATGAACTCGATCCGGACGGACAGGACCACACCAACTACAAGTGAGCTGCGGATTCGGCGGCACTCAACGGGGTGCGGGCGACGCCGAGAAGGGTTCGTAACCGTAACGTGACTTCCCAACCAGTGTGGGGTACTCTCATTCGAGTGATCCCGGCACCCCGCCGAGATCATAATCCCGCGCAGAATGCCGAGCCCTGCCGCTGCACCGGGACCCGTTCGCACAATCCAGATGGCAGGGACGGGGGAACCACGTTTCCACCGGGCCACCGCACGCGGTGACCCTCGGGGTTAAGTCGATCTGACTATCCAGTGCAAGACCTGCAGCATCGTTCGCGATTGCCGGGAAGCTCAGGATGGCGGACGGCCGGGTGACTCCCATCCGAACCCGACAGCTCACCCCGCAGGCATGGGAGAGGCAATTACCATGTCACGTAAGACCATTTCGGCACGCCACCGCGCAGCCACCACCCATTCCATCGCTCTTGAAGGCCTGACCCAGTCCGCCAAGAACAATGCAGTAGCACTGGGCAAGCCAGCCATCATCGCCGTCGCGACCGGTAGCCTTGTCGTCTCCGTCGGAGCAACTGCCCACGCAAGCAGCTATACCCAGGACGCAGCAACAACCGCCCCCGCAGTGTCAGCGCCCGCCGCTTCCGGTGTCTACACCGTTGCCGCCGGGGACACCCTCGGCGCAATCGCTGCACAGCACGGTATCAACCTCGATACCCTCCTCGCGCAGAACGGCCTGTCCTACGCCTCAGTCATCTACCCCGGACAGCAGATCCAGCTCACCGGTGGCGCAGCAGTCAGCGCAGCCGCCGTTCCAGCAGCTACTGCAAGCCAGGCCTTCTACGCGGCACCAGCCGCTCCGGCAGCTGCACCTGCCGCACAGGAAGCAGCACCCGCCGCACCGGCAATCATGACCTTGGCTTCCGGCTCGATCACCCCCATTGCATCTGCAGCTAAGGCGGCACCGTCGGTTCCGGCCAGCGGAGTCGGCGCAGCGCTGGTCGCTTCGGCCTACAGCCAGATCGGGTCCATCCAGGACTGCACCGTGCTCGTCGAACGCGCTCTGCGCTCCATCGGCCTGAACGTCGGAGACCTCGGCCCCTCGCAGTTCGCTCAGTACGGCTCGGTCGTATCGTCACCAGCACCGGGTGACCTCGTGATCAACGCCGGACACGTCGCGATCTACGTTGGCGGTGGCAAGGTCATCAGCAGCGGCATGAACGGTGCCAACCTCACCATGGAGCACCCACTGTCGGATCTCGCCGGATCATACTTCGTGCGAGTCAACGGCTAACATCTCAAGCTCTCGGACTAGTTCCGCGAACTGAACATAAGTGGCAGGTGTCCTGGACGGAGGGCACCTGCCACTTTGTCTTGTTGTCAACTGCTGCATCAGATGCCGCTGCTGTTCTCAGGGGTCGTGCCTGCTTCGGCGGAAATGCTTGCTGCGTCGTACCAGCGCAGAAGCCGAAGTGCCCTCAGGGTGTTCCACCTGCTCGGTGTTCCATCGGGTTCTTCGAAACGGAAGTGGACCGCACCGGGATGAGTGTTCTCCAGCGGCCACCGTCCATCTGGCTGACGCTTGGCTCGAACCAGGTCGATCGCCTCGGCCAGCCGCGGATCGGCCGGACCACCACGCAGAGCGAAGTAGCTCGTCGCCTTCAGCAGGTCATAGTGCCAGCGGGGAGGGTAGGAGAACTGAAGCCATCGCAGGTTCACCACCTCCCTAGTGCGCAGGGACCGAAACAGACCCCGCTGAAGCAAGTATTCCTCGCCCTTCTGGCGAGCTCGCCGGACCTCGTCCGATCCGCCGGTGAGTCGCTCCCACCTCAGTAAGGCGTCGACGACGTCAAGTGTGCTCGCGAAAGAGCCGGGCGCCGAGGGCGATTCAGCCCAGCAGTTCCAACCACCGTCAGGCAGTTGGTCGGCCATGAGTCGCTGCACCACCTGGTCGACGTCGATGTCTAGGTAAGTGCCGATCAGAATAGTGCCAGCATTGATGCAGCAGTCGACTTCCCCTGCGAAAAATGGCAACCCGTCGTACTCCCACCGGCAGTTATGCGCGACCAGCTGTGCGGTCTCGCGCATGACTGCGCTGTTCGGCGGTACACCCAAGTGACAGAGGTCGAGCAGCACCGGGTAGGTAGGGGTCCATGGTTGCCCCGCCTGTTCACCAGGTATATCGGTCGGTTCGGCGTCGGGTGATGGGAATGGTGGGGGTGGCTCCCCGTTCGCAAGGGCTTGAGCGGTGTTCTTGGTGAACGCCGCGGTGTTCGGGAAGCATGCCCCGTTAGCCCACTGTCCATCAGGTGCTCGTAGAGCGAGGAGCCCAGCGCCCCACCCTTCGTGCTCTACCCGTGCTCGCTCGGCTACGACCTCATCCTGCGGGGCGTCGAGGAGATCGCTCAGTACCTGCCACCGGATGGCGGGATCACCTTCCAGCAACCACTCCACGACCGGGTCTGTCCCCGCCATCGGAGGCTTCTTGGGTTGGTAGGGGCAATACTTCAGCGAAGCGTCCACCGTCGCATAGTAGTTGAAAGCAATGACGCAATAAAGGGTGAAGGAAGCGTCAGCGAGTCGTCATCGATGAGCCGGGAGGGTTCCGCATCCCGTATCTTTAACTGGTGGTTACCCGACGTGTTGCAGCTCAGACCCTTGATATCCCCCTGGAGATGGCACACCGCCACGGTATCCCAAGCAGGCTGACCGACGCCGAGCTGTCCGAGCTCGTGAACAATCCGCCCGCGTGGCTCGTCCAGTCCAGAGAAAACCGCACGGGCAAGCGGCCAGTCTGGGTCCAGCTGACCTGCGTTGTCTGCGGCTTCTCGGAAGCCGCTCGCCCCAAGAAGTGGTGGCCGCCGTTCACATATGTCGCTTGCTCCCACCACGCCCACGATGAAATCCCGCTAGTACTGCCGAGACTTGTTCGGAGCGAGTACGAGGGTATTGGGAGCAGGTTCGTCGGCATCGTCGATGTAGAAGTGCCCGCTACCTGACTCCAGCAGTCACGTCTCGGTGTACCGCCTCCTTGGAGAATCTTGAACCGTGAAGCCGGTGCCGGCCAGTCCACCCCATCTGCGTCGATGACCCGTGACTGACCGGTATGGCAGAGTCTCCGCTATTAGGCAGCAATACCGGGGGCCTGGACCAACCCGGCACCAATATCCAGTGGATCCGTGGCGGGATCGAGAGGTTTGAACGTCCCGGAACCGATGACTTTGGATTGAAGAAGTACCGGGCTCAGCGGTCCTTGTGCCAGAAGGCGTTCAGCCCACAAAGCGGTTACGCCAGCCACGTGCGGGGTTGCCATGCTCGTTCCGCTGATGGTCTTGGTGCCCCCGTTGAGCCAGGCGCTGAAGACGCCGACTCCGGGGCCAGCAACCGTTGCCAACGTGTTGGAGAACGGTGCTACGGTGAGGCGGCCAGTGCCGTTTCCATTGGCCAATGCTGCGACCGAAGTGATTCCAAACGCGGCGGCCGGCGGCGCCACGTTGACCTCGTAGGCGGGCGTACTGGACCGTTTGCTTTCATTGCCAGCGGCGGCAACGACGAGGGTGGTCTGCGCGACGGAGGCACGGGCATTCAGGAGGTTAGCCAGCTGCTCGAATAGCCGGACATTCGCGCGATAACCTTCGAGGGCGATCGAAGTGGCTGCCGGGATAGACAGGCCATGGACCGTGACAAGCTCGTCCACCCAGCCCGGGAAATCTATCCCAAGCGACATGGATATGACGTGGGCACCGTTGTCGGCAGCCCACAACATCGCTGAGGCAAGGATGTCGCTGCTGCCACCGTTCGGGCCACCGAGCACCTTCCCAATCAACGCTTTCTGAACACCTGGAGCAACACCTATCCGCTGGCCGGCAATGTCCCGGCCAAAGATGGTTCCTGCGCAATGCGTTCCATGGCCGTTGTCATCCTCGGCGCTACCGGCACCCGTGAAGTCCTTGGTAATTAGGTCGACCCCCGCAAAGGCTGGGTGATCGGCGTCGATACCCGTATCGAGGACCGAGACGGTGACGCCGGTGCCAGTGAACGGCGAGGTATCTGCTCCAACGGCTTTGACTCCCCAGGTCACAGTCGAAGCGGCAGCTGGTTCCGCTTCGAGGGGTTCAACAAGTTTCATGGGCATCGCGGGGGCGACGCTCAGGACCGTCGAGTCATTCCGCAAGGCTCTGAGGGTTGCATGCGAGGGGTTATCGTCCTTCTCTACAGTCAATCCTGTGGCACGTTCCGCCAGGTCCTGGGCAGCGGTTTCAAGCCCGCGGGCGCCTGGTCCGTCGAAGGGGTCACGCGTTGCCCGCGCGGGCGCACGAAGAATGACGATCCCAGGGTTAAGCATTTCGGACATCGTAGGCTCCTTCGCCTATATATCTCTGAAGTGGTGTTAGTTTCGAAAAGCGGGCCGCAGTGCTGCGCCCGGAAGATCGGGAAATTCCGATCCACGGTTGACGCGATCAGCTTCCAGCCTGGCCACTCATTCCAGAGTTGAGTTGATCCGCGCCATGGAGTCAGGTGTACACCGGGAGGCGTTACTTAGGCGTTACCCGCTGGCGAATGGCTGAAAGGCGATAGGGCCGGACAGTATCGGCTGGAGTTAATCCCGGCTGTTACTGGAGCGGGTTGCGCTGTAGGAACCCGATGACGTGCGCGGTTGCTTCGGATTCCTCGAGATAGTATCCGTGCCGGGCTGCCTGGAGGAGGATCAGTTCGGCATTGGGGATGGCCGCGGCAATACGCTCGGCATTGCCAGGAGGAGTCATTTCATCGTCAGTGCCGTGAATCACCAGGGTAGGTGCAGCAATCAGGTGCAGGCTATCCCAGGCGTCATGGTTGCGGCTGGCCGCAAGATGGAGACGCCGTGCATGGCGTGATGCCGATTGGTTGAAGAACGCTTCGGCGTCTTCTCTGCGGGTGCCGCTGCGAAAGAACAGCTTCGCGATCAGGTCGGGGTCACCGCTGGCCAGATCCGCGGTGGCCTGCTGGGACCGGGGCACGCCACGCCTGTCGCCGGCGGTCGTAGCCCCGAGGATCAACGATCCCAAGCGATCGGGGTGATCGATCGCCATCCACTGTGCAACCCGGCCACCCATGGAATGGCCATACACGTGGGCCCGCTCGACGCCAGCGGCGTCGAGCACCGCGACCGCATCGCGGGCGAACCCGGCGGTCGAGTAGGCCTCGTCGGGCCCGATCGAGCTCTGCCCCGTCCCGCGATGGTCAAACGTTATGACCCGGAAGTGCCTACCAAGCGATGGAAGCAGCGCATCCCACGAGCTGGAATCGACAGCCTGCCCACTAATGAGGAGCAGCGGTTCCCCGGAGCCAGCTTCCCGCCATGAGAGATGGGTACCGTCCGGTGCAGCCGCCAGCTGCTGTAGTGCTCTGTCATGCATGGTTCAAGTCTGCCCCACCCGGGCAGCCAGGCTAGTCCGGAACGGTGACACTGCTACTGGCGGTGTCGTTGCGTGGCTCCGAGGCTGCCTCGGCGGACAATCCGTCGGGAGAGATCTCCAGCATGCTCGCTGTACCGAAGATTCCCTGCCCGACGACGACGTCGTGCCCGCGTGCCCGGAGCCCGTCGATCGTCGTTTGGGGGATGGAGGATTCGACGTCGAGCACGTTGTTTGCTGCGTAAGGGAAGGTTGAGGCGGGGAACGCGGTGCTCACGAAGCGTGGCCTGGCGATCGCTTGCGTGGGGGAGAGCCCGAAGTCCACCACACTCATGAACTGCTGCAACTGGCCCTGCGGCTGAGTGTCTATCCCGGTGTTCCCGCCGAGAAGGTACGGCTTGCAGTCCCGAAGCGCCAGGTAGGGGTTGGAGGTGTGGCGCACCGTGGCCCCGGGGGCAACCACATTCACGTTGCCCTCCTCCAGGGACATGAAACGCATCCGCTCGTTGATGTGGATTCCGGTATCGCCGACCACCAGGAAATGGCCTCCAATGCTGGTGGTCACCGCAGCTGCGTTGCCGAAACTGTCGGCGACATGGAAGGTAGTCGTGTCGGAGGCGCTCCGCTCGATCCCGCTGTCGATGGGCCACTCTGCCGCCGTGTCGGGATCGATCCGGGATCGTTGTGCGGCGGCGTAGTCCTCGGACAGCAGTTCGGCGACGGGCACCGGGGCGCGATCCGGGTCTCCGACGAGGGCGTACCGGTCGGCGTAGGCGAGCTTGATGGCCTCGATCTGGGTGTGAACGACGGCGGGATCATCGGGGGAGAGACTGCTGAAGTTGTCCTCCCTCAAGATGCTGAGGGCCTCGAGCATCGCGATGCCTTGGCTATTGGGAGGATTCTGGTAGATGGTGATGTCGTCGGTGTATTCAAGCTCGATTGGATCGACGATTTCCGCTTCGAAAGAGCTGAGGTCCTCAGCGGTGAGATAGCCGTCGGATTGCTCGGAGAACGCGACGATTGAATCGGCAATGGGACCGCGGTAGAAGTAGTCACGTGCGGCGGTGACTGCCGCTGATCTTCCGGACGGCAGCGCTTCGTCGTACGCGGATGCCAGGGCTTCGAAGGTGTCCGCCAAATCGTTCTGGTAGATGGTCTGACCCGGCGCCGACAGCGAGCCCTCGCGGAGATAGATGTTGCTCATCACCGGGCTGGCCCGGATTTCATTTTCGTGGACGCCGAGCCAATAGGACATCTCGGTGCTGACGGGGTAGCCATTACGGGCGAGACTGATGGCGGGGGCGAGCACTTCGTCGAGGTCCATGGTGCCGTACTCGCCGAGCCAAACCATCCAGCCGTCCCACGCTCCGGGGACGATTGCCTGGTGCATGCCAGGGGTGCCAGCCCGGGGACCGTAGTCAGCGAGGGTAGCTCCACTGCCAGCTGGGCCCACACCGTTCACACTGGTTACCGCTTCAGCGTCGGCGTCGTAATAGAGTCCCCAGGTGTCCCCGCCGAGCGCGCTTGAGTAGAAGGGCTCCACCACGCTCAGGACGGCGGCCATGGCAACCGAAGCATCAGCGGCGGTGCCGCCGGCGTCGAGAATTGCTGCGCCCGCATCGGTGGCCAGGCTATGCGAAGAGACCACCGCTTCCACCAGATCGGGGCTTGGCTCCGGTTCCGGCGAGGTGGTGACGGGGATCGGCGACGGCGTCGCTGGAGATTCCTGAGCATCGGTCGTCGCGGGGGTGACGGTGGGCGGCCGCACCAGGCTGGCGGTTGCCAGTCAGGCTGACCACCACGACGACGGCGATCACCGCCATGGCCACCAGAGCGATGAGGGCCGGAATCCTAGGTATTGAGCGACGCACCAAGAAAACTCCTTCACAACGGGTCAAACCGACGCAGGTACCTATTACACGTGCGGGGGCCCTTCTTGGTTCGCGCCGTGCCGGGCGTCAGGGTGCGACGGGTGGAGCGCCCGCGGCACTTCCCTATCGCCCAGAGTTACCGGTAGTCCACGCCCGCCGTGCGAGCGCGGGAACCGGCGGAAATGATTCGTGCCAGCGCCCACCCAGCTGCAGTCACCAATGGCACGCTGACGATGATCAGCGCAACAGGGTTTGCCTGAAACTTCGGCCCGTCGGGACCATCCACATAAGCGCCGATCGGGAGGGTATAGCCACCCCCGCCACCACCGCTTCCTTCACTTTCATTTCCGGGGGTCGACTCGCGCTGGACCCACTTGCCAGCCCCTCCGCCGCCGCCAAAACCAAAGATGACCAACGCCGCAGGGACTACTTCCCGGCCGCCCACCGTGATGCTCTCACCGAAAGCCATCTTCGCGCCCCATGACGGTAGGGATTTCGTCAGCATTTCGATTGGATCTTCCATCAGCTCACCGCTTCCACCTTGCCCGAATGTTGGCCGCTCCAACACCGGTTGTTGCCGCGTAACTGGCACGCCGTCAGCGGATCCTGACTCCCGACAATGTGCGTCCGGCACCAAGGATAGGACCCGCTGAACCGCGCCGCTAGAGCCTAGGGCATGCGCAGAGCGTTCCTGGCAGCTCAGGTGTAGGACTCGACCCGTTCAATAGGAAGACCGGAACGCCACGCGTTGAGTGCGAAGCGAAGCGAAAGGACCAACAGTATGATTCCCGCAGCAGTGAAGGAGAGACCATAAGGTGCGCTGTTCAGGTGGAGGCCGAGCGGTGCAAGCCCAAGGGCCGCTCCTCCCAGCGCCGCAATACCGAGTTCGGTCCGCCAGATGTGGGAGACATTCCGCCACCACAGCTGGGTGGCGGACCCCTGCTCAACACTCCATCCATGTCGCTTCAAAGCTCGGTTATAGGTCAGCTTCTTCACCAACGACATACCGACCATGGCGGCTAGTGCACCGGTGATGGTGCCGTACACCGTCACGATGAACCAGAACTGCTCCCGTGCGGAGGAACCGTCCGAGGCGGCTATCTCGCCGCGAAGGTCGAGCACGAGGGGCATCACCATCACGAGAATCCAGGCAATGATGGCAAGGCCCAGCAGGAGGGCATGGAGCCAGACGCTGATAGGCCGCAGATCGACGGCGAAGCTGCCGCCCGAGGAACCGAATACCCTACTCTCTCCCCAGCGTCCACGCAGCGCGAACTGGCCAAAGAAAAACCCAATCATGGACAGCAGCGCCATCAGGGTTGGAAACGCAATGGTTGAGGTGCCGGCGACGTCATCCTCAAAGACACTGCTAATCGAGTTGTCTCCGGCCGTGAGGGGCAGAAGCCAGAACACGGCGCCGGCCGCAACGAGCAAGGCACCTGCCCCAACAAGATTGCCCACGACGGCAACGATCCGTCGGGTGATTGCGACAGGACCGGTGGTTCGTCGGCCTTGATCGTCCAAAGGCTGGTGGTCGCCTGAATCGCCCGCCCATTCCGTCGACGACGTTCTGCGGTACTTTCCTTTTGCCATGCGTGCTGCCCCTGAATGATTGAGGCATGACCGCTGCCTGAGTGCCTAAATCAAACCACGCCGGCATTCCCACCCGGGAACGAAAGCCCCAGTTGCGAGTCGTCGTAACGAAAAGCCTGCGTAGCCTAATGAGCTTTGTCGGTCGACTTCGGTAGGCTCCGGATACCGCTACAAGCGGTTTGATGATCGAGGAGGAAACCAGCATGGCGGGAAATGTGGTTGTTGGGGTCGATGGTAGCGACACCGCGTATATGGCTGCGTCACGGGCTGCGGTCCTTGCTGAGGGGCTGGGAGTAGAACTTGTGGTGCTCAGCGCCCACATCAAGGGCAACACCGAGGTGGTTCGGATCGGAAATGACACCTGGATACTCGACGACGCCGAGCAGGCCCTGAAGCTGGCTGAACGGGTAGCGGTGAAGCTGCGCGAAGAGCACCCTTCGGTGAAGGTCCGTTCGGCTGCGGGCCGGGGGAAACCGCAAGATGTCCTCATCGAGGAAGCCGAACGCACTGGTGCCCAGTTGCTGGTGGTGGGCAACGTGGGCATGACAGGCCTATTGCGGGTTCTGGGAAGCGTGGCGTGGAGCGTTGTGCACAACGCTCCCTGCGACGTACTCGTGGTGAAAACTGCTTCCTAGTTTCTCCAGGCATTGCTGTGCTGCGCTTAAGGGCCGCGGTGGAGCCCGGGATGAGCAAGTGTCGCCCGGCGTGAACGACGACGGTACTTCGTCTGCGCCCGGGCGCCGGGCGACGTAACGGGCCTGCTAATCTCACTCAATGGTGATTGTCCAGCGAGCAAATATGGCTGTTGTAGACGGTGCTCCTGCTGCCCTGGTGCTCCCCGGGGCGCGCTATACGGTTCAAGCCCCGTTGCTCTATTGGCCGATCCTCGCCCTGATCAAGAGCGGATGGGATGTGTGGTGCATCGACTGGCATTCAGAGATCGAAACGGTGGACCGACAGGACATCGCTGGTTTTATGAAATCTGCGTTGGCGCGTGCCGAAGAGTTGATGCCCGCCCAGCCTGAGCTAGTGATCGCGAAGTCGCTAGGGACGTACGCGCTGCCCCATTTCGCGACGCGGCAGGTGAAGGCAGCCTGGTTGACCCCGATCCTTAGCGATCCAGCTATCGCTGACGCATTATCCGGGATGCATCCAGGTCAGCATCTCGTGATCGGTGGAACGGCGGATCCATCGTGGCGTCCAGACCTTATGGGGAGCACTGATGCCCGGGTCATCTCGATCGACTCGGCCAACCACAGGCTGGAAACCGCATCGATGGGCTGGCGTACTTCTGCAGATACCGGTCTCGATGTAATCGAGAAGATTATCGACCATCTCGGTATCTCGTAGAACTGCCCTCGGCGGGACGGGTAGGCTCGCCGAATGCCAAACCCCGCGTTCTTTCTCTATACCCGCAGTAACGATATTGCAGCCTCCCGCCGGTTCTACCGGACCTGGTAGGGGCTTGAGAAGTTCTTGGTCGGCTACTGGAGTTACGTGATCAAAGACCCCATGAGACAGACGGTGGAGATAGCCGACCCAATCAGCGGAGGCCCCCGAAACACCTCGGTCGCTCTCGTCAGCGGACCCGGCCCACACCGCAAAAGGACACACTTCGCAACGCGAACGACGGTCTGAGCGGCCGCAGCCGTAACGTTTAAGCGCATACGGATCTTATTTTCCACACTTCGCTTCAAAGGACTCTACGAACTTGTCACTCGAATCATTGCCCGTCCTGGACTACTCACTGCTGAGCGCTGGCCAGGAAGAGGCCGCACAATTCAGAGCCGATCTACGCGACGCGATGCACGACGTCGGCTTCCTCTACCTGGGCGGGCATGGCATCCCCCAGGACCTCACCGATCAGATGCTCGCGATCTCCCGTCGCTTCTTCGATCTGTCCGAGGAACAGAAACTTGCGCTGGAAAATGTCAATAGCCCACAGTTCCGTGGCTATACCAGGATGGGTGCCGAACTCACCGACCGGGCCGTGGACTGGCGTGAACAGATCGACATCGGTGTCGATCGCGACGCCGTCGAGCCTGGCCCAGGCGTGGCCGACTATTGGCGCCTGGAAGGTCCCAATCTGTGGCCCACAGATCTTCCTGAGATGCAGGAGATTGTCTCCGACTGGACACAGCGCCTGAGCACCATTTCCCTCGATCTGCTGAGGGCAATAGCGGTGTCCCTCGGTGCACCGGAAAATAGCTTCGACGAAGCGTTTGGCGACCGGGCGTTTCCGATGCTCAAAATTGTGCGCTATCCGGGGGAGTCCGGCGATAAGCCCAAACAGGGCGTTGGGTCACACCGCGACGGCGGCGTGCTGACACTGCTCCTCGTCGAACCTGGAAAGGGCGGACTCCAGGTTGAACACCAGGGAAAGTGGATCGACGTGCCCGAGGTTCCTGGTACCTTCGTGGTCAACATCGGCGAAATGCTGGAGCTCGCTACTAACGGTTTCCTGAAGGCGACGTTGCACCGGGTGATCTCACAGGCGGACGGCGCGGAGCGGATCTCCCTGCCCTTCTTCTACAACCCGGCGCTGGACGCCACGATGCCCGCGCTGACCATGAGCCCGCAGTATCACGCCAAAGCCACTGGACTCTCTGTTGATCCGACCGACAGCCCGATCCTGGAAACTTACGGGGATAACGCGCTCCGGTACCGGCTCCGCGCCCACCCCAATGTCGCCGCTGTGCACCACGCCGATCTCGTGGCACAGAACAGCACGCCGACCTCCTGACAAACGGCGGATACGGTGAGGAGATAGCCCGGGGAGACATCCCCGGGCTATCTCGCGACTGGGCGGGCACCCGGAGAGTACTTCTGGTGACACCGTCGTACTTTCCGTCAGGTGTCACTGGGGATCAGATCAGGGCGCGCGCAACACGAAAAAAATGAAGCTCAGAAATGAATCGCGCTCCTTCAAACCCGGTGGAATGAGGTCCGCCGGGGTATCGGACGAGTAGGGAGGCTCGCTGATCACCTCGATCTGGAACCCGGCCCTGGTGAACGCGTCAGTTATCGCGTGAAGCGGCCGATGCCAGTAGGTCAGGGTGGCGGGTTCGCCATTGAAGGTGAGCTCATCCGAGTACTTCGTCACCTGGAAATAGTCCTTGCCGGGGTTGTTCCAGGGGAACAGGATCGGATGATTCACCGACACAAGGAGTCTGCCCTCCGGACGTAGGACGCGCCGGATCTCGGAGAGCGGACCAGCCCAGTCCTCCAGGTAGTGGAAGACCAATGACGCAACAACATCATCGAAGGCGTCGTCGGCAAAGGGGAGCCGTTGGCCCAGGTCGGCGGCAACCAGTTCCGCCCTGTCGCCATTTCTTTTCTTCGCCAACTCAAGCATCGCCTTGCTGGAGTCAAACCCTGTCACGTTCGCGCCACGATCAAGGAGCGCCGTCGTGAGCGGGCCAGCGCCGCAGCCGGCGTCGAGAATACGACGATCCCGAACGTCTCCGGCTAGCCCAATCATTGCCGGGCGTTCGTAGTATTCGTTGAGCAAACTCGACTCATTTTCGGCCGAGTAGGAGTCGGCGAACGCATCGTAATCAGTGTCCTGCAGCATGGGGGAACTCCTCCGGATCGCAGATTGAGGACTAACCACCCCGAGGGTAACAGCCTTCTTCGGCTAACCCATGGCACCTCGGCGCTGCAGCCTGTCGGTCCGCCATCGATTCACACCCCTGAGGGCTCCGACTACGGTCCGCGCAGCCGGAGATTGCAGCTGTGACCGGGTATGGGCGATCGCAGCATTCCACAGGGCATCGTTATAGGTCGGATAAGGATGTGTCACCCCCGCGAGGGCGCGGGTGCTGAGCCCCTGATCTACGGCAAGAGTGAGCTCAGCCAGCGATTCACCAGCTCGCGGTCCGACGATCGTTCCGCCGAGGATGCGGCCGCCCTTGCCGATGATGATCCTCGTGAACCCGGAAGTTTGCTCCTCGGTGATCGCTCGATCGGTGTGCGCGTGCGGGATGGTCACTGCGGTGTGGTTCCTTGCCGTGGCGTCGGTGAGGCCGACGGCGGCGACCTCCGGGGAGGTGAAGGTGACCCGCGGCATGACCGGGCTGATTTTCCTGCGAAGACCCAGGACCGCGTTGGACGCTGCAGTGCTCGCGTGCACTCCGGCGAGATGGGTGAACTCGGGGTAGGCGGTGACGTCCCCGGCCGCCCAGATGTTTGGGACGGACGAGCGCATCGACGTGTCAACGAGCACCCGGCCGGACGGGTTACAGGATACGCCCACCAGATCTAGGCCCAGGCCCCGTGTCCTGGCTTCCCGGCCGGTGGCCGCGAGGATGACGTCCGCATCGAACCGTTGCCCGTCTCCGGTATGGAGGACGGTTCCGTCGTCGTTCGTGACCTGCTTGACATCGGTGTTCTCGATCACCTGGACGCCGTCGGACCGGAGAGCGTCACACACGAGGGCAGCTGCGTCCCGGTTCTCCTTGGGCAGGATGGCGGTGCGGGCAAGGATCACCACCCGTGAGCCCAACCGGGCGAACGCCTGGCCCAACTCACACGCAACCGGGCCGCCACCAATAATCACCAGGCGTCCTGGAAGGATTTCCAGGTCCCAGATGGTTTCCGAGGTGACAACCCGTGGCGACTGGTCGAGACCGGGTATGGAGGGCAGAGCTGGCGCTGCGCCGGTGGCGATGAGCGCCTGCCGAAAGCGGATGGTCCTGCCGTCGACGTCGGCTTCACCAGGACCGGTGAAGCGTGCGCTGCCGGAGATAACAGTGACGCCCGCCGCGGTGAGGGATTCCGGTGAATCCTCCGGTTCGATTGCGGCGATTGCCCCGGCGACGCGTGTGCGGACCAGGGCGAAATCGGTGCGATTACCGGTGAGAGCACTTTCCCCGGCAGCGGCGGCGGCCGCGGACAGGATCGTTTTCGACGGGACGCAACCGGTCCAGAGGCAGTCCCCACCGGTCCGGGATCTTTCCACCAGTACGGTGCGGGCACCGAGGCTCGCGGCCGTCATCGACCCGACGATCCCAGCGGTCCCGCCACCGATGACCAAGAGATCCACTACCTCGGTATCACGTGCCATTACTTTGCCCTCATTAACGTTGTTCCGGTTCTCCCCAGCCTAAGCTGGATCAGGTTCCCGCCCGCAGGGAATCGCACCACAACTCCAGGAGCATCGCGATGTCCAGAAGGTACAGGACCTTCGCACGGTTCTACGACGCGCTCTCCGGCGAGTATCCCGTGTACCGTGCGGGCCGGGAACTTGGCATCAGGCGACTGCCGCTGCAGGCTGGAGGACAGGTGCTCGACGTCGGATGCGGCACCGGGTTGAACTTCAGTCTCCTCCAGCGTCGGGTTTCGCCAGGTGGCACCATTGTCGGCATCGACAGCAGCCCAGAAATGCTTGAGCAGGCCAGACGGCGGGCGACGCGCAACGGTTGGACCAACGTGATCCTTATCCAAGCCGATGCAACCACCCTGTCTCCCGCCGACATCGGATCCCGCATCGCAGCGAGGGGAGGCCGGGCACGCTCCGATGCCGCACTTGCCACCTATTCCCTGTCCCTGATGGTGCACTGGGAGACCGCCTGGGCCGCGATGGTCCGGCTCACGACACCAGAAGCCTCCTTGTGCATCGTCGACATGCAGAAGCCAACTGGATTCGCAGCAGTCCTGACGCCACTTGCCCAGGCCGCCTGCTGGCTTGGCGGCGCAGATATTGACGCCCACCCCAGGACAGGTCTGGAGCGTGACTGTGCCGACGTCGTTGTGTCCTCCGCCCGGGGTGGACACCTGCAGATCCGGGTAGGAAGACGACAAAGCTAACTATTTAGCTGCCAAGCGTCGCGAGCAGCGGACTCATGCGGTAGGGGATAGGTTGGCGCAGGAACATACTCGTTCGGGTGCGCAGGATTCCTGGACAGAGGCGGATTTCTTCAGAGACCCGATACAGGTCGTCCGGGTCGCGGGCGACCACCCGGCAGAGAAGGTCCGTTTCACCGGCGGGAGCGAGGCATTCGATGATTTCCGGGATGGCCCGCAGGCCCTCTACTGCAACATCGATCCTGTGCTGGTCGAGCTCCGCCGCCACATGGGCTGAAATTCTCAGGCCAAGCGCCTCGGGTGCTATGCGTACGCTGTGATCCCTGAGTGCCCCTTCGCGCTCGTACCGCTCCAGCCGGGCCTGGACAGTGCCACGCGCCAGGCCAGTGCGGTGTGCGATGGCGAGCACTGTCATGCGGGAGTCGGCATCCAATGCTTCGAGGACAGCCCGATCAATTGCGTCCCGGATGGGACGGTGACCTTTATTGACGGCCATGGGTGCTCCTCATTTTCGCGGTCAGGATGACCATATTTACAGGCCACCACGATTGAAGTGTAGTCAGATTGATTACTGCATGCTTCGACTGTTGCACAAAGGGATTGCCATAGCGCTCAATAGGAGACAGAACGGCCAGGAAGGGTGATCCTCTACCTCGGCTTCAGGAACAGCCAGTGAGCACATCCCGCGACAGGCTGTAGGAACCACGCCCGCACAACGAGCGCAATCCGTCCGTTGCACCATCCATAGGCAACGGACTCCTTTCCCTACCTAACGCCTCGCCGTCGGAACCGCGCCCATGCCAGCCGGGTTGGCGAGGAACTGCGAGAAGGCCAGCTCCGCGGCTCCGATCATCATCAGATCGGAACCCAACTCAGCGCGGTGGATCGTCACCTCGCTCGCCGGTCCGCCCAGCGCCTGCGACTGCAAGTGATCGCCCAGCGTCTGGGGGGACAGGGCGTGAAGAACGCCCAGGAATCCGTCCAGGACGATGGCGTCCGGGTTGAGGGTGTTGACCGCGTTGCGGAGGGCTATGCCCAGGTACCCCAGCTGGCGTGCCACCTCCTTGTCGAGCTTGTCGCTTCGGCGGGTGCGGAGCGCATCTTCGAGCTGGGAGGTATCGCCACCGTCCAACCCCGCGAGTTCGAACAGAGGGGCCTGCGAGACCTCCGTCTCCAGGCATCCAGACGCCCCGCAGTGGCAAACCGTGCCGGAGGTGCGGACCAACGTGTGGCCCATTTCGCCTGCGTACCCGGAGGATCCCCGTAGGAGAGTCCCGTCGGAGACCAGGCCGCCACCGATACCGCTCGCCCCGCCGTTGAGGTAGACAATGTTCCGCTGGCCTGCGCCGGCTCCGAAGATGAGTTCGGCCTCCGCCGCCAGGGAAGCGTCATTGGCGGCGTGGCACACGTAGCCGGACGCCTCACTCATCATTCTGGCGACGGGTTCATCACGCCACCCCAGATGCGGTGCATACCGAACCACTCCGTCGTCGCGGTTGACCAGTCCCGGCACCGCCATCCCGATGCCCGTAATCCGGTACGAGGCAGCCAGCTCGGACTGCATACCCTCGATCACTGCCACTGCGATGTTGACCGCTTCCCGGGCGGTGGGAATCCGTTCGGTGGCGTAGCGGATCTTCTTCTGTACTTTCCCGCCGAGGCTCACCAACCCGATGGTGACCGCATCGATTTCAGGATTGACCGCCAGGGCAGCGATTGACGGGCTGGGATGCACCTCGGGGCTCGGTCTGCCGACCTGGGCTTTGCCGGTCGGTGCCGCCTCGTACATCAGCCCGAGGGTCACCAGTTGGCCGATCAGCGCCCCTACCGTCGAACGGTTCAGGCCGGTCCGTTTGGTCAGCTGCGCGCGGCTCAGGGAGCCATGGTGGTGGACTAGAGCGGTAATGAGGGCGAGGTTGTTCCGTCGCGACGGATCCGGATCGATGGCCGGCAATGGCGGGGACAGGTGCGGCAACGGTGGTTGAGTCATTGGGGGAACTGTCGGTGCGATGACACTGTGGCGACGCTACCAGTTGCCATAGAGGGTGCGCTCAAGGAACGTATTTCGGAACTTTCCGGTCGGATCGAACCGGGCAGCGAGAGCAATGAAATCATCAAACCGGGGATACAGCGTGGCCAGGGTGGACGGCTCGCTGGTAAATACCTTGCCCCAGTGTGGTCTTGCCGCAAAAGGAGCAAGTTCCGAATCAATCAGCCTCAGCGCTGCCTCGACCGCTGGCTGGTCGGCGTGCCAGGTGAAGTGCAAGCCGATGCCATCGCGGCCGTAATTCGGGCTCAGCCATAGATTGTCCTCCGCGATGCTCCGGATCTCACCGATCATCAGCAGGGGTGTTACGACGTCGGAGAGTCCGCGCAGGGTACGGATCGCGTCGACGGCGTGTTCGCGCGGGATCAGATATTCGCTTTGCAGCTCCTCGCCCTTGCTCGGGGTGAACTCGGCCCGAAAGTGCGCGAGCCGGTCTGACCAGGGTCCGGAAACGCCAAGTTGCTGGGTGCAGTTGCGCCCGGATACCCCAGGTAGTGGATGGCGCGCCCCGGTGGCGGCGGTTCCGCCGTAGAACGTCGGGATGGAGCCCCCCTCGGTGGTCGTGTCGCTTCCTCCGCCGGTGAACGAGTCCGTGCGGTGCTTTAGCCATGCCTGGTCGACAGTCGTACCACTCCAGGAGGTAAACAGGCTCACACTGTAGGCCGAGGACATCACGCCGTCGAAGTTGTCCAGTACCTGATCCCAAGCGAGGTTCTCGAAGACCGTCTGGGTAACGTCGAACGCGGGTTCGATGTCCAGCGTGAGCCGGGAAACGATCCCGAGCGCACCCAGAGCGACCACCGAGCCGTCGAAGTCGGGAGACTCGCCACGGCGGATGGTGTGAATGCTGCCATCGGCGGTGACCAGCTCGATGCCCGCGACGGCGGTGGCGAGATTGCCGTTGGAGTCTCCGGAGCCATGGGTGCCTGTTGATACTGCTCCGGCCACCGATATATGGGGCAACGACGCCAGGTTGTGAAGGGCAAAGCCCTGCCGTTGCAGCTCAGCGGCCAGCGTCGCGTAACGGGTTCCCCCACTGACCGTCACGGTCAGGCGTGCGGCATCAACACTGATCTGGGGATCAAGGCCGTCAAGCATCGCGAGGGTTCCACTGGTGTCTGCGATGTCGTTGAAGGAGTGCCGAGAACCCAAGGCGCGGATCCTCGCTGCGGAGGCCACCAGGTCCTGGAGCTCCTCGACCGACCGCGGGCGTGCCATCCGCGGTGCCCGGTAGGTGACGTTTCCGGCCCAGTTACGTTCCTCGACAAGCTGTTCCATGTATGAAGTATCCCTCTTTGTGGGGCTCGAGCTACGTTTGATGTTCTTGGCAACATAACATGTTCGTGTTGCTGCTGGAGATGTGGCGGCTGACTCTACCAAGGGTTCACGGCCCCGGCAACGGTTGACATCGGGCAAAATTGGAATATGTTTGTTAGCAAAACAATTCACCTGGCGTTTGTCCCAGGAACACGTTCTGTCACTACCTGCGCTACCCCTACAAAACCCGGAGACTTCACATGGCACTGCAGCCCACCCGAGACGACAAATTCTCCTTCGGACTCTGGACGGTGGGCTGGGAAGCCCAGGACCAGTTCGGATCGGCAACCCGCGCCCCGCTTGACGTCGTCGAAGCCGTCAACCGCCTCAGCGACCTGGGGGCCTACGGCATCACCTTCCACGACAATGACCTGTTTCCCTTCGGTTGCTCGGCAGCGGACCGTCAGCGCGAAATCGACCGGTTGACCGGCGTGCTGAAGTCGACAGGAATGGTCGTCCCAATGGTCACCACCAACCTGTTCAGTCACCCCGTCTTCAAGGACGGGGGATTCACTAGCAACGACCGCGGGGTCCGCCGTTTCGCGCTGCGGAAAGTCCTGGACAACATCGACCTCGCTGCTGAACTGGGCGCCAAGACCTTCGTGATGTGGGGAGGTCGCGAGGGCAGCGAATACGATTCCGCCAAGGACATCCGTGGCGCCCTCGAACGGTATCGGGAAGCCGTCAACCTGCTCGGGGACTATGTGACCGACAAGGGTTACGACATCCGTTTCGCGATCGAGCCGAAACCAAACGAACCCCGTGGCGACATCCTGCTGCCCACTCTCGGCCACGCCATGGCCTTCATCGAAACCCTCGAGCGCCCTGAACTGGTCGGCATCAACCCCGAAACTGGTCACGAGCAGATGGCGGGACTGAACTTCACCCACGGCATCGCGCAGGCGCTCTACCAGGGCAAGCTGTTCCACATTGACCTCAACGGCCAGCGAAGCATCAAGTTCGACCAGGACCTCGTCTTCGGCCACGGGGACCTGCAGAACGCCTTCTCCCTGGTGGACCTGCTCGAATTCGGTGGTCCCGCTGGCGGGCCTTCCTACGATGGCCCGCGGCACTTCGACTACAAGCCGAGCCGCACCGAAGACATGAACGGGGTCTGGGATTCCGCAGCGGCCAATATGCAGACCTACCTTCTGCTGAAGGAACGTGCCGCAGCCTTCCGGGCGGACCCCGACGTCCAGGCGGCCCTCGCCGCGTCGAAGGTCTCGGAAATCAACGAACCCACTCTCGACGCCGGTGAAGGTTATGAGGCACTGCGCGCCGACCGCTCCGCCTACGAGGACTTCGATACCGAGTCCTACTTCAACGGCAAGGGCTTCGGCTTCGTCAAGCTCCAGCAGCTGTTCATCGAGCACCTGCTCGGCGCCCGCTAGTCCAGCCGCTCCTTTCACTGGGGCCTTCCGTCGCCGGACGCCAGCAGTCCGGCGACGGAAGCCTGTTCCCTCCTCATCACCCCAACACGGAAGTCCTCCCATGCCACGTGTCGCAGGCGTCGACAGTTCAACCCAGTCCTGCAAGGTAGTTATCCGGGATGCAGCCACCGGAAAGCTGATACGGCAGGGCAAGGCCCGCCACCCCGACGGTACTGAAGTCGATCCGGAGCAGTGGTGGACGGCGCTTCAGGAGGCCGTCGCCGACGCCGGAGGCATCGATGATGTTGAAGCGATCTCAGTTGCGGGCCAGCAACATGGAATGGTCTGCCTGGATGAGGACGGGAACGTCATCAGGCCGGCCCTGTTGTGGAACGATGTCAGGTCTGCCGCCGCCGCGACCTCCCTGGTGTTGGAGTCCGGGGACGGAAACGCCGACGACGGCGCCCGCTACTGGGCGGAGACCACGGGCACGGTTCCCGTGGCGTCGCTGACCGTCACCAAGTTGCGGTGGCTGGCAGAGCACGAGCCGTCGAACGCTGCACGCGTGGCAGCCGTCTGCCTGCCCCATGACTGGCTCAGCTGGCGTCTGGCCGGTTACGGACCTGGTACCGGACGCGAGGGACTGGCGGCACTGCACACGGACAGGTCCGACGCGTCAGGGACCGGCTACTACTCGCCGGCGCAGGGGAAGTACCTCCCCGAGGTCGTACAAGATGCCCTTGGCAGCATTCCGGTACTACCGACCGTGCTGGGTCCGGCGGAATCGTCCGGCCGCACCCCGGCTGGAGCACTCATCGGCCCGGGAGCTGGAGACAATGCGGCAGCGGCGCTGGGGGTCGGCGCGATGGTCGGGGACATTGTGGTGTCCCTCGGTACCTCCGGCACGGTGTTCGCCGTCTCCGACACTCCAACGCACGACCCCAGCGGTCTCGTGGCTGGCTTCGCTGACGCTACTGGCAATTTCCTGCCCCTGGCCTGCACCCTGAACGCGACCCGCATCTTCGACGCCACAGCGGCTGTGCTTGGCCTTGACCTGACTGAGCTGGCCGATCTTGCCCTCACGGCTCCGTCGGGCTCGGAGGGTCTGAGCCTCGTGCCGTACTTCGAAGGCGAGCGGACCCCCAACCTGCCCCACGCCACCGGCCTGATGCAGGGGATCACCCTCACCAACTACACCCGGGCAAACCTGGCCAGGGCCGCCTTCGAGGGGGTCGTCTGTTCTCTCGCAGACGGTCTCGCTGCCATCCAGGCGCAGGGTGTCACCGCCGACCGCATTATCCTGGTCGGCGGGGGTGCGCAGTCCACCGCCGTGCAGCAGATCGCCGCGGGAATCTTCGGGCTGCCGGTGGTGGTTCCGGCAGCCGGCGAATACGTGGCCGACGGCGCCGCCCGGCAGGCCGCTGCCACCCTTACCGGAGAGTTCCCGGAGTGGCACATCGACGCGGTGACCCTTCCGCCGGTCCCTGCATCGCAGGGCAGCAGCGAGGTGCTGGCTCGGTATCGGAGGGCTGCGGCGCTCCTGCACCCCACCCTGTCACCAGCCTGAGGGCCCGGAAGAGCCTCAGCGCGGCGGTGCAGTCGACTCCCGGACCAACAGTCGCGTGGCCAGCTCAACCCGGGTGGAATCAGGCTCCTGCCCGTCGATCTGGCGCAGCAGTGCTCGTGCGGCCGAGCGGCCGATCTCCCTCAGCGGTTGTTCCACAGTGGTGAGCTGGGGCATGGTCGCCTCGGCGAAGGAGGTGCCGTCGAATCCGACGATGCTCAGGTCCGCGGGCAGCTGCAGACCGCGCCGGCGCGCCTCCTCCCACACTCCGATCGCTATCGTGTCGTTTGCCGCGAAAATGGCCGTGGGTGGTTCCGGGAGCTCCAGGAGCTGGGACAGTCCCTCGATGCCGAAGGACCGGGTGAAATCCCGGGAGATGACGTATTCCGGCCGGACCTCGATGCCCCGGCCCAACAGTGCCGCCACGTACCCGTGCTGGCGGTCCTGGCTGCATTCGGCTAGGGGCGGTCCACCCAGGTGCGCGATGCGCCGGTGTCCCAGATCCAGCAGATGTTCTGTCGCGGTCTTGCCACCCGCCCAGTTGGTCGCACCCACACTGACGACGTCGGCCCCAGGAGGGTTGATCGGATCCACGAGGACCACTGGCAAACCGCGCTCCTGGAATGTGACCAGGTCGCTGCGGCCCCATTTCGACGTGACCAGCAGCAGGCCCCGCCGCCCGGCGTCGAGCATGCGCTGCGCCCGCTGGGCCGCGCTGGACGCCTGCAGCGACATGGCCGACAGCACCACCTCGGCACCGTTCTCTGCGGTGCATTCAAGGATCCCGTCCATGACCTCGGAATAGTAAGCAGTGGTCACGTTTTCCACGACGACGTCGATCATCACCAGTTCGGTCCGCCGGCGGGTGGTGGGCGAACGGTAGTTGAGGCTGCGCATGACCTCCAGCACGCGGTCACGGGTGGACGCGGCCACATCATCCCTACCGTTGAGAACCTTCGAGACTGTGGGGATGGAAACCCCCGCAATCTCGGCCACGGAGGCGAGCGTCGCCTTCGGAGTTGTGGCATTGACTGCTGCCATCACTTCCTCTTCCTAGTGAACGGGCACGGCCTGATACTGCCGAGGGTGTTGACCTTGTTGGTGTGTCGAAGCTAACTTTACCAATATCGAAACATCTTTCGAAATAGTTTCGAATATGGATGAACAAACTGGTGGATGAGCGGTGACTTGTCGTGGTCGCGGCGACAGTTCGTCAGCGGGCTCACCGCCGGCCCCGGCACTAATCGAAAGGAACCCTGTGACACCTTCACCACCTCCACTCCGGGTAGGAATGGTGGGCTACGCGTTCATGGGCGCTGCCCATTCCCACGCCTGGCGCACCGCCCCGCGGTTCTTTGACCTACCCCTGAAGCCGGAGCTGGCCGTTCTGGTCGGACGGAATGCCGACGCCGCCAGGGATGCCGCCCACCGCATGGGCTGGGCCGAGAGCGCCACTGACTGGCGGGACCTCCTGGATCGTGACGACGTCGACCTCATCGATATCTGCACCCCCGGCGACACCCACGCTGAGATAGCGATTGCCGCGCTCAGAGCGGGAAAGCATGTCCTGTGTGAGAAGCCCCTGGCCAACTCGGTGGCGGAGGCCGAACGGATGGTCGCTGCCGCCGACGCAGCAGCCCAAAACGGTGTCCTCGCGATGTGTGGGTACAGCTACCGGCGCACGCCGGCGCTCACCCTCGCCCGGGAACTGGTCCAGGAAGGACGGCTCGGGACCATCCGGCACGTCCGCGCCCAGTACCTGCAGGACTGGCTCTCCGACGAACTGACCCCGCTGACCTGGCGGATGGATAAGGCGAAGGCCGGTTCCGGATCTCTCGGCGACATCGGCGCACACATCATTGACGCCGCGCAGTGGGTGACGGGTTCACCGATCTCCGGCGTCTCGGCACTGATGGAGACCTTCGTAACGGAGCGTCCCCTGGGCGGCGACCTGGTCGGACTGGGCGGCCGGGGTGATTCCTCGGGGGAGCGCGGCCCGGTGACGGTCGACGACGCCACTGCCTTCACGGCGCGGTTCGACTCCGGAGCCATCGGCGTGTTTGAGGCGACGCGGTTCGCACTGGGCCGCAAGAACGCGATCCGCCTGGAGGTCAATGGCTCGAAGGGATCGATCGCCTTCGACTTCGAGGACATGAATGTCCTGGAGTACTACGACGGCAGCAACGACAGCCGCACCTCGGGGTTCCAGCGCATCCAGGTGGGAGAACCCGATCATCCGTACACAGGAAACTGGTGGCCGGTGGGTCATGGTCTGGGCTATGAACACGGGTTCACCCACCAGGTGGTGGATTTGGTGGGAGCACTCGCGGACGGGCGGCAACCGTCGCCGTCGTTCGCCGACGCGCTGCAGGTACAGCGGGTGCTGGCTGCTGTGGAGCACAGCGCCACTAACGAATCCCGCTGGCAGCGGATTTGAACCCCAATGAAGGAGGACCGAATGCGTCCTGGAACCCTGCCGACGCCGAGTTCTCCACCGGCCATTGACACCGCCCGACTGGCCAGCGAAGTGCCAGTTACCAACCCAAAGAAAGATTCTGAGATGACGAAGAAGTTCGCCCTGGTAGTCCGCGGCGGTTGGGACGGCCACCAGCCCGTCGAAGCCACCGACCGGTTTATCCCGTTCCTGAAGGGCAACGGGTACGACGTCCGGATCGAGGACTCCCCGAAGATCTACGCCGACCTCGACTATATGGCCACCGTGGATCTCATCGTGCAGTGCAACACGATGAACACCATCGAGAAGGATGAATTCCAGGGGCTCCGCGCAGCCATCGAGGCAGGGACTGGCATGGCCGGCTGGCACGGCGGTATCGCGGACTCCTACCGGAACCAGTCCGACTACCTGCACCTGATCGGCGGCCAGTTCGCGTGCCACCCGGGAAAACACCCGGACGAGTGCGTCGGCGAACAGTCCGACAACTACGTCCCCTACCGGGTGAAGATGCTGCCCGCCGCGGCCGACCATCCCATCACGCGGGGGATCGGGGACTTCGACCTCGTCACCGAGCAGTACTGGGTGCTTACCGACGACTACATCGACGTCCTCGCCACCACCACGCAGGCCGTCCGTGAGTGGGACCCGTGGAACCGCCCGGTCACCTCTCCGGCTCTGTGGACCCGCCAGTGGGGCAAGGGCCGCATCTTCGTCAGCACTCCGGGGCACCGGGTGGAAATCCTCGACGATCCGAACGTACGTACCATCATCGAAAGGGGCATGCTGTGGGCAAGCCGTTGAATCTGGGAATCGTCGGCTGTGGAGCCATCATTGCCCAGTACCTTGACACTTTCCAACGGCTGGACTCGGTGAATCTGGTCGCGGTAGCCGACCTGGATCCATCCCGGGCGCAGGCCGTGGCAGCCGCCCAGCCCGGTGTACGTGGTCTGGGTGTCGACGAGCTGCTGACCGATGACGAGGTGGACCTGGTCCTCAACCTCACGATTCCGGTGGCGCATGCTGAGGTGGCGTTGCGGGCAATTGCCGCAGGGAAGGACGTCTATGGGGAGAAGCCTCTGGCAGCGACGACTGCTGAGGCGAAGGAGGTCATCGACGCCGCCCGGGCAGCGGGTGTCCGGGTTGGCTGCGCACCTGACACGGTGTTGGGCACCGGCATCCAGACTGCGCGGAAGGCGATCGACGACGGCCTGATTGGAGCCCCGATCTCCGCGACAGCAACCATGATGACCCCAGGGCATGAGCGCTGGCATCCGAACCCGGACTTCTACTACGTACCCGGCGGCGGTCCGCTCCTGGACATGGGCCCGTACTACGTAACGGCGTTGGTCACTCTTCTAGGTCCCGTGAAATCGGTGATCGGGGCGGCGAGCCACACCCGCACCTCGCGGCGGATCGGCTCCGGCCCCCGGACAGGCGAAACGATCCCGGTCACGACAGACACCCACGTCACAGGAGTCCTGGTGCACGAGTCAGGAGCGCTTTCCACCTTGGTGATGAGCTTCGATGCCGTCCAGACGCGGTCGCCGAACATCGAGATCCACGGCGAAACGGCGAGCCTGATCGTGCCGGATCCCAATAGGTTCGACGGCGAGGTGCAGGTCTGCACATTGACCGACCAGGAGGCCGGTTGGGCAGTACTCCCTGTCAGCGCAGGCTACCACGACGCCGGCCGGGGGTACGGTGTCGCCGACATGGCTCAGACACCCGAGGGCCAAGAGCACCGTGCCAACGGTGACCTCGCCTTCCACGTGCTCGACGTCCTCGAGTCACTGCTGGAATCGGCTGGATCCGGGACTTCGGTCACGGTCGGAACCACGGTGAGGCGTCCCTCGGCGGTGCCCCTGACGGGGGTCCCACAACCCGTGGTCTAGGGGAGGTGCCGCCTCCATCCGGGTGGCACCTCCGGACTGTAGTCGTCAGAGCTGGTTCCTTTGATGCGGCAAGGGGACCAGCTCTTCCGGCGCGGCCGTGGACACCACCGCTGGTCGACGCGCAGAGAACTTTTGGGGAAAAGCCCTGACAATTCGGGCATCAGCTATCGCCGTCGGGTAGCAAAGCAAAGCCGGCATCCCGGGCCACGCAGGACATCTGCGTGTGCCCAGCCAATGGACCGGACCGGGCGTGATGCCCGCTCCACTTCGCTAGCGTTTCACCGGCGCGCCGAAAAATCTGAAGATAGCAGGAACCGCTGAGTCCGAAAGCTATCGATAATTCTTTCGCAAAGTGATTGACGTCACCTTTCTCTCTCGGTAAGGTTGTGGAAAGCGCTTACCTTCGGGCTTCGACGATGAGCGACCCGTCCGCGGGGGGAGCCGCCTGAAGCCGACGCCAGCGCATTGCAAACGGATCAGAGAGGATCACGATGCTTCACTTCAAGAAATCAAACGCCAACCGCCGGGGTCTCGCCGTCGCCGCAACCGCAACAGTTCTTGCTCTGACGCTGAGCGGCTGCGGCGGGGACAGCGCCGACGATGGAACGGTCGAACTGGACTTCACCTGGTGGGGCGCCGACGCCCGCGCCCAGCTGACCGAAAAGGTCATCGCGGAGTTCGAGGAGCAGAACCCGGACATCACGATTAACGCCAACTGGAGCGCCTGGGACGGATACTGGGACCGGCTGGCAACCACCACGGCGGGCGGCGACGCTCCGGACGTGATGCAGATGGACGAGTCACGAATCGCCGCCTACGGAGAGCGGGAATCCCTGCTGGATCTGGGCACCGTCGAAGACACGCTTGACCTGTCGGACATGACCCCTCAGGTCCTCGATACCGGAAGGGTGCAGGACGCAATCGTGGGGGCACCCGTCGGCGTCGGGATCTTTTCCGTCGGCGTGAACCCTGACATTCTTGAACGCGCCGGTCTTGAGATGCCAGATGACACCACCTGGACCTGGGATGACTTCACCGACATGGCAGTTCAGGTCAGTGAAGAACTCGGCGACGAGGGCATCACCGGATTCGACTTCTTCGGCACCCAAACGATGGAACTGGGCGCCTTTGTTCGGCAGCACGGCGAAGAGCTCTTCCCCCGTGAGGGTGAAACTCCCGTCAGCGCCGAGACGCTCGAGAAGTACTTCGCCTTTGCGGTGGAACTGGTCGAGTCGGGAGCCACCCCCGCACCTTCGACGCAGACCGAAAATGTCACAGCATCACTGGAGCAGCAGCCGTTCGGCACCAATACGACGGCGTTCCACCTGCAGTTCCACACCCAGATCCAGGCATTCGTTGATGCCAGCGGATCCGAACTCGTGTTGCTGCGCCTGCCCGCGCAGTCCGAGGGTGAATCACCGGAAATGGTGAACAAGGCATCCATGTACTGGTCGATCTCCTCGCGGACCGAGCACCCCGAGGAGGCCGCGCGGTTCGTGGACTTCCTCGTCAACGATGAAGACGCCGCGAAGATCCTTCAGGTGGAACGTGGCGTCCCGGCCATCCCTGCCATCCAGGAAGCGATCCGTCCAGAGCTTGGGGACACCGGGGTGATGGCCTTGGACTTCGCTGCCGACCTGCAGGCTGAAGTTGTCGAGCCCCCACAGGTGACGCCGTCGAACGCCTCCGAATTCGGCAGCGAACTGTCCCTGATCGGCAGCGAAGTGCTCTTCGGCCGGCAATCGCCCCAGCAGGCCGCCGAATCTACCCTCACAGTGATCGAAAACCTGCAGTGATCAACCTCTGCGCGGATCCAATTGGCAGTTCCCGACGGGCTGCAGCGGTCGAGGACCAGAGCTGACGCCGGGCCCACACTGGCCCGGAGAACCAACCACACGCCCCGAGGGCGTGCGAAAGCACAACGATGATATGGAGCATTATGAATCCGCAGTCTCAGCCGAAACCGATCCGCGCCGCGCTGATCGGTACCGGCAACATCGCCAGGGTGCACGCCGAGGGGATGCAGAAACTTGCCGATAGGGGCTCCATTGTCGCCGCCGTCGACGTGGACCCGGAGCGGTTGGCGGAATTTTGCGACAAATGGGACATCCCGAACCGGTACACGTCGATGACCGACCTACTGGCGGCTGAGGAGCTGGACCTGGTTCACCTCTGCACGCCGCCAGGCTTCCACAAGGATCAAGCGATCGAGGCGCTCCGCAGCAACGTGAATGTGCTCTGCGAGAAACCTCCGGCATTGACCCTGGTGGAGATTGACGAGATCACCGCCGCGGAAAAGGTCTCCGATGCTTCGTTCGCTACCGTGTTCCAGCACCGGTTCGGGTCCGGTGCGCAGAATCTCCAGCGGCTGATGGGCCAGTCGGCCCTGGGTGCCCCGATGACTGCGATCTGCAACACCCTCTGGTACCGCCCGGATGGCTACTTTGATTTGCCCTGGCGCGGGCAGTGGCTGGTGGAAGGTGGAGGTCCCACCATGGGGCACGGCATCCACCAGTTCGACCTCCTGCTCTCGATTTTCGGCGGGTGGACCGACGTGACCGCTGTGGCGGCCCGGCAGGCCAGACCCACGAACACCGAGGACTTCTCCGCCGCGATCGTCCGGTTCGAGAACGGTGCGATTGCCACCATCATCAACAGTTTCCTGTCGCCGAAGGAAACCAGCTACCTGCGGTTCGATTTTGATCATGCCACCGTTGAACTGGAGCACCTGTACGGCTACACCGATGACAGCTGGTCGCTGACAGCGGCGCCGGGCCACGACGATCTGGTACGGCTGTGGAAAGAAGGCCTGACGGGTCAACCGTCCGGCCACGCCTCCCAGTTCGCTGCGGTTTTCGACGCCATCGAAGCTGGCGAACCCCTGCCCGCTACCAGCAGCGCGTCGAGGTCAACCATGGAACTGATTGCCGCGATCTACGCCTCGGCGTTCACCGGGAAGCCAGTCGCCAGCGGCGAGATCACCCCCGAATCACCGTTCTACTCCGCCATGGACGGGTCCGCCGCTCCATGGTCCGATGTGAAAGCGAGCCACTGATGCCTGACGTGACGATCCTGACCGAACCCGAGCCCACTGGCCTGACCCTGGTCCATGAGCACGGCCGCAGCCTTCTGATCCGCGCGGGAACGCAGGAGATCCTCCGGTACGTGTATGCACCCTGGGACCCGGCCTTCGAATCCCCGCGGCCCTACTTCCACCCGATCCGTACCCTCGGCGGCCGAACAGTTAGCGAGTACCGGCCGCACGACCACGTATGGCACAAGGGCCTGGCCTGGTCGCTGCCGAACATGGGCACCGAAAACTTCTGGGGCGGCCCCACCTACAACCGCGGACGCGGTTACGAGCAGCTGGAGAACAACGGCACCATGGTGCACACCGGCTTTGAATCCATCACCGTGACCGGGCAGCGCATCTCCGTCGTCGAAAACCTTCAGTGGCGCACGCAGGCCGGAGAGTTGTGGGTTGAGGAGCAACGTTCGTTCACCGTAGAACTGTCGGCCGCCGAGCATCAGGCCTGGTCGCTTACCTATAGCACCAGCTTCGTGAACGTGTCGGGCACAGTCATTGCAATCGGCAGCCCCACCACCCAGGGCCGCGAGAACGCCGGGTATGGCGGCCTTTTCTGGCGCGGACCACGATCCTTCAGCGGCGGGCAGGTGTACGCGCCGGGCGTCACCGGGGGAGACGAACTGATGGGCATCCGGGCGCCCTGGATGGCGTTCAGCGGCAAGCACGACGGCGACGGCGGTGCCTCCACGCTCGTGTTCGTTGACTCACCGGGGAACACGTACGCCGGGGGCCACGAGAACACCGAATGGTTTGTGCGGACCGGGATCTTCGCGGTGATCAGCGCCTCGCCGTTCTTCTCCCAAGAAACGGATTTCGAGCCGAACCAGACCCTCGCCTACCAGTACGGCCTTCTGGTCGCCGATGGGGACCGGGGGCTTGACGGAGCGCAGGAACTCGCTCAGGCGGGACAACAACTGCTCGGAGAAGCCGTCGGAGCCGGAATATCATGAGCCACCGCGTCGACCCTGCCACAGCCCCGAACTTTCCCGGCGGAACCGGTGTGACCCGCCTGAACGTGTACTCGTGGGATTCTCCGGACGGCCTGTGCGGCGGCAGCCCGCACCTGCACACCGCTTCCAGTGAGGGCTACATTGTGGTGGCGGGGCAGGGCAGGGTCCAGACACTAAGCGCTGAGGGTTACGCCGAGCATCCACTCGTCCCGGGGACGGTGTTGTGGTTCACGCCCGGCACCGTGCACCGGTTGGTGAACGACGACGGCGCGCTCGACATCGTCGTTGTGATGGGGAATGCTGGGCTGCCCGAGCACGGGGATGCAGTGTTCACTTTTCCAGATGAGGTCCTTGCTGATCCGGAAAAGTACCGTGCCGCCGCGACGCTGCCGTCCGGCGCCGGTTCTGCCGAGATGGAAGCGGCCGTGCGGGCACGGCGTGATCTTGCCCTGGAGGGGTACACCGGCTTGGTGGACCGCCTGAACCGGGGGGACCAGGGAGCGCTACGCGAACTGCATGAGCACGCCGCCTCCCTGGTGGCGGACAAGACCGGCCACTGGCGGTCTCTGGTGGAAGCCGGCCCGCTGGCGCAAGCCAACCAGACCCTGGCAACCATCAACCAGCTCGCCTCCGGGGACGCTTCCCCGCTGGCGTCAGCGACCGTCCGCGGGGCGGCCCCGGTGTCGACTGAGCCGCTCTACGGAATGTGTGGGCGGCTCCAAACCTGGGATCTGAAACCCGCAACAGGTCTCCGCATCCACGGTTAGGACGGGTTATGTCTGCGTTAGGTGAACTTTCCCAGATGAAGCGGGGGCCGAAG